>CALWUU010000014.1 GCA_944384835.1 uncultured Clostridia bacterium | reverse complement strand
TCTTTTTTATCAACACGTTTTTTTACAAAAGGTATGAAGTAAAAAATACTTCTTTTCTTTTTCTTTTTATTTTTCTTTTTACGTTCTTTTTTTTCCAAATGGAAAACAGGTTCCCTATGAATTAAATATGGAATTTCTCTGCCGTCATCTTCAAAGGTCAACGGCTCACTCTCTTCTTCATCTGCTTCCAATTCCATATCATTTAAAGTGGGACGCTCTGCTTGCTGTACAACAGGTGCTGATTCCTTTACTTCTTCCTGTTTTGGAAATTCCTCTGCCAACGGCTGTATATCTTCTTCCGGTTGTTCATTCTTCTCTTCCTCTTCTTCCATTTCTTCTCTGTAATTTGGAATTTTAGGATAAATTAATAAAAACACCAAAGCATACACAGCAACCAGAAAAATAGCAATATTCAGGGTCAGCTTTAAAGAACTGGTGTGGGGCAAATCCATAATCTGCAGAACAAAAGTCGGCAATGCGGACACAAATCCGTACAGAATGGTTGGCAAACCAAAGGCGTAAATTCGTTTTCCTGATTTTACAGGATTCACCCTTGCAAACATTTTGCCTTGGGACAGCAGAAAAAATGTAACCAGTATCAAAGAGAACATATCCATCATATTCTCTGTCATATATGTTACATTGGTATAGTTTGTAAATAAAGTAATTAAATTAATGCAAAACCATAACGGCGGTATAATGGCAACCACGGGAATAGAACGAAACAGATTTTTTCCCGTTGCAAAATTAAATGCTTCAATTAAAATGACAACACCTGCCGCCACGCCGACAAAAGCCATAATTACATTTAAGTAAGCTTGTCCGCTTTCCAGCGAATTTACTGCATTTGCGGCATCTTGAGACAAAGAGCTGTGTGCTCTGTTATCAATTAACAAAGCGGATATGGAATGCACAATAATACCAATACCGCAGGCAGCGGCGGCCAGCATAGCCGGAATATTTTTTATTGGTTCAAATCTTTTTGGGGCATTTTTATCGTAAAAGCACATAAACATGATAACAGCAGAAGCAATTATCATAAATACAGCCAAGCAAATAGCTACAATATTTTGATCCGTGAAAAATCCTGTTACAGGATCTACCAAAAACAGCATTTGGTAGATGCGACCAGGAAGTGCCACAACCAATGCACCAATTAAGATAAACCAAGCTGTCTTGATTCTCAAATCAAATAACTTCCTCTCTTAAAATTGTGTACAGGCTAACCCCTTTTTTCTAAAGGAATATAACCTTGGTTGTGCGTAATGGAGCGGTATGCCGGACGAATAATACGTCTGCAAGTAGTCAGCTCCTCAATACGGTGAGCGCACCATCCGGCAATACGTGAAACAGCAAAGATTGGCGTGTATAAATCACTGGACAAGCCCAGCATATCATACACAAATCCGGAATAAAAATCTACATTGGCGCAAATAACCTTGGAAACACCTTTCACTTGTTCAAACACTTCCGGAGACAAACGCTCTACACGTTCAAACAAATCGAATTGCTCTGTCATTCCTTTTTGAGCCGAGAGTTTTTTGGCCTGCTCTTTCAAAATTACAGCTCTTGGATCAGACAACGTATAAATTGCATGTCCCATTCCGTAAATCAAGCCGGACCGATCCCCTGCTTCTTTTCGCAGTATTTTTTCCAAATATGCGGCAATTTCATCATCATTGGTCCAGTCTTTTACCTCCCGCATCAGTTCTTTCATCATGGTCATAACACGGTGATTTGCACCTCCGTGTCTTGGTCCTTTTAAAGAACCAATTGCACCTGCAATGGCAGAATAGGTATCGGTACCGGAAGAAGAAAGTACTCTTGTTGCAAAAGTGGAATTATTACCTCCTCCATGTTCTGCGTGAAGAATTAAACAAGTATCCAGCAATTTTGCTTCTTCATCTGAAAAACGGTTGTCGGGACGCAATGTATGCAAAATCGCTTCTGACGTAGAATGCGACGGAATCAGCGGATGAAAGTACATACTTTCTTTATCAAAATGACGTCGTTTTACCTGATAGGAATACGTCATGATAGAAGGCAGTCTGGCAATTAGCTGAATAGACTGGCGCATTACATTTTCCAAAGCAGTGCTGTCAGGATTTTCGTCATAAGAATATAATGCCAGAACTGACCGCGCCAGCTTATTCATAATATTTGCAGAAGGAGCTTTGATAATCATATCCTCTGCAAAATATTCAGGCAATTCTCGGTATGAACTGATAATATCAGTAAAAGCTTCCAACTGTTTCTTGGTCGGCTGTGTACCAAAAATAAGCAGCCAAATCACTTCTTCAAAACCAAAGCGATTATCTGCTGCACAACCATGAATAATATCTGCCACGTCAATTCCGCGATAAGTCAGCTTGCCGTGATCAGGAATTCTCTCTCCGTCATCAATCAAATATCCATGTACATTACAAATATTGGTTAATCCGGCAATTACGCCTGTGCCGTCTGCATTTCTTAAGCCACGTTTTACACCGTATTTTTCAAACACTTCATTTGAAATTTGATTATTACTGCGAAATTCTTCGCAAAGCGACAAAATTTTCATACGACGCTCACCGTCGTCTTCATAACCCATTCTTCCACCACCTTTTTCCGTTTATGCATTTGTAAAAAGAAAAAACGGCTGTTATATACATCATACCTAAAAAACAGTCTTTTCCAAATTTGTGTTAAAACAGTATTCATTTGTCCATAATGTATTACATAATATTTTATAACAGCCACTATCTAAAGTCAATAGAACTTGCCGTTACAAATAAGTGTTTGTAACGAAAATATCCAATTGATGACAATTACAAATTTTCAAACATAAATTGTCAATCATAATTAGGAGTGTGAAATTATGAAAGAGTATAAAAACAAAGGTAAAAAAGAACATAACGGAATCAAAAATAAAAAAGGAAATATTCTTCTGCTTGTTCTGCTTCTGCTGATTTTATTGGTGGTTCCGTGTTTTGCGTTGGGTGCTTCCATAGGAGACGATGTAAAAGTACATTTTAACAGCAGCGAACAAGCAAGCAGTGAAATTTCTTCTGATGTTTCCGCGGCTGAATCTATTGCAGAAGTATCGTCGCAAGAGCCTGCCTCTTCCCAGCCTGCTTCTTCGGAACCTGCCAGCCAAGCGCCTGTTTCTTCTGCAGCAGAAACTTCAGCAGCGACCTTTAAGATACTCGATTCGGTCAAAGGAGAAGTATTTGAAGTAGATGACCGCACCTTTGTAATCGGTACTGTGGCTGCTGAGATTTCTCCTACGTATCATCCGGAAGCGATTAAAGCACAAGCGGTTGCTGCTTACACATACTACAGCAGTTTACGTCAGACACAGAGACAATCTCCAAACTCAGCCTTAAAAGGAGCCGATTTTGCAGCAAGTCCTTCCCAGTGGCTCACTTATGTATCCGAAGACCAAATGCGGGAACGTTGGGGAGATCAATTTGACTCCTATTATAAAAATTTAACCGAAGCAATTGACTCTGTGATGGGGCAAACATTACAGCAAGACGGTCAACTGATTACCGCAACTTATTACGCGATTTCTGCAGGTACCACCGAAGATGCCAAAGAAGTATTCGGCAATTCCAGAAGCTATCTGGTGCCTGTAGCCAGCCCAGGAGATGTATATGCCGAAGGATACAGAACAACCGTATCTCTTACGGAAGAAGAATTTAAAAATGCCGCACAAAGCGCATGGAACTGTACTTTGGAAGGAGACCCTTCCACTTGGATTGGAGATATTACCAACGATACCTCAGGGTATGTATCCGCAATTGTCATTGGCGGAGAAGCGAGAAAAGGTACTGAAGCACGCACCGCATTCGGACTGCGTTCCGCCAATTTTGAAGTAACATATGAAAACGGAACATTCACTTTTCATGTAAAAGGATACGGACACGGAGTTGGAATGAGCCAAGTAGGTGCAGAATACATGGCAAATCAAGGCTCTACCTATGATGAGATTTTGGCATGGTATTATCCAAATACAACATTGGTAAAATAAAACACTGAAAAAGCTTTCCCATTGTTTGGGAAAGCTTTTTTAGCAAAAATCACTTATTCCATTCGGGGCTGCTCTGTGCAATCGCAAGCATAAGTCCCCAAAGAACTGACTGTATAAATATTGCATCCACACATGCCATCTGTCCGCTCCGGTTGATTTGCAGGACATTTTTTTACTTTATGGGAACGATGTTCATTTTCTCTGCATTTCTTTTTACGATTGCAGCACTTTCCTTTTTCCAAATACCAACGGCATCTTGTACAGTTGGTACAGTGTTTGATTGCAGGCAATAACGCATATTTTTCATCAATCATTCCCCCTGCAGAGTGATGCCCATTGCTGATTAACATATGATCTATTTCTATTGCACGCCATCCTTCCCACCACTCAGAACTTGTACCATGGTGAGGCGCTTTTACTAAATAATACCGGTCATGGAGCAGCTCTGATATTTTCTCCATTGTATTTGGGGTTGCATCTCCCGTAAATAAAATATCTTCCTTGGTATGTTTATTTTGAAACCAACGGTTCTGTTTTTGATTGTGAAAGACCATACTAGAACCGTTTAGTTCCTTTCCAAAACGCATACGCGCTTTTTGAGAACCAATCAATTCCGCAACATCCTGTGCAACAGGTAATGAATTTAATTCATAAATTATCTTATCAATTTCATGCAAAATGGCTTCCAGACGGGAAACTGCTTCATTCTTTTCCTCCAATGCTGCAGAACTATGGGGAGAAAATAAATCCACACAGTGTAAATAACAGTCACAAAAAGCGTCTTTATAGGTTAAAAAAAGTTCAGCATGATTTCCCCATGTGGTTGTAAGCAATTGGTTTGCCTGCTCTACCAGTTCGTAAAAAGCCTCTGAATATGGATATTCCGTTTGCTTTGGCCATAATACTTCATAAGTAACGTCATCCAATTCAAATTGGTCGCCCTGACATAAAACAGCAAGATTGTTCGTGCTGGACAATCTCCGCATGCGAATGAAAGCCGTTACGATATTGTCTACCAGCTCGCTGTAATCACTTTTCTCTGTTACAAATGTATAAACCAGCAGTGCAAACTCCAGCAGCAGCGGATTTCCATTGTTGTCCTGCGGTGCAGGAGGCAAATAAATGCGCTGAAAAAACAAAGGCTCTTCCTGTAAAATGGCAGAAAAACCATTCACATGATCTTTGTGAAAATGTGAAATCATGCCATGTCTTTGCTCAATTGGAGCATACCGCTTTGTTAACCTGCTTGCATATTCTTCAAATTTGCAGGCACCTTTGCCCAAAATGGCATTTAAAGACCCACAATCAATCATTAACATTTGACCGTTACCGCCTAACACAGTACAATCACCAAACTCGACGTTATGCAGTTCTATCCAATTCATTTTCTCACCTCCGGTTCTGTTTAAAATATCTATCGCTATGATAAAAAATGAAAACACGGAACTTCCTATTATCTTCATAAGAAAGTTCCATGTTTTCTCTTTACATATATGTACAGAACTGTCAATTAAAAGTCGATTACCGATTCCTTGCTGTCATCATGCGCTACTTTTTGATACAAAACGCCATCCAAGTATTTATCATTTTCCCATTCACCTGTAAAAACAATTTTTCCTTGTTTGTCATATTCCGTACCAAAGCCATGACGTTTTCCTTCTTTCCACATACCTGTATAAATAAGATTTCCGTCTCTGTCAAACTCAGAACCTTTTCCGGTAGGAATATTATCTTTCCATTTTCCAACAAAAATTGTACCGTCTTCCACTTTGTAAGAAATACCTACTCCTTGACGTACACCATTTTCAATTCTGCCTGCAAAAGATAAATTGCCGTCTCCGTCAAAGATGGCTCCTGTGCCAACCGGTTTATCTCCGCTCCATTTTCCTACATGGATATTTTCTCCATGGGGCGTATAGGAAACACCTATGCCGTCACGCTGATTTTCTTTCCAATCGCCGGCATAACAAATTTGACCCGACTTATAATAATAAACACCAAATCCATCACGTTTGTCATCTTTATAATGGCCGTCGTAGGCAGTATATCCATTTTCCAGCTCAGTTCTTCCTCGGCCTTGGCGCAAACCATCCATCAGCCGACCAAAATACAGGTAACTTTCTTCCTCACTTACTACAATACGTTTTGACGCGGAAATATTTTTTACAGAAGATGTTTCATATGTGGGAATGGTATGTTTCAATACTTCTTGCGTACAGAATGTTTTTCCGTTAGCTTTTTGTACCGCGACTGTATAGCGGGAATTTTTATGTTCGATTGCCGGTGCAGCTGTTTTTATGTTTTCCTGCGGTATATCTGTTTGTGCTGCTTGTATACCACTTTCGGATACTTGACCAACGTTCTCTTCCTTTTGTACAGCAACGCTCTGATGGATTTCCGGTTTGTCAGCAGAAGGCTCGGACACATCTGCTATATGATATAATTCCCGGTTGGAAAAATAAGCGGTAGGCTGTTTTGGCTGTCCTGACGGCAGAGCATTTTTTAAGTCTGTTGTTTCACAGTTTGCCAATTCTAATTTTTCTCCGGATTTTGTTGATACCATCAAGTTAGCCTTTTCAGGTTCTCCTATTGCTTCATCGGAAGATTCCGTGTTTACAGAAGTTCCAGCATCCGCAATTGGGCTGTGATGATTTTCATCCAAATCGGACTGAGTATTTTCCAAAGCATCCGAAGTGCGGTTCTCCTGCTTTGATTCAAAACCGTTTGGCATATCATACAGAGCATCTATCCCCATTTGCTCCGGTGTAAAATTAAAGTGATATTTGGATACGTCAATATTCGGGTCAAAGTCAGGCTCTTCAGGAGCAATGCCCTGCATATCCAGTCCCTCCCACTTTGGTAACGTACCGTCTTCTTCCTGACAAATACTCTGTGCCAAACTTAATCTGCGATTACATTCAGCTTCGGAACAGTAATAAAAATCGCCTTCACTGGTTGCCGCGCATATCTCCGGTTCACCCAGCTGATGATTAACCATACTTTGCACCGCAGTACCTGCTGCCATAGGACATGCATGCAATTTCTTTCTGGAGTATTTGCCGCATGTGTTGTCATATTCCAAAAAATAAAGCGCATTCTCATGTTCAACCGGCTCAATAATAATATGGGGAGTAATCAAGTCATCATTCAAGTAGTAGTAATTATGCACCCATTGATGCTGATCGTTAAAAACAGTATTGCTTACAATGCTGTCATCATTGCCAATGGTTACCACTCCATATCCGTTCCCTTCAGGAATAGAACGCTGTACCACTTTTCCGCATTTTGTTTTTTTCCATTTGAAACTTCTTTTTGAAATATTATATACCCATCTGGTATCTATTCCGTCGCAAATGTCATCAATTACACGCCGTCCGCAAGTATCCTCTTCCAAATAAGCATGTCTTGCATGGTACAATTTGCCGTGCAATTCAGACAGACTATCATATTTACGGTAAATGACCGAATAAAATTTCAGTGACGTTTCCATTTCGTTTTTATCAGGCATCGGCATTGTTCCAGCCTCCTCAATCCACTATTACCAAAGCATATTTACAAATTTTTAGCAAAAGTATAACATAATCATTAAAATACTATTCTTAAAATATAGTATAATAAAGCGCAATTTTCAAGACTTTTCCCGTAAATATCTCTTTTTACGACATTTTTTTCGAAATTTTTTCGACATTTTACTTCTATATTTAAGGCTTATTTACATTTTACTGTAACACCGCATAAAATATAAAAATATTTATGATTTTTACAAACATTTCTTAAAATATATGTTATACTATAAATAACATATTGGTACAAGCTAAAAATGATTTAGAAAGAAGAATTTTTATGTCATGGGATTTCGCTCAAATATGGAGTAATTTTTTAAACTGGCTGGCAGATATCACGCCAAAGCTTCTGCTTGCTGTTGTAATTTTTGTTATTGGTTGGTGGACCGTTAAACTAATTATTCTTTTTGTAAAAAAAGGTCTTGCAAAAATGGGAGTAGAAAAAAGTGTTATTACTTTTTTATCTTCCTTTTGCAAATACATATTAAGAATTTTTGCATTTATTATCGCGCTTACTCCTTTTGGTTTCCACATTTCTTCCCTTTTTGCCGCATTAGGAGCGGCCGGAATCACATTAGGTTTAGGATTAAAGGAATCAGTTGCCAATATCGCAAGCGGAGTACAAATTATCGTTACCAAACCGTTTCAGATAGGACACTATATCCAATTGAATAATGTGGAGGGTACTGTAACAAGAATAGAAATTATGTATAGTACTCTAATGACTTTAGACAGAAAAGAAGTTGTAATACCAAACAGCATTGCTACAAATAATATTTTGACTAATTATACTGCTCTTGGCGTACGTCGTGTTGACTTTAACTATACCGTCAGTTACGGTACTGATTTAAACTTGGTACGTACAATACTGCTGGAGGTTGCAAAAGGGCATGAACAAGTATTATCTTCTCCGGAACCTGTCGTTGTTGTTTTAAGGCAAGCTGCCAATGGTATTGAAATTTCATTCCGTGTATTTTGCGTTCCTGAAAATTATTGGAATGTTCTGTTCAATTTAGAAGAACAGGTGAAAAAAGTATTTGAACTGAATGATATTAAACTTCCTTATACCCAGGTAGACATTCACTTTAAAGAAGCAATAAAAGAAAAAGAAAACCAGAAATCGAAAGAAACCTCAGATTCTTCTCAAATCAAGTCAAATAACAGTAAATCTGAAAATAAGTCAAGTAATACATAAAAATAAGGGTTCACAATTGGTGAACCCCTATTTGTATTATCTGAGCATGTGTCCTACATTATCCATTAAATGATCCATTGTACGCATGGTTCGGTTGGCATTGCGTCTGAAACGACGGCTTTTTCTCATCTGATGAGAACCGATTGCCACAGCTGCAATACAAGCCAAAACGCCGAATCCTAAGCCTTTTACAAAACCCATTGCACTGCGATACATATTTACAAACCTCCTAGTTGATATTAACAGTATATCTGTCTTTGTTTATCTTTCCCATTTATGCGTACAATATTTTAACTTTAAAAAATTTTTGATATCAAATTACAAAATATAAGAAAAGGAAATATTTTATGGCAACATTGAATATTGTTATGGTAGAACCGGAAATACCCCAAAACACAGGAAATGTGGCACGTACCTGTGCCGCTACGGGAGCAAGACTTCATTTGGTAGGTCCAATGGGATTTAAAATTGATGATAAAAAATTAAAACGCGCCGGTCTGGACTATTGGCATATGCTGGATATTACCATGTACGACGCCTTAAGTGATTTTTTTGAAAAAAATCCTTATGCAAAGGAAACCGGATATTATTTTTCAACCAAAGCCCAACATACGCATACAGAAGTAACGTATCCCGACAACTGTTATCTGTTTTTTGGAAAAGAAACAGCAGGTTTGCCCGAGTCACTTCTATATGAACATCCCGACACAACGGTTCGTATTCCTATGATTACGCAGGCACGCAGTTTAAATTTATCCAATGCAATTGCAATTGCCGCATATGAGGTTTTGCGTCAATGGAACTATCCATCTCTATTATGCGAAGGTCAATTAAGAGAATTTCAATGGTAACAATTTTGTGACAATATGGAAAAATAATGCTTATCTATTGAAAAACACCGTATTATGCTTTATGATAATTTAGATTAGGGTATTCTTATAAGTACGTTAAGGAGACTGATTGAATGAATTTTTTAAATAGAAAAACCGTAGAAGATATTGATGTGACGGGAAAAAGAGTACTGGTTCGCTGTGACTATAATGTTCCATTTGACAGTGAGGGGAATATTACAGACACAAAACGCATTGACGAGTCCATTAAAACATTACGTTATCTGATTGATCATAATGCAAAAGTAATCATCTGCTCTCACCGCGGCCGTCCAAAAGGTACCGTAAAGCCGGAACTTTCTTTGGCTCCCACCATTCCTTATGTCTCGAAAGTTTTGGGACAGCAGGTACAAATGGCTGCCGACGTAGTTGGAGAAAGCGCTAAAGCGCTCTGTGCCAATTTACAAGAAGGTCAGGTCATGATGCTGGAAAATGTTCGCTTTGAAAAAGGCGAAGAGGCAAACGACCCTGCTTTTGCAAAAGAATTGGCATCTTTTGCAGATATTTATGTCAATGATGCATTTGGAACCTCTCACCGCGCTCATGCATCAACTGCAGGTGTTGCAGCTTATTTACCTGCTGTATGCGGCTATTTAATACAAAAAGAATTGCAGGTGCTGGGTAATGCGCTGAACAATCCGGCACGTCCTTTCGTTGCTATTCTGGGCGGTGCAAAAGTATCTGATAAAATTGGAGTAATCACTGCATTATTGGATAAAATAGACGTTTTGATTATCGGCGGCGGTATGGCATATACTTTTACAAATGCATTGGGATATTCCATTGGTAATTCTCTTTGTGAACCTGACAAATTAGAGCTTGCAAAAGACATTATGGCAAAGGCAAAAGAAAAAGGAGTAAATTTCATTATTCCTGTTGACAATGTCATTGCCAATAAATTTGCAGAAGATGCGCAGTGGCAGATTGTAGATTCAGACCAAATTCCTGAAGGATGGATGGGTTTGGATATCGGTCCAAAATCATCAGAAATATTTGCACATGCCATTGAACATGCAGGCACTGTTTTCTGGAACGGACCTCTTGGTGTTTCTGAATGGAAAAATTTTTCCAACGGTACCTTTCAGGTAGCGCAGGCTTTGGCTCACAGCGACGCTTACTCCATCATTGGCGGAGGCGATTCCGCCGCTGCCGTAGAAAGACTTGGTTTTGCAAAACAAATGTCCCACATTTCTACAGGCGGAGGCGCATCTTTAGAATTAATTGAAGGACTGGAATTGCCCGGCATTGCCTGCCTGATGGAAAAAGAATAATAACGGTTAGGGTGGGCTGTGACCTACCCTATTTTTATAGGAAAGGATATAAAATATGAATAAGCAACTGAGAAAAACAGTGATTGCAGGAAACTGGAAAATGAACAAAACGCCACAAGAAACAACACAGCTGATTGAGGAAATAAAACCTCTTGTAGCCAACGCTTCCTGCGATATTGTTGTATGCGTTCCTTATATCGATCTTCATGCCGCACTGGAGGCAACAAAAGGCAGTAATATCTATGTTGGCGCAGAAAATTGTCACTGGGAACAAAACGGTGCTTTTACGGGAGAAATTTCTGCCGCTATGTTGTCCGCAATCGGCGTTCACTATGTTATAATTGGTCATAGTGAACGCAGGACTTATTTTGGGGAGACGGATGTTACTGTAAATCAACGTGTTCGTGCGGCTCTGAAAGAAGGACTTACGGTTATTTTATGTGTAGGTGAGTATTTGGAACAGCGCGAGCAAGGTGTTACGGACGAACTGGTTGCAATGCAAGTAAAAATTGCATTGGGCGGTGTCTCCAAAGAAGATCTGAATAATATCATCATTGCTTACGAGCCGGTCTGGGCAATTGGTACAGGAAAAACCGCAACTGCTCAACAAGCAAATGAAGTGTGCGCTGTAATTCGAAAAACAGTTGCAGAACTTTACTGCGAAAATTGCGCTAATGCAATTACCATTCAATACGGCGGCTCTATGAATGCCAAAAACGCAGACGAGCTATTATCACAACCGGATGTAGACGGCGGATTAATCGGCGGAGCCTCTCTAAAAGCGCCTGACTTTGCCGCAATTGTTGCCGCTGCAAGTAAATCATAAGGGAGGTTGCTATGAATAAACCGCTTTTACTCATTATTTTAGACGGCTTTGGCATTGCAGAGGAATATGGCAATGCAATCAAAGCTGCAAACAAACCGAATTTGGACCGTATTTTCACTCAAAATCCAATTACACAAATCCAAGCTTCCAGTATGAGCGTTGGATTACCCGAAGGTCAAATGGGTAACTCTGAAGTAGGCCATACCAATATTGGCGCAGGACGTATTGTGTACCAAGAGCTTACCCGCATTACAAAATCCATTGAGGATGGTGATTTTTTCAAAAATCCCGCTTTGGTACAAACAGTAAATAATGCCAAAGAAAATAATAAAGCGCTTCATATTATGGGTTTACTGTCTGACGGTGGTGTACACAGCCATATCACCCATTTGTATGCCGTTCTAAAATTAGCAAAACAAGCCGGATTGGAACAAGTTTATATTCATGGTTTTATGGACGGCCGCGATGTATCTCCTACTTCAGGAATCGAATATGTAAAACAGTTACAACAGAAAATTTCTGAAATCGGCGTTGGTAAAATTGCAACATTATGCGGTCGTTATTATGCTATGGACCGCGATAACCGCTGGGAACGAATTGAACAATGCTACAATGCAATGGTAAATGGTATTGGAAAAGAAATACAAGATCCTGTCGCAGCAATTTCCAAATCCTATGAGGAGGGCGTCACAGACGAGTTTTTACTGCCAACTGTTTGTGTTCCAAACGCACAAATCAATTCCGGCGATTCCGTTATATTCTTCAACTTCCGCCCTGACCGTGCAAGAGAAATTACACGAACTTTAGCAGATCCTGATTTTAACCATTTTGCTCGTATCAAAGGATTTATTCCTCTAACCTTCGTTTGCATGACACAGTATGACGCAGTCATGCCAAATGTTCATGTTGCTTTTGCTCCGCAGGAGTTAGTCAATACCTTTGGGGAGTATATTTCAGGCTTAGGTATGAAACAACTCCGCATTGCCGAAACGGAGAAATATGCACATGTGACATTTTTCTTTAACGGCGGTGTGGAAACTCCTTTTGCGGGAGAAGATCGGATTTTAGTAAATTCTCCAAAGGTAGCAACGTACGATTTACAGCCTGAGATGAGCGCATACGAAGTTACTGACAAACTCTTGGAAACATTACAGACCAATCCTTACGATGTGATTATTTTAAACTTTGCAAACTGCGATATGGTAGGTCATACAGGAGTGTTCGAGGCGGCTGTAAAAGCTGTGGAAGCAATTGATACTTGTGTAGGAAAACTGGTAGACCGTGTGTCAGAGCTGGGCGGAGTTACTATGATTACAGCTGACCATGGAAATGCAGATAAAATGATTGCCCAGGACGGCGGACCGTTTACCGCCCATACTACCAATCCTGTTCCATTCTGCGTAGCAGGCTATCCGTGTACATTAAGAGAAACCGGCTGTCTTGCAGATATTGCGCCTACCATGCTGAAAGTCATGGATATTCCACAACCAAAAGAAATGACCGGAACTTCACTGATTTTATAAGTACACTATGACTTTTTTGAATCAGGCAACAACAATGATTCTGAAAAAAGCAGATAAAGATAACAAAAAAGACCTTGGATTTAGGAAGTTTTCCTGATCTTCGGTCTTTTTTCTTGGATTTTATCATGATATGTTAGCGACTATATGGAAAATGCAGGAGAGCCATTGGAAATTACAAAGATATTTTCCTTTCCTTATTCCGGTGACTCTATCTTGTTTTTTTAAAATAACTGATTGTGTATTGTAAAACGATATCTTTGTAAAAATACAAATCCAAATACCCTGAAAAACGAAAAATATTCAGAAGAAAAGATTTTATTTAGAAAAACACTCTGTTCAAAGTTTTTCTTCTATCTTGCTTCTTTGCATAATATTTTTTATTTTTTGCACTTTTCTTCTTGTGCTTTATACTTTAAGAAAATGCTGTCCATTTTTATTATGCATAAAAATCCAATAACGTATCAAAACCCGAAAGTCTATTGGACTTGGTACAAGCCATTTCTTGCCTTGATTTCATTATTTCATACAGCATCGAATATTCCCATAATAACAGCGGATACCGGATAGTCTCAGCAGTTAATTTATGTTATCAGAAATTGATGCATTGAGATATTGCTGTTTTAACTTTTCTAATCGTTTGGCATTCCACACGATCCATATCACAGAACCTAAAATCACTCCAATTGAAATCCATTGCGATGTTGACAACAGCCATACCCCTCTTACGGTGTCTCCACGGAAAAATTCCAATACAAAACGGACTGTTCCATATAATATACCGTATAACGGAAGGTGGTATCCCCTTGGAGAACAATATTTTTCAAACAACAAAAGAATCACCAAAATAATCAGATTGCACGCTGCTTCTATTAACGGAAGCGGAAGCCTTGTTACGGTTTCATTTGGATATACCAAGCCCCATGAAGCAGGAACACCATAACAGCACCCTGCCAAAAAACATCCAATACGTCCAAAAATATGAAAAAACGGCAGAATCGGTGTGAACAAATCACAGGTTTCTAAAAAATAAATATGGTATCTTTTGCAGTACCACAACGCTAACAAAAAACCTCCTATCACGCCGCCGTAAAATACAAATCCATTCACAAAATAATCCATCCATAAATCAGGCTGTGCATTCATAACACCCAAATGTGTCAGCACATTTGGCAGTCCAACCAATAAATGCAGCAGTTTGGCGCCTATGATTCCTCCCACCACGCAAAATAAAAATATATGCGTAACATCATCACCCGGAATATGAAATTTTCGTTTTCGAATATGCACAAATAAGAAGGAAAGGATAGCGCCTATCAATGCCATGACCCAATAAGAAGGTATTGCAAAATGAAAAATCACAATACTGGGATACATGTGGTCACCTCCCTGAAAAAACAGAACAGACTGAACCAATCAGTCTGTTCAAAACATGGTATGAAGCTATTAATACCAGTAGTAGCGGTAAGAAGCATAAGATAAATAATATGCAAAGCAGGAAATAAAACAAATTGCGCCTATGGCAATACCACTAATAGACAATATCATTCCTACCGTAGCCATAGTGTGTCCTGACGCGTTTTTTCTGCCCACAACACCAAGAATGGTTCCTATGATTCCCAAACATAACCCTGCAATAGAACCCCACAACATCCAGGAGAAAGCCGCAATCAGCACCAATGATACGATTCCCAAAACCAAAGATGCAATTGCATAACCATTGCTTCCGGTATTTGGCTGTGGATACATGTTATATTGCGGCGCGCCATACGGATAAAAAGGTTGTTGCTGATTGCCCTGATATGGCTGCTGGTTGTATGGAGGTTGATATGGAGGACGCTGTCCCTGCCAGTGCTGATTTTGTTGTTGATATTGATTATGATGACCTTGCCAATACTGCCCATATTGCTGCTGACCATTTCCGGATGGCTGCTGTGGCTGATATGGATGATTTGCCTGTTGCTGTGGTGGTTGTTGATTCGTTTGATGCTGCTGTGGCTGCTCTTGCTGAGACTGATGCTCACTTTGAGAAGATACCTCTTTCTGCTCTTCTGACGGTACTTGCTGTTCCTCATTAGCACCAGCAGAAACTGTTTGCTGTTCTTTGGCAGCAGTATCAGAAACCGTTTGCTGTACGGCGGCAGTATCATTATTTTCTGCCTGCACTGCAGCTTGTTCTGTATTTTGCGCTTTGTTTTCCCCTTCTTTATTGTTTTCCTCTTCTTTATTTTGATTTAAAAAATCTTGATCCATTTGATAACCTTCTTTCTCCATAAAATAGTTTTACAATGACATAAAAAATCGCCATGCAATTCTATTGTAATAAAAGCTAAAACGTTTTGGTCACAGAGCAAATCAAATATTTAACTCTGCTATGGGGTTATTATAACATAACAAACATAGTACCGCAATTCTCATGGATAAATTGTGAAAATGTTTTACCAACATCCAACTTCTGGTATGTTTTTGATATTGATCTTTTATAGTAACAGAACTATCATCATTTTGTAACAATATAATCACACATATATGTTAAGATATAAAAAATATTTTAAACCTATGGCAAAAACAAAAAATATCACAATCGTCACAAGCAGATTGTGCCGCAGTATAAAACATGTTAAAATATTTATTATAAAAAACATCTAATTAGGATGACGTTATCATGACTATGAAAAAAGGATTCTGTTTCCTGCTTTGTACCTGTATTTTATTTGCAGTTTTTACAGGCTGCAGTTCTAATACAGGACAAGCAATTACATATAATTTAGAAGAAGACCCTGTTACATTAGACCCGCAAATTGCCAATGATTCTTCCAGCCGAATTGTAATTATGGCTTTATATGAAGGCCTTACCCGTCTGGATGAAAATAATCAAGTAACACCCGGAGTTGCAGAACGCTGGGAGAGCAATTCCACCTACACTTCCTTTACCTTTTATCTTCGGGAAGACGCCTCATGGTCAGACGGAACGCCCGTTACTGCCTCTGATTTTGTATATGCGTTTCAAAGAGCAGTGGATCCAGCAACAGGCTCAACAACCAATACACCTATGTTCGCAATTAAAAATGCAAAAAATATTTACGAGGGTTCCATGGATGTGTCTAATTTGGGCGTAACAGCAATTGATGACTATACCTTAAAAATAGATTTGGAATATTCTTATGAAGACTTCCCCGCTATTACCTCTCTTCCTGTATTTATGCCGTGTAATCAAGCCTTCTTTGAATCGACTGCCGGGAAATATGGGTTGGATGCAAAAAATATTTTAGGCAACGGTCCCTTTGAAATGGTAAACCGTTATTCTTGGGAATACGATGAATATATCAATCTCACCGCATCAGATACGTATCGCGGAGAAAATGCGGTCTTACCTTCTACGCTGACTTTCTCTATCGGGGAACTGGATATGAATAATATCAAAGAGCTATCCGCTGTTTCTTTGCCGGATGCTTCCTATGTCTCCTCTCTGGAAGAAAGCGGGTACACCATTACCTCTTTTCAAGATACAACCTGGGGGCTTTGCTTTAATACAAACGACAGCTTAATGAAAGAATCTACCATTCGAAAAGCTTTTATCCAAACACTAAACAGAGATTCACTGCTGCAATATATTCCGTCAGGATGTACGCAAGCTGATGACATAATCCCGCCTGACATAACATTCATGGGTACAAATTACCGTACAGAGGCAGGCGGTAACTTTTACTTAAAAGAAGATGACAGCACCGTACAGTTGATCAATGCCGCCTTAAATGAGCAGGGACTGACAAAAATGCCTTCCATTACCATACTTTGCTTAGACGACCCTTCTGTAAAACAAATGGTAAATGAAATGATTGCAACATGGAACGAAGCTTTCGGAAATTATTTTAATATGGAGCCGGTATCAAAATCTAAACTGGAACAGCGTGTTTCCAGCGGGAATTATTCCATTGCATTATGCTCTGTACGTCCTACCAGCGACAGCCCTGTCAGTTTATTATCGCAGTTTCAGTCAAACAGTCATAATAATCCCGCAAATTTAAAAAGTGATATATTTGACCAAGCGTTAAGCGATGCTGAAGGTAAAAAACCTGAAGCCGCCATTGAATTATATGCCCAGGCAGAACAATATCTAAATACTGAAGGAATTTTTTATCCTATTTATTATGAAAGCCGGTATTATGCAATTGCTCCCGGGCTAACTGATATTATTGTGCATCCTTATGATATGGGAATTGATTTTATGCATGCGATAAAAGCTTAAGCCTTTTTCTTTAATACAAAATCATAACTGTAATAACAAGCATAAAAAGAGTTGTACCTGACAGGCACAACTCTTTTTTTAATTGACAGATAAAAGTAGGGTGCTGAGGATGAATAAAGAGAAAGCTTAAATTTCTATCCTTTAAGAAATCACACGGAGTACAGCCTGCATATCGTACTGCTGTACGTTTTCTATGGATGTAAAACCATGATTGTAGTAAACATTTATGGTTTGGGGAGTGCCTTGTTCCTGTTTTGCCAAGATAAA
>CALWUU010000013.1 GCA_944384835.1 uncultured Clostridia bacterium | reverse complement strand
AAAATTCTATTACCTGCAGATTTTCGAGTTAACTTTGCATACGGCTGTGTAATAACGATAACGGATAGCGGGAATAAGTATGCTTTCGGCAAATTTAATAATTCTGTCACCAGCATGCCGCCTGCGCATACAACGGAAATTTTCAATGCATAAATTAAGTTGTTTAAATTGATCCGGCTTTTTAATGTATCCCAAAAAGAAGTGGTTGTTTGCATTTGTTCAGCATCATTAATACGCTTTCTTTCAAATAATTGAATGTCTGTTTCCAATTCAAAAAATATGGCTGAAGAACCAATATGCTCTGAAAAATGGTAAACTGCAGCTTCTACGGTTTGTTGATCCACTTGTTTTTCACCGTATTTTACTATGGTGTTTATCAAGTCGGAAAGAGCGTTTAAATGATCTTCAGAAATTGTATTTTGATTATTTTCCGAGGTTGAATAAGTATCTCGTACAAATCGATTGATACGTTTAAATAATAAAACGCATTTTAAATAATTGTTTCCTTCCTCCCATTTTTTGATAAAGTGTCCCATTTTTGCATCAAGAGCACCTTGCATAGCTGTGAGCTTTTCTGCTGTCTGCTTGTTTTGCTCTAAAATGATATGTGTGTCATCCTGATTTTTAATGGATGCTACTTGTTTTTCCATCATGGGTATGAGTTCTTCCATTTGTTTTTTGATATTCTTCTTAAATTTATTACGGTGAACCAATAATTGCAGTCCCATCATAATAAGTGTTTCAACCGCTACAATAGCAAAACGAATGCCAAGGTCTGCACCATAAACAGGGTAGTAGATCATCATAATAAAGTTTAATAAAAACGGCAGGTAAATACTCATTTTGTCATCATAGGTAAAAATATAAATAATAAGAAAGAATACGGCAAAAGAGACCAGAATTTTGGTTGCCAGGTTTAAGCTTGCGGCATAAGCCAGTGCAACCAATGATAACTGCACAATTAAAAAGAATATTGTATTTTTTTTAATATGCAAACTGTAATCGTTTCTTGTTACCATGAGAATGGACATAACTCCCATACCAATGATAAGCGCATTGCTCATACCTACCAAAGGCATAAACGCAAACATTACACCAAACATGATTACCATCATCAGTACAGAGGTGATTAGTTCTTTTCGTATTGGAATTTTAAATTTTTTCTTTTCCATAAATGTACCATTCCTTTCTTACGGTATTTGTTATCAACAAATTATAATTATGACACTATGTCATAATTATATATGACATAGTGTCATATGTCAAGAAAAAAACATGGAATTCATAAATTATTCACTTTTAAAAAATTTGTTTGTGTAAAACTAAGTTTTCAACAATAAATTCATATATTTTTTAAAAGATTTGTACAAAAATTCTTTTCGTGGGGAAATACTATTGTAAATCTACCCGATTTGTAATAAAATTAACAATGATTGATTAATTAAAACTACAACCAATAAAGATATTGTTTGTTGCCATAAAACCTGAAAGGGTAATCAATGCACAAATCGAATCAGAAGGAGAATGTTTTTTTATGAAGAAATTTAAAAGAGTTTTGGTGGCGAACCGTGGTGAAATCGCTATTCGTGTGTTCCGCGCATGTAAAGAGCTTGGCATTAGAACGGTTGCTATTTATTCTGCAGAGGATAAAGAAGCACTTTTCCGTACTATGGCAGACGAATCTTATCAAATTGGAGCAGGTAAATCTCCTATTGATGCCTATCTTGGTATTGCGGAAATTATTGAATTGGCAATTGCAAAGGGTGTAGATGCGATCCACCCAGGTTACGGCTTTCTGGCTGAAAATGAGCAATTTGCATATGAATGTGAAAAAGCAGGTATTGAATTTATCGGTCCTGACCACGTTATGATGAATCAAATGGGTGACAAGATTAAATCTAAATTAGTAGCCCATTCTGTCGGCGTACCTACAATTCCAGGTGTTGAAGAAGCAATTCAAAGTGAGGAAGACGCAAAAAAATTTGCTGATTCCTGTGGTTATCCAGTTATGTTAAAAGCTGCTGCAGGCGGCGGCGGACGCGGTATGCGTATTGTGCATAAACCTGAAGATTTGATTGCAGAGTTTAACAGTGCAACAAACGAGGCTAAAAAAGCATTCGGTAACGGCGACATCTTTATTGAAAAATATTTAGAGTGCCCAAAACATATTGAAATCCAAGTAATGGGTGATAAATACGGTAATATTGTTCATTTATATGAGCGTGACTGTTCTATTCAAAGACGTCATCAAAAAGTAATTGAGTTTACTCCTGCCATTGCTTTAACAGAAGAACAGCGTACCGCTATTTGCAACGATGCGATTAAACTTGCAAAAGCTGTTAATTACCGCAACGCAGGTACTCTTGAGTTCTTGGTAGACAAGCACGGCAATCACTACTTTATTGAAATGAACCCAAGAATTCAGGTTGAACATACCATCACTGAAATGACAACGGGTATCGACTTGGTTCAAACACAAATTTTGGTAGCAGAAGGCTATCGTTTGGATTCTCCTGAAATTAACATTAAATCTCAAGATGATATTAAACCGCAGGGTTATGCAATTCAGTGCCGTATTACCACTGAAGATCCTGCAAATAATTTTGCGCCTGATACAGGTAAAATTGCTGTATATCATACAAGCTCCGGTTTCGGTGTTCGTCTGGACGGTGGTAACGGTTTTGCAGGTGCAACCATTACCCCTTATTATGACAGCTTGTTGGTAAAGGCCATTACACATGCCAGAACTTTTGAGGACACCATTGATAAAATGATTCGTGTGCTGAAAGAAACAAAAATTACTGGTGTAAAAACAAATATTTCCTTTATTTTGAATGTTTTGAACCATAAAGACTTCCGTGAAGGCAAATGCGATACCAGCTTTATTGCGGAACACCCTGAATTATTAACCTTTGCTCCGAAAGGAAACAAAGAGCAGAAACTGCTGAATTTCTTGGGTAACAAAGTCGTAAATGAATATACTCCAAAACCGAAGTTCAATATTCCGATTGTTCCAAAACTTGAAGTACCAGCTGAGCTTGAGGGTACAAAACAGATTTTGGATAAGCACGGTCCTGAATATTTGTCCAAATGGGTATATGACCAAAAAGCGCTGCTGTTTACAGAGACTTCTATGCGTGACGCACAGCAATCGCTAATTGCTACACGTGTAAGAACTGTTGATATGGAAAGAATTGCTCCGGCAGTATCTGTATTGGCAAAAGACTTGTTCTCCATGGAAATGTGGGGCGGCGCTACCTTTGACGTTGCTTATAGATTTTTAAAAGAAGATCCATGGGAGCGTTTGGCAACTTTGCGTGAGAAAATGCCTAATATTTTAACACAAATGTTGTTCCGTGGCGCGAATGCGGTGGGTTATAAAAACTACCCTGATAATGTAATCCGTAACTTTATTTCTGTTGCTGCTGACGCAGGTATTGATGTGTTCCGTGTATTTGACTCTCTGAACTGGCTGCAAGGCATGGAAGTAGCTTTGGATGAAGTTCTAAAACAAGGTAAAGTTGCAGAGGCATGTATGTGCTATACAGGCGACATTTTGGACGAAAGCCGTACAAAATACAGCCTGCAATATTACATTAACATGGCAAAAGAGCTGGAAAAACGCGGTGCACATATCATTGCTATTAAAGATATGTCCGGCTTGCTTAAACCTGCAGCTGCATATAAATTGATTAAAGAATTGAAAAACAACGTTGGTCTCCCAATTCACCTGCATACTCACGACACAAGCGGAAATGGCGTAGCTTCTCTGTTGATGGCTGCACAAGCCGGCGTTGATATTGTAGATACAGCAGTGAATAGCATGGCTGGTTTAACAAGTCAGCCGGCATTAAGCTCTGTAGTTGCTGCAATTCAAAGAACAGACAGAGAATCTACCATCAATTTGGATGATATTCAAAAAATCTCCAACTACTGGGAAGATGTTCGTCCTGTTTACGGTCAATTTGAATCCGGTTTGAAAGCAGGTACTACTGAAATTTATAAATATGAAATTCCTGGTGGTCAGTATTCTAACTTAAAACCGCAAGTTGAAAGCTTTGGTCTAGGTCAGCAGTTTGAAGATGTAAAAGCAATGTACAAAACTGTAAATGATATGTTAGGTGATATTGTTAAAGTTACTCCGTCTTCCAAAGCTGTTGGTGATATGGCTATCTTCATGGTTCAAAATAGCTTGACACCGGAAAATATTTATGAAAAAGCAAAAGATATTGACTTCCCGGATTCCATTGTTGCTTACTTTGAAGGCATGATGGGTCAACCGGAAGGCGGATTCCCGGAAAAACTTCAAAAATTGGTTTTAAAAGATAAAAAACCAATTACTTGCCGTCCAGGTGAATTATTGCCTGATGAAGACTTTGACAAAATTAAAACCTATCTTCGTGATACTTACGGAATTGAAGGAAATGACCAAGAAGCTTTAAGCTATGCTTTGTATCCAAAAGTATTTGAAGATTATCTAAAAGGTCTTAAAAAAGATGGCAACTTCCGCTTTATGGGCAGCGATACTTTCTTCTATGGACTGCGTGTAGGCGAAACAAGTGATATTAAAATTGCCGAAGGTATCATCCTAACTGTAAAATTGATTGAAGTAAAAGAACTGGATGAAGAAGGCTTCCGTGAAGTTGTATTTGAAGTAAACGGTAATCGCCGTACTGTTTCCATTAAAGATCAGGGTGCCAAAACACAAGTGGCAGCTGCGTCTGTGGTAATGGCTGATCCTGATAATGAAAAAGAAATTGGCGCAAATATTCCTGGTACAATTTTGAAAGTACTTGTAAAGGAAGGCGACAAAGTTGAAGCAAATCAACCTATTGCTGTTATTGAAGCCATGAAAATGGAAACAAATATTTTAGCTCCTGTAAGTGGTGAAATCGACAAAATTTATGTCAATGATGCACAGCAAGTAAAATCCGGAGAATTAATTGCAACTTTAAAATAATTGATATTGTTTAGAAACAAAAAATCTGATTGCCAGATAAAACAGGCAATCAGATTTTTGTTTATTTTATGGCAATAATTGCAAAAAGCCGTTTTAATCTGTTTATTATAATTAGTATTACGATATGCTGTTTTCCGAAAAATTTGTATTCACTGTCTAAATATGATATAATATAAACAAAATTAAAAAAATATTTTTAGTAAAAAAGTAAGGTTATGTTATGTTACAGGTAGTAAAACAAAGAGTTTTAAATGCAATACCGCCAACATTGCTATTTGTGGTAGTGTATTTTTCAATTTTCTTTATTTGTGGCTTTCAAGATGCCATCATCGGCATTATTTTGTCCTTGGATTTTATTCGTCTTAAAACAGATGAATTTGTGGAAAATACTCTACTGAAATCCACGTTTATTTATCTTATGTCTGCAGTACTTGCATATGTAGGCGGTATCAATGTTTATTGGTGTGCTGCTATTAATTTTGTGGCACCTTTTATCATTGTTTATCTTTTTTTGGATGAATTTAATCCGACCAATCAGATTCCTTATTTGTTGGCGTTTATTTTTTATCAAATGATACCAATTCAGCTGTCAGGGTTGCCTATTCGTCTTGGAGCAATACTTGGTGCATGTATTATTACGTACTTGGTAGTTATTATTTACAGATTCATCAAGAAAGAAAGACCCGGACAAAACATACATAAATTGGCTGTTCGGGGATTACATGAAATGACCTGCCAATTAGATGCGGTCATCCACAAAGATTTTAATAAAGTAAAAGAGAGTCAAGAGAACTTATTTGATATTAATCGGTCAATGAGCAGTTTGATATATGGTGCAAGTGATAACGTAATCATAAGCGGCGCCAACAGTCAAGCATATTTTCCGTTTATCATTGTTTTTCAGCATATGAATCATTTTATTGGTGATATTTGTGAAGATTCTAAAACATTAACGCAAGATACTATCTTATACCTGGAAAAATTAAAAAATGTATTAGATGAAGCGCAGCACCTGGCAGAAAGAAATCAAATGGAGCAAGCTGCACAAAAATTAATTGAGTTTTCAGGTGAGATTGAAATTGATCAAATTGATATCAATTATAATGTTGTGTATATTTTAAATTATTTGTCCACAGCTATTATGGATATTTCTAATCGCAAAAAAGGTTTTTCATTCCAAAATATTCACTTTAAAACACACATTTGGTACCGTTTGAAATCGAATTTTAATATTCATTCTTTTAAAATGAGATTCGCGCTTCGTTTAAGTATTGCAGTATGTCCGGTTGCCGCATTGGTATATTATTTCAATTTGCCTCATGGATTTTGGATGCCGATGACTATTTTGCTGTTGATTTTGCCGTTTTGGGAAAATACTTTACGCAAAGTCACAGACAGAGTTATAGGAACACTCTGCGGCATTGTTTTATTTGCAATTTTGTACTATTTTTTCCCAAATCCCATTGCGCAAATGGTTATTATGGTTTTTGCTAACTTTTTTATTAATACAACCAAGAGATATGCGTTTACAGTAATATTTATTACCTGTTCTTCTCTTTCCTCAAATGTGGCAATGAATCATGTTGATCATCTGTTTTCACTACGTTTTGCGTATACAATAGGAGCTGCAATCATTGCGATTCTAGCCAGTTATTGTATTTTTCCAACTAATAACGCGGCAGAACTAAAAAATATGATGCGGCGTTTATTAGATATGGATGATTATTTATTGGATATACTATTACAGCTTTCCAAAGGGAATCAGAAGCAATCGATCAAGCAAGAACTGGTATTAACTTCTTATTTGGTCAGCGGCAAAATTGAAAACCATTGTATGATGTCTAAAGCCAATAAAAATAAAGCATATGTAAAACGATTTATTATGCTGAATAATAAATTTGTAACAGATATTGCTCATATTTATACTTTAATGTCTATGCAGCAAAAAGAACGTATAGATCCGCAAGCACTGGAGGTTTTAGTTACAGATTTGAAAAAAGCAATCAAATCTATGAAAGATATGCTTGCTAATAAAAAGGTGGTAGTGAGCCATCCAAAATTGGATTACAATCAGGTTTATGATGATGTGTATGTAAATGGCAAAATGATACGCAGCGCTGATTGTTTATATCATATGTATGATTGTATACAAACTCATTTGTTGCCATAAGAGAATTGCAATATACTTACAATTTAATTATCATCTCTCTTATGATATTTGATTGTTTCCAGGATTGTTTTGATATCTATATGCAGAAAATCGCGTATTCGCGTATTAATTTCTTTTGAATAAAATAGTATATAAGAAAAATGATGAAGGAGAAATCTGCCATGCTAGATGAAACATTAGTTACATTATTAAATGATCAAGTGAATAAAGAATTTTATTCAGCTTATTTTTATTTGTCAATGGCTAATTACTACAAAGAAGAAGGTTTAAGCGGTTTTGGTAATTGGTTTGCTGTTCAAGCACAGGAAGAACGTGACCATGCGATGCTGTTCTTGGAATATTTGCAAAATAACGGAGCACATGTAGAATTGAAAACAATTGAGGCGCCTAAGGAAAACTTTAAGGTATTTAAAGATCCTTTGGAAGCAAGCTTAAAGCATGAAAGATATGTAACCGCTTCTATCCATAATATTTATTCAGCTGCAAGCAAAGTAAAAGATTTCCGCACCATGCAGTTTTTAGATTGGTTTGTAAAAGAGCAGGGTGAGGAAGAGAAAACTGCAGAAGATTTAATAAAAAAATTAGAATTGTTTGGTCAAGATGGAAAAGGTTTATATATGTTAGACAGTGAATTGGCATCAAGAACTTATTCAGCGCCAACTCTGACATTATAATATATAATAAAAAAAGCGCCGTTCATTACGGCGCTTTTTTGTATCATAACGTTATATTTTATCAAATGAGAAAAACTATTCAATTATCAATTGTTTCAATATATGCAATATGATAATATAATTAATAGTAAATATAGGGATTGTTGAGCAATTAAGACAAAAAAGAGTTATTTCTATGTTTAGAAAACAGATGCTGGGGGAATACAGGCAGTACTCAAACCTTTTATGTTTTTATTTCATATGTTGAATGAAAACTTTTTTAGAAAGATTTTTTCAATTTATGATTTCAATAGATGCGTATAGCCAGATTGCTTATCTGGAGAGATATTGCGATGGAACAAAAGTGAGGGAGAATTATCATGAAAAGAACTTCAAAAATTGCAGCTTTGTTTATGGCTGCAGCTCTTACGGCAGCGATTGCAACCGGCTGCGGCCAGCAGCAAAACGAACAATCATCCGCTAATAGTCAGTCTGTATCAGCATCCACTGCAGACAGTCTTACTATTGCTATTGATGCTGATGAAAATACTCTGACACCATTTACATATGTACACGGCTCTCCCGGTTTTGATGCAATGAGCTTAATTTATGATACTTTATTTGTGCGTGCACCGGATAATACCATTATCCCTTGGATGGTAAAGGATTACAGCGTAGAAAATGATAGTAAAGTCTACAACATTACATTGGAAGACGGTTTAAAATGGCATGATGGACAACCGTTAACAGCTGAAGACGTTAAATTTTCTTTTGAGTATGTTTTGACCCAGTCAAGAACGCGTTTTAGCGCCATAGGAAAAAAAGTAGAATCTATTGACGTAAAAAATGATAAGGAATTGACCATCACCTTAAAAGAAACAGATGTTAACTTTGTTAATAACTCTTTAACTGATATAAGAATTATTCCAAAACATATTTATGAAAATCAAGCAGATGCTACGACTGTAACAAGCTCTATCGGCAGTGGTATGTATAAATTGATTGAGTATAAATCAGGTGAATATTATAAATTGGAAGCCATGGAAGATTATTTCAAAGGCTCTCCAAAAGTAAAAAATCTAAATTTACCAATTATGACAGATAATTCTTCGATTCAACAAGGTATCATTTCAGGGCAATTGGCAGGTAGTACTGAACCTATCAGCGCGGCTGTAATCAATACATTTGAAAATGCCTCGAATATTGATATTTTAAATGCTGACGGTTATGCTCCGACGATGCTGTACTTTAACTGCGAACGGGAGCCGTTTAACAATGCACAGTTCAGACAAGCAATTAGCTTAGGCATTGATATGGATACCATTATCCAACAAGTAGAACTGGGATATGCTGCAAAAGGTACCCCTAACTTCATAAGAGAAGATTTGGAGGAAGCAGAAAAAGGATTATCGTACGAGTATAATGTAGATAAAGCAAATCAAATACTTGATGAGCTTGGCTATACTCAGAAAAACAGTGAAGGAATTCGTCTGGATGCCAATGGAGCTCCGCTGCATTTTTCATTGCTTACTTACTCTGACAGTACCAACCGCGTGCGTACAGCTGAATTGATTTCTTCTCAATTAAAAGAAATAGGAATTGATGTAGAGGTCACCTCAATGGAAGCCACTGCTGTTGACGATAAAGTTTGGCCGGAATTTGACGTTTCAAAAGGCAGAGATTTTGATATGGCTATGTGGGGTTGGTCTGCTCCTGTTATGTTAAATGGCGGTTCATTGGCAACGCTTTGTTCTTCTGATTATGCAATAGGCAATAACAATATCGGTGGTTATAAAAATGATGAGTTTGACAAATTGGTGTCTGAATATCAATCTGCCACAACAATTGAAGAGGTAAATACAGCTTCCAGAGAGATGCAGAAATTCATTGCAAATGAATATCCGTTCATTACACTGTATTATGAAGACAATTTGTATGCATGCAATTCAAGTGTATATAATGGTTGGGTAGCTTCTAAAAGCAGTTCTACTTTAAACGTATTTTCATTTCTGCCTGAAGAAGTACAAAAATAATTAGAAATACATGAAAGAGCAGGGTGGTATGAGGAATCTCGTACACCCTGTTTTTGGGGAAAGGGGAATACCCTTGAAAAGTAAAGTTTTTCATTATGTTATTATGATTATAGCGATTATCACCTTGAATTTTTTCTTGCCCAGAATGCTGCCGGGTTCACCCATTGCAACTCTGGCAGGCGAAGAAGCAGGTCAGATGACGGAAGATGAACGGGACCGATTGATGTCTTCTTACAATTTGGATAAATCATTGGGTGAACAATTTTTAATCTACTTAAAAAATTTAGTGACCTTCCAATGGGGAAATTCTTATGTAAAAAAACAACCGATTGTTAATCTTATGCTGCAGGCGCTTCCTTGGACTTTATTATTGGCAGGCTGTAATTTAATACTCTCTACCTTAATAGGAACTTTGCTGGGAGCAGCTTCCGCATTTTTAAGGAAAAAACGGAAAGATCTTCCTATTGTATTGATACTAACTTTGTTAAGCTCTCTGCCTGTATTCTGGATTGGTATGGTACTTCTTTCTACATTTGGAGTAAAATTAAACTGGTTCCCGATTTACGGGGCATATAGTATGTTTCAAAATAACAGTTGGTTTGCTGCCATTGGAGATGTTCTGCATCATCTGGCGTTACCATTGTTCACTCTGGTCATTACTTCTTTGATGACGTTTTTCACGACTTCCCGCTACAGCGTATTGAAAACCATTAATCAAGATTATGTAAGTATGGCTCGTGTCAGAGGCATTCCAAAGAAACGAGTTCAGTTTTGCTATGTCATGCGTAATGCTCTGATTCCTGTTTTTACAGTCTTTATGATGGATTTGGGTTACATACTAAGCGGTTCGGTAGTAGTTGAGACTGTTTTCTCCTATCCTGGGTTAGGCTCCTTAATGTTCCAGGCGGTTTCAGGGAGAGACTACCCGTTAATGCAGTATTCTTTTTTAGTGGTATCAATTATGGTCATTGTGATGTCGTTCTTGGCAGATTTGTTATATAAAAGACTTGATCCGGGGCTGGGGGTAAAAAATGAAAAATAAAGCAATTGGTATTGTGGGACTTATTTTAATCGCTTTCATTGCATGTTTGGCAATTTTTGCTCCTCTTATCGCACCGTATGACCCAAACACAGTTGTAGGACCTTCTTATACAAAGCCAAGCGCAGAATTTTTACTGGGCACCAATGACGTGGGGTATGACATTTTCAGTGAACTGGTATATGGAGCCCAGTATTCTTTGCTGGTTGGCTTGACATCTGCTGCAATTGCAGCAGGTATTGGTATTGTTGTAGGGATTCTTTCCGGTTGGTTTGGAGGAGTGCTGGACAGTATCTTAATGAAAATCACTTCATTTTTTATTACAATACCTTATTTGCCATTGGTGATTGTATTAACAGCATTTTTACCCAAAGGCTTTATTTCCATGTCTTTGATATTAGGGTTGGTATCTTGGGCGGAAATTGCCCGTATCTTACGTTCACAAACTATGAAAATGCGCAGCAGAGAATATATTTTGTCCATTCAAGCAATGGGGGTCAGTCATTGGTATGTCATTCGCACTCATGTCATCAGAGAATTGCTTCCTTTGGTAACATATCAGCTTATTTTGAGAATCAAAGCTTCTATATTATCTGAGGCAGCTTTAAGCTTTTTAGGATTGGGAGAACCAACCATCAAAAGCTGGGGCTCTATGCTCTACTATGCTCAGGCAAAAGACGCGTTTATGACAGATGCTTGGTTATGGTGGGTAATTCCGCCGGGAATTTGTATTGCGATTTTAAGCTTTGGATTGATGTTGGTTGGATATATGATTGAAGGAAATATGGATCCTGAAATGGAGGCGGCTGTATGAGTACGATACTGTCAGTACAAAATTTATCAGTGCGATATAAAAATCAAAGCAGCTGCAGTGTCAATTCTTTATCGTTTGATTTAAAAAAAGGAGAGACGCTCTGTTTACATGGAAATTCCGGCTGCGGAAAAAGTACGGTTGTATGGACCATTATGGGGCGAATTCGTTCTATGGGAGGCTCTGCTACCGGGAAAATTATGTATGAAGGACTGGACTTAGTTACCTGCAGTGAAAGGCAGTGGAGAGAAATCCGTTGGAAAAAACTGGCCTTAGTACCACAGTCCTCTATGAATTCCTTTAATCCCGTATACACCATTGGAAAAACATTGGACGAAATGTATCATGTACATATACCAAATCTATCCAAGGCAGAGAAAAAAGAAAGAAAATTACAACTGATGTCTATGGTGCATTTGGAAGAACGCGTTTTAAATTGTTATCCCCATGAATTAAGCGGCGGTATGAGACAGCGCGCGGCTATTGCGGTGGCAATTATGCTGTCACCGGAATTATTGATCTTAGATGAAGCCACTACAGGATTGGATGTTATTGTAGAAGCAGATATTTTAAAAACTCTCATGGAAATTAAAGCAAAAGAAAATACATCTATTTTATTTATCAGTCATGACCATAGGATTGCAGAAGCTTTTTGTGACAGGCAGGTGAATTTATGAAACAAGTATTATCTGTCCAAGAGATTAAAAAAGTGTATCGTGTCCGAAAAACCAAAGGAAATAAACAAACAAGATTAAACGCTTTAGATGGAATATCTTTTCGTTTGAATGAAGGAGAAACACTGGGGATTATAGGCGCAAGCGGCTGTGGAAAAAGTACACTTTTAAAAATTATACTGGGATTGGTAAAACCCACTTCCGGATATGTTGAGAAAAAGGAATTGGCGGGGTTTGTTGCACAAGATCCTTATGATTCTCTGTGTCCTGCATATCGAGTGGAACGGATTATTGCAGAACCTTTGTTGTATACCAAACGAAAACGCAGATTAAAAGATTGTACGGAAGAAATCAAACAAATGATGGAGTATGTGCATTTGGATTATGATACTTATAGACAGCGATATCCTCATCAGTTAAGCGGCGGTGAAAGACAAAGAGTCAGTATTGCCAGAGCGCTTATTTTATCTCCAAGTTTTCTTGCTTTGGACGAGCCGACATCTATGCTGGATTCACATGTAAAGGGAGATATTGCGAAAATCATTCGTTACGCCGCTCAGAAGACCAATACTGCTATTTTGTTGGTGACACATGATATTACTTTAGCAGAGTCTATTTGTGATACCATTGCTGTGATGCATGACGGAAAAATTATAGAGCAAGGAAAAACATTTGATATTTTGCATGCTCCGCAAAATACGTTTACAAAGAGATTGATTGCGGCAGGTACAGATATTGAATCTTATTGGTCGCTGCAAGACGAAGTTTCTTAATTGATTACAGTCTGTTTTATCAGCAGGCTGTTTTTCTTTGAAGGATGATCAACGATTATGTTTCACTTTTTATAATTCTATTTAAGAAAATTTATTTTTTATAATTATGATAAGATAAATCCACATGATATGGATTAAAATGATTCCAATTCCATGATAGGAATGAAACTATTCCTGAAAGAAAGCTTATGGTTATAAGAGGTTTTTCATGCAATATATTATGGCGTTTGATCAGGGAACTACAAGTTCCCGTTGTATTTTATTTAATCATGAAGGTAAAATTTGCGGTATGGCGCAAAAACAAATTCAGCAGAGTTATCCGAAAGCGGGTTGGGTAGAACACAATCCAATGGAAATTTTATCATCACAATTAGAAGCAGCCAAAACTGTGTTGAGACAAACCCCAATTACAGCACAGCAAATATCAGCAATTGGTATTACAAATCAACGAGAAACTACAATTGTGTGGGATAAGAACACAGGAGAGCCTGTGTATCCTGCTATTGTGTGGCAATGCAGAAGAACCGCTGAACAAATAGAACGACTTGAAAAAGATGGCTTGGCGGATATGATTCGCAGTAAAACCGGTTTGATACCCGACGCGTATTTTTCAGCTGCCAAAGTTCAATGGATTCTTCAAAATGTACTCGGCGCACAGGAGCAAGCGGAAAAAGGAAACTTGTTATTTGGAACGGTAGATACCTGGCTCATTTGGAATTTAACGGGAAGAAAACAGTTTGTAACGGATTATTCCAATGCATCCAGAACCATGATGTTTAATATACATCAACTATGTTGGGACAAAGAAATTTTAGAATATTTCAACATACCGCAAACGATGCTTCCGGATGTAAAACCGTCATCGCATATATATGGAATGACGAAACGTGATATTTTTGGCATAGAAATTCCGATTGCTTCTGCCGCAGGCGACCAGCAGGCAGCTTTATTTGGTCAATGCTGTTTTGAAAGCGGATGTGCGAAAAATACATATGGAACAGGCTGCTTTTTGCTAATGCATACGGGAAAGAAACCTGTTGTTTCCGACCATAAGCTGTTGACGACTGTCGCAGCCAGCACCGATGAGAACGTTGAGTATGTGTTAGAAGGCAGTGTGTTTACCGCAGGAGCCTCTGTACAATGGCTGCGTGATGAGATGAGGCTGCTGAAAACGGTAGACGAATCTGAATATATTGCGCAGGAAGTAGAACATACAAATGGTGTCTACATGGTTCCTGCATTTTCAGGACTTGGCGCTCCTTATTGGGATGCTTATGCAAGAGGGATGTTATTGGGGTTAACACGTGGAAGTAACCGCGCTCATATTGTAAGAGCTGTTTTGGAAGCGATTGCCTTCCAAACATATGATGTTATACGTGCCATGGAGGCAGATGTCGGACAAAATATTGTGCAATTAAAAGTAGACGGCGGCGCTTCCGCAAATAATTTTATCATGCAGTTTCAGGCAGATTTATTGGATATTTCTGTACTGCGTCCTGAAGAAATTGAAACGACGGCATTGGGAGCAGCCTATCTTGCAGGGTTGGCAGTTGGTTATTGGAAAGACAAACAAGAATTAATGCAAAATACAACTGTCGGCAGAATTTTTCAAGGTTCTATGAGCAAAGAAGAAAGAGAATTGAAATTGCATCAGTGGCATAGAGCAGTTGAGAGAGCGCGGGCATGGGAAACAGATGAAAACTTTATTTAATTTTGTATTTGTAATATAAGAGAAATCGCCAACAGCATTTTATAAATGCCGTTGGCGATTTTCTATGTCTTTAGCATAAGAAGCTATGTTTGTAATAGGATATCATGAAGCTATTGTTTCTCTTATCATAATGGTTGATGAAAATCCTCTGCAAATGATAAAAGCAATATTCGTTATTATAGACGTAATATCTTTGTGTATTTTCAAGATGTGCCGTACACAAATCAATTCATTGGAATTTGCAATGCCGGTATCATATGTTTTCAGGCAAGATTTTAATGAAAAATGGATCAACAATAATTTTGTAATATCTGTCAGTATTTGTTAGATGACAATGTTATAGCATAAAATTGTTATCTTATATCTTAGCAAAAAGATTCTAATGTATCATTCAGTTTTCTTGTTCTAAGTATGGTGTTATTACAGACAAAAATGGCTGAAATGCAGTAGGAATTGCAATGTGTTCCACATCTTGTTTCATCATCCATTCAAATTGGTCGCAGTTATCAATTGCCTGTGCATCACAAAAAATAAGATAGCTGTTCATATGCCATTCTATGTGTGTAAAAATATGCTTTGATTGCTTGCTTTCTAATATCTGTTTTACAGGTACATTCCATTGTTCCAGTTGTGACTGTACAGAATGTGGGGAAAGGTGACCTTCTACATTGGGAAACTGCCATAATCCTGCCAGCACTTGATTGGCTTTGCGCTTTTGCAGCGCAACAGCATGCTCTGAAATGAGCAGCAGTACGGTTTTATCTTCGATACGCCTTGGCTTCTTTTTCGATTTGATTGGAAGTTCTGTTGTTAAACCCTCTTGAAATGCTTTACAGTATGCCTGCACAGGACACACAAAACATTGCGGTTCTCCGTTTGGAATGCAAACGGTAGCGCCAAGTTCCATCAAAGCTTGATTAAAATCTCCTGCATGCTGTTTTGGTATAACAGTTCGCAGCTGTTTTGTAATTTCTTCTTTGGCAGTTTGCTTTGTAATGTCTCCATAGTTTGCGGTAATACGAGTAATGACTCTCAACACGTTGCCATCTACTGCGGGAACAGGAATTCCATATGCAATGGAAGCCACAGCGCCTGCCGTATAGGAACCGATTCCGGGTAATTTCAGCAATTCCTCATAAGAGCGAGGCATTTCTCCATGGTATTGTGACATGATTTGTACTGCGGCTTTTTGCATATTTCGTACACGATTGTAATATCCAAGACCTTCCCAAAGCTTTAGCAATTTTTCTTCTTCACATGCGGCTAAATCTGCAATGGTTGGAAGTTCTGCGGTAAAGCGGTTGTAATATGCTTTTACTGCTTCCACGCGGGTTTGCTGCAGCATAATTTCGGATACCCAAATATGATATGCGCTGGGTGACTGCCGCCAAGGTAGAGTGCGGGCGTATGTCTGGTACCAGTTTAACAGAGGAGTAACAATATATGAAAGTGGTGAATTCATGATAATGCTTCCTTTCGTTTCAGATTGGAAAAGGAAAGGCTGTCTCAGCAGGGACAGCCTTTTGTCTAATCTTGAATGGAAGGAATTGCAACATTCGGGTCAACGTCTTTGCTGTAATCTACATTTGGTAAATCAAATCCAAAGAGTTGTCTGAATGCAACCCAATATTCATCAATATAGGAGAAGTCAGGAATTTCATGAGCATATAATTTATCCCAAAATGCTTTGATTTCGGACTGTACGTCTTCCCGCAGTTCCCAATCGTCCATGCGTATTTGACCTGTTTCATCCAATACGGGAGTGTCAACGAATAATTTTTCTTGATACATACGTTCTATCTGTTCAATTGCATTTTCGTGTATTTGCTTTTTCTCCATAATACGATATAACACAGCAATGTAAAGCGGTACTACCGGAATAGCAGCACTGGCTTGGGTTACCAAAGCCTTATTAACAGAAACATACGCGTTAATATTGGAAAACTCTTTTGTCATTTCTTGAGCGGTTTTTAATAGATGTGCTTTTGCGGCTCCAAGTGTACCTTTATGGTACATGGGATAAGTCAGTTCAGGACCGATATAAGAATAAGCAACCGTTACGGTATTCTCAGCCAATACTCCGGCTTCGTTTAAAGCGGTCATCCAGTCTTTCCAATCTTCGCCGCCCATTACTTTAATGGTATCGTGAATTTCTTGTTCCGTTGCTTTTGGCACTGTAACTTCGACAATCTCTTTTGTTTTTAAATCTACGGTGGTATTTACAAAATCTTCACCTGTACATTTTAAAACGGAGGTATAGGTGGTTCCGTCTGCTGTTGTACGTTTTGGTGCGGCAAGACTATATACTACAAAATCAATTTGTCCAAGATCTTGTTTAATCAAATCAATGGTTTGTTGTTTTGTTTCCATGGAAAACGCGTCTCCATTTATGGTTTTTGCGTAGTAACCGTCTTTTGCAGCAAATGTTTCAAATGCGGCAGTATTATACCATCCTGCTGTTGCAGTACGAGAACCGCTGGCAGGTTTATCAAAAATAACTCCAATGGTAGCGGCATCGCAGCCATAAGTAGAAGCAATGCGGGAAGCAAGACCGTAACCTGTACTTGCACCAATTACCAGAACTTTTTTTGGTCCATTACATTTGGGGTGATTTTTTATATATGCAATTTGTTTTCTTACATTTTCTTTGCATCCTTCAGGATGAGAAGTTGTGCAGATAAATCCGCGCACCTTAGGCTCAATGATCATAAAATATCCTCCTGATTATCGTTCGTTTCCAATTCATTTCACTTAAAAATAATATTTTTATTATAATACTGTTTTAAAAAAATAGCAAATTTCTGTCGAAAAAGGTATAATATTTATCATAAGTATGCAGCTAAAGGGAGCGTTTGTTTTGAATAAAGCAGTTTTAAAAACATTTGCCATAAAGGCGCGTAAAAAATTAATAGATGAAATTCTTGATAAACTACAAATGCTTGCGCTGTATTCAAAAACAGCGGATCCAAAATTTCTGCCGAAAGACCCTGTGAAAGAAGATTGCTTTCTTCAATTGCAAAAGCAGATAGAAAAAACAGACTTATTGTCTATGGCGGAACAGGGCGCCTGCATTTGGTTTCATCGTTTGGTTGCCATTTGGTTTATGGAAGTAAACGGGTATCTCCCGACAGAACCGTTTTTCTCAAGATTTTCCAAAGATGGTTTTGAGAAACATCATGAGGATACAGATACGATGGAAAAACGAGAAGAAATGAAATATTGGCAAATGCATGGATATACGGATCAAGAAGCAGCGGCACAAATTTTATTTACTGGAATATGCCGTCAATTGGGCCGTATATTTCCCGGGCTATTTTCTTGTTATATACAGCCTTTTGATTTTTTACTTCCTAAATTCGACAGTGATTGCATTATATATGAATTTTTTTCTCTGCCCAAAGAAGATTTTGTACTCAGTCAGGGAGGACAAGTTGAGATGATTGGCTGGTTATATCAGTACTTTCATACAGAGAGAAAAGAGCAAACCTTCGCTTTACTGCAGCAAAATATTAAAATTACTAAGGAAAGAATTCCTGCGGCAACCCAATTGTTTACTCCGGATTGGATTGTGTGCTATATGGTAGAAAACAGTGTGGGTAAATTATGGCTGGAACAACATCCGAATCCTGAGTTGGAAGGAAAATGGACGTATTACTTAAAACCAAATGACAATACGGAAACACAGAAAATACGAAAAACAGAATTACGGCCGCAAGATATTACCATATTAGATCCATGCATGGGCAGTGGACATATTTTGGTTTATGCGTTTGATATTTTAATGGATATCTATAGTGCGGAAGGGTATACATCAAAAGAGGCGGCCAAACAGATAATTGCGCATAATTTATACGGGTTGGAAATAGACGATTCTGTCAGCGAGCTGGCGCATTTTGCCATTATGATGAAAGCCAGATTTTATGATGAAACCATTCTGGAAGATGCCCATCATGTTCATATATGCAGTATTCAGGAAAGCAATGAAATGTCAGACAATATGCGCCAAGAGTTTTGGCAGCAGTTTTCTGTGTTGGAAGAGGAAGAGAGATTGGCAATTGATTTGGTGCTGGATACGTTTCAAGATGCCAAAACATATGGTTCCTGTTTGCAAATGACACAGAGATTTCAACCGGATTTTTATGAGAAAACAGCCCGCAAATTACATGAAATTGCGACGGACAGTACATTTGATTGTAATCTGGAACAGTGGGCTATTATCAATCAATGGTTCCCGCTGTTAATTTCGTTACTGCAGCAAGCAGCTTTGTTAACAAAGACTTATTTGGTGACGATCACCAATCCTCCTTATATGGGGAAAAAAAGCTTAAACAAAAAAATAAGCAGTTTTTTAGAAGCAAATTATCCAAACGGAAAATCAGAACTGTATGCGGCATTCATTTTACGCTGTAAAGCTTTTACAAAAGAATTCGGCTGTTTCAGTATGGTAACCATGCATACATGGATGTTTTTAACCTCTTTTCAAAAGCTCAGGCTTGAAATATTAAAGCACAATCACATTGAGTCTATGGTTCATACAGGAGCCGCAACTTTTGAAGAATTGAATTCTTTTAATGTGCTGGCATCTGCGTTTGTTATTCGAAAATCCGAATTAGAAAAATCCGATTCCCTGTTTATTCGTTTGACGGACTACTTAAATACAGATGAAAAAATCAATGAATATTTTCAAAGCAAAAATCAATATTTTATCAAACAAACTGCATTTTATTCCGTTCCCGGTGCTCCTTTCGTATATTGGGCTTCTGCAAATGCGATTCAGGCATTTCAAAAGGGGACGCCGCTATCTGTAATTTCTGCACCCAGAGTTGGCATGCAGACTGGAAACAATGAATTATTTGTACGTTACTGGCACGAGATTGATATTACAAAATTTTATGATAAAGCCAAAACATTATCTGATGCGATTGCGTCGGGAGCCAAATGGTTTCCTTATAACAAAGGAGGCAATTTCAGAAAATGGTACGGTATGAATGAATATGTAGTGGATTGGGAAAATGGAGGAGAAGCGCTAAGGCGCTATTCAAAGGCCATTTTACGCAATGAGCAGGATTATTTTAAAGCAGGTATTACGTGGTCTTTATTTGGGTTTGAAAATTTTGCCGTGCGCTGCAAAACAGAGGGATTTTTATTTGACGTATCAGGTTCCTCTATGTTTCCGCAGGAAGAGCAAACAGCGGAAATATTAGGATTTTTATGCAGTAAAGTTGCATTTTATTTTTTGTCATTATTGGCGCCTACCGTGAATTTTCAAGCCGGAAATGTAGGGGATTTACCAATCTTGCCTCTTAAGGAACAACGAGAAGCATTCATTCATTTGGTAGAGGAAAATTGCCGTATTTCTAAAGAAGATTGGGATGATTTCGAAACCAGCTGGAATTTTAAAGGGCATCCTTTTATGCAAATTCATTTAAAATATCAAGAAAATGATTTAGAAGTATGCTATCAAATATGGAAACAACAAGCGGACAGCCGATATGAGAAACTTAAGCAAAATGAAGAAGAAATCAATCAAATATTGATACTGCTGTATCAGTTGGAAGATAGAGTTACTCCTGAAGTCATCGACAGAGATATTGCTGTACGAAAAGCAGATTCCGTACGAGATGTGAAATTATTCTTATCTTATTTGGTGGGATGTTTGTTTGGTCGATATCATCCTTTAAAGGAAGGTATCTGGTATGCAGGCAGTGAATGGAACAGCCAAACAGTGCATGAATATGCAGTAAAACGAAATTGCTTGATTTTAAAGGAAAATGAATTATCCTATGGGCAGGATGATTTGGCTTCACGGCTATTTGAATTGATTGAAGATTTGTTTGGAAGTGAGCGGTTAGAACATAACCTTGCTTTTATTGCAAATGCATTGGATTCTAATACGTTGGATGCGCGGCAAACCATTCGTACTTATTTATGGCGTGACTTTTATAAAGAGCATATCCGTTTATATCAAAAGCATCCAATTTACTGGCAATTGAACAGTGGTGCTGACAGTGGTTATAAAGCTCTGATATATATACACCGTACCAACCAAGAGGATTTGTATGAAATTTTAAATCAGTTGAATCAATATGAAGAACAATTAGAACAACAAATCATGGAGCAAGAAGTTTGCGGTGAAAAGAAAAAGAATCGTTACATGGAAAAAAGAAATGAATTATACCGTTACCGCCGCGCTTATCAAGCTTCTATTGAGCGCTTATCCTGCATATCGCTGGATGATGGAGTAAAGCAGAATTACGCAAAATTTCAGAATTTGTCTGTTGCAGATGAAAACGGAGACACATATCTGGTTTCTCTGTTTACAAAAATATAAAAAGCGCGTCCTGAACATATGCAGGACGCGCTTTTTATGATGATATCATTTCGGTATTTTCAATACTTGACCGGGATATATTATATTACTGTGTAAATTATTTAATGAAACAATTTCCTGATAACGCGAACCATTACCCAAAAGATTTTGCGCAATATCCCAAAGAGTGTCTCCAGCTTTGACCGTATAGGTTTTTGCGGAGCCTGAACTGCCGCTACTGGCACTGTCCGCAGGCAATTTCAGAACCTGACCCGGATGGATGACATCGCTGGTTAAACCGTTTAGCGACATAATTTCTTTATAGCGGCTTCCGCTGCCCAGTTGGTTTTGGGCAATATCCCACAAAGTGTCTCCGGCTTTTACCGTATAAGTGCTTGCAGAACCTGAATCGATATTGCCTGAACCGCCTGTAGGTAATTCTAAAACCTGACCCGGATGAATGACATTACTTGTTAAACCATTTAATGCCATGATTTCTTTATAACGGCTGCCATTGCCCAGTTGGTTTTGGGCAATATCCCATAAAGTGTCTCCGGCCTTTACAATATAAGTGTTATTGCCGGTTACAGGAGGCTGCGGCGGAGTAATTTCGCCTGCATCACTGCCCAAATAGTTTAAATCTACATTGGTTGGAATACCTGCCACTCTGCCGCTGCTGGTATATTGCCATAAGAAATATTTGCCTTTATAGTCCAAAGTGGTATTATATTGTGCAATCCACACTCGAATGCCCGCGTTGTCAACGGCAGACATATCAATATAATTGGTTGCCCAGTTTAAGTTGGTATATAACATTGGCTGATAGCCTGCGGATTTTATCATATCGCAAAAAGCAAGAATCATATCGGTTAATGCTTTTTTACCCATAGCCGCTTGGCTTGCTTCTTCCACATCCATTGCTAAAGGATAAGAAGGAGAAGTGCCTTTGGCGTTATTGATAAAAAACTCCGCTTCTTTTTTTGCGTCTTCAATATTTGTTGCATAGCTGTAATGATACATTCCGTATGGAATACCATTGTTTTCACATCCTGTTACATTAGCACGATATTGATTGTCTACAGTACCGAATCCATAGCCGGCACGTATCATTGCGCCTGCAATGCCGTCTTGTTTTACCTGAGACCAATCAATTGTTTGTTGGAAGGTACTTACGTCGACAACTTGGTTTGCCATATTCATAATTCCCTCATTTCATATTTTGTATGGCTTGGCTTGTACAAAAAAGAATCGTAATTGATAACAGTTCAAATATGGATTTTTCATTATGACAAGCCTATATCATACTATGCAATTACAGTAAAAATGTTTATATACTCTCTCATCTGGATCAAGTAGAAATATATTGGATTTGTATGAAAAGATTCATTGACAAACAAGCCGTTCCTTTGTATGATTAATATAATATTCTTAATATCATTTTTGTTTATTTTTATTCTTGTGTAAGAGCAATGTTTTGAATCAATAGAAAATATGATTCCGATTTCATTGAATGATATATTGAATAATACATTTTATCATATACAAGCAAACATATGAAATACTTATGCGCGCGTAAGTATTTCATATGTTTATTTATGAAGATGCGAAATAGAAAGCGAGCTTAATATATGCCATCAAGTTTTACAGAATATCCTTTGAGCGAAGAAATTTTATCTGCGTTGGAGCAGCTGCAATACCGCACGCCAACGCCTGTGCAAGTAAAAGTGATTCCTGAAATTTTAGCAGGCAAGGATGTATTGGCAAAATCACAGACAGGAAGCGGTAAAACAGCTTCTTTCGGAATACCTCTTTGCGAATTGGTAGAATGGGATGAAAACAGACCACAGGCTTTAGTACTGGCGCCAACACGGGAATTAGCCATACAGGTAAAAGAAGATATTTTTCATATTGGACGTTACAAAAGAATTAATGTCCCCGTATTATTCGGACGATCTCCGTTTTATCAGCAAGTACATGCTTTAAAACAAAAAACACATATTGTAGTTGGAACGCCGGGACGCGTGCTGGATCATATGGAGCGTAAAACATTAGACACATCCGCCATCCGTTATCTTGTCATTGATGAAGCGGATGAAATGTTAAATATGGGATTTTTAGAACAAGTGAAAGCAATTATTTCTCATTTGCCGGGACATCCTGTAACTTTATTGTTTTCCGCTACTATGCCAAAAGAAATTGAACGTTTAGCGCAGGATTATTTGTATCATCCTGTACGTGTTGAAATACAAGCAGAAACTGTAACAGTAGACAGAATTAAACAAACTTGTTTTCGAGCAGAAGAAACAGAAAAATTGCAGCTATTAAAAGATGTTTTGGTATTGCAGAATCCGGACAGCTGTATTGTTTTTTGTAATACGCAGGAAAAAGTTGATTTTGTATTTCAAAAGTTAGGGGACAGCAATATTCCATGCGGAAAAATTCATGGCGGTATGGAACAGGATGATAGAATTGACATCATGAACCAATTCCGCAGAGGGAATTTCCGTTATTTAATTGCAACGGATGTAGCGGCACGGGGAATTGATATAGACCATGTCACTCACGTTGTAAATTATGATTTGCCAAGAGCCAAAGAACATTATGTTCACCGCATTGGTCGTACAGGAAGAAACGGAAGAAAGGGAATAGCAATCACTTTTTACACAAAAGAAGAAGCTCCTGCGGCACAGGATTTACAGTTGTATATATGTTCACGCTGGATTTTTGTTACTCCGCCAACAAGAGATTTGGTAGAGCAGTATCATCCAGCATTTGCAGAAACAATCATGAAAAAGCCGGACTTTAAACCGGAAAAAGGTGCTGCTTTCAGTAACTCCATTACAAAGCTTCATATTAATGCCGGCAGAAAAACCAAGATGCGTCCGATGGATGTTGTAGGCACTATTTGCAGTATTAAGGGAGTAACCTCTGATGATATTGGAATTATAGATGTACAAAGTATTTCTACCTTTGTAGATATTTTGAACAGCAAAGGTGATATTGTTTTAAAAGCTTTGCAAACAAGGCCGATAAAAGGTCGTCCAAGACGTGTTTCGAGAGTAAATTTTTAAAAAAGAAACCTGGTACCGGTACCAGGTTTCTTTTTATGACTCTTTTTTATCAGATTCTAACACAGGAATATTATCCGCGTTTTTTTGTTCTGTTATTGCAGATGCTTTTTGTGCGGCAAGTAAATCTCTGATCTCTGTTAATAAAACTTCTTCTTTTGTTGGAGCAGGAGTTTCTGGTGGTTCCTCTTTCTTTTTTCTGCGGAGTTTTCCGATTAGTTTAATAACAACAAAAATAGAGAACGCAATAATTAGAAAATCTAAAACAGATTGCAAAAACACGCCGTATTTTAAAACAATCGGTTCCATGCCTTCTCCGGTTGGCAAAGTGAAGCTTAGATCCTGTAAGCTGACCCGTCCGGTAATTAAGGATAGGGCAGGCATGATAATATCACTAACCAGAGAAGATACAATTTTACTAAATGCGGTACCGATTACAACACCAACGGCCATATCTACTACATTACCGCGTATCGCAAACTCTTTAAAATCCTTAAAAAATTGTTTCATACTTTTATAATTCCTTTCTGATTATATGATACAAATTTCATCATATTTCTTTGGTACAATTGTATCATACGACATAAAGAATGCAAGTTAAAAATATTTAAGTGATTTTAATATATAAAAATGCAATAAATTTTTTTCATAATAAATTTATTTTTATGCAATCTTTCTGATTATTCTTTCAATTTATTAATTTTTGTTTTCTTTTAAATGTAAGTATGATATATTATTATAAAAGCTAAGTGTGAACTGATGTAAAACTTCATATGTTTATGAATATATATCATTATTAGGAGTAGATTGAAAATGGAGCGTACAAAGGCACGCACACAGCACCTTGATAATAAAATTTTGTTTAAAATTCAAGAATTACGTGGTCCTAAACTGGATAAAGCAATGACCTTTTTCACATCAATGGGCAACGGCGCTTTGGTTTGGGTATTCACTGGCATTTTTATTACTTTATTTACTCAATACAAATATCACGGTGTATTGCTGATTGTAACAATTATTATGACGACTTTTTCTAACATGTTTATTAAGTCTCGTTTTAATCGTTTAAGACCATGTGATATATACAAAGATGTTCCGATATTGATCAGACGGCCAATGGGATCTTCACTGCCTTCAGGTCATACAGCATCATCATTTGCAAGTGCCACAATTTTGTTGCACATGAACTATAAAATTGGTTTGATTGCTTTGGCTTTGGCGTTTATTATATCTTTTTCCAGATTGTATTTATTCGTACATTTCCCATCGGATGTATTGTTTGGCCTTCTTTCAGGAATTGCTGTGGCATTAATCAATATTCCAATTGCATTACGCCTTATTTAAAAAGCAGAACCGGCGCAAACATTCAAATTTGCGCCGGTTCTTTATTTATCATAAAACAGGAACCGCAGTTATAGCGATTCCTGTTTTTAGTTTCATTTATTATGTTTTTGCCTTTTTGCGTCCGAATTTTCCAATGATTTTTTTAAAACTTAAAATGAGTACTTTCATATTTAATAGTAAAACCAATAACGTGAGAACAACCTCATAAATGATCCATCCTGGAACTTCTGTAATCATAATGATGGCTTGCGCAAGGGTCAGCACTGCATTGACAGAAAACTTCAATACGCTGTAATTGATACGTATAAATTTTCTTGTGTGGATTGCTCTGATTACAAAAACAATAAAATAACTGAAGCATGTGGAATAGGCAGCGCCGTTTACCCCGCAGATAGGAATTAAAATGAAGTTTCCCACAATATTGGTAGCTGCGGCAATAATCGAAGTAATTAAAGTAGTTACGCCTTTGCGTTCTATCATATAAACACTGCCCATAAATTGGACCAAGCAGTTATAAATGGTTGCAAGCATTAGGAAGGGAATGTACCTCCAAGATTCATAATAATCACCGGCAACTAAAATTATGGTACATATCTTTGAAAAAGGAATCAGTAAGCTTCCGGCAAGAAAAATGATGGACTGATATCCACGAAATACATTGGAAAAGAATTTTGCCAAAGCTCTTCGGTCTTTAATTTCAGATACGGCACTCACTTGCCATGCGTCCATAAAAATAGTAGAAACTAACACCACTATTGTGGGAATTTTATAAGCGGCAGCATACAAACCATTTGCGTCAGCACCAATCATATAAGTAATGACATATCGGTCAGATACACTGACGATCCACCACAGCAATGTTGTAGGAATCATGGGAATGGCATAACGCAGCATCATTTTAAAGGTCTGTTTGTCTAATCCCTTAAATTTAATATTTTGATATAACCTTGCGGAGAAAAATAAAAATATAGAAGATAAAGCGTCTGTTATAATAATTGCAGACAAATATCCGTTAATTCCCCATTTAAATCCCATCAAAAAGACTATCGTCAGCAGGCATGTCATTAAAGTAGTTAAAAATCCGTCAAAAGCATATAGTTTTACGTATCCTTTTGCTCTGGAAAATTGGCTGCACATTTCACGCATTGCAGACATTAATACAAAGAAATACAACATGACAGTATGGTCAGAGGTAACTGATATCATATGAATCAGAGGGGAAAAACACAATAGTAATGAAAATCCTGCTAAAAAGCATATGATACCGGTTGTAAATACATCATTTTTCCGAAATGATTTATCCAGACCGAACCGTATTAATGCATTTGTAACACCAAGAGTTACAATTGGAACCAATAAATTTGATATTTGTTGTATTAAGTCAACAGTACCATATTCGGCTGTAGACAACGCCCGAGTGTATATTGGCATCATTATGAATACCAACAATTTTGAACTAAATGTTCCTATCGCAAAAATTGCGGTATTCTGAGCTAAGTTCCTGTACTTATTACTCAATATCATCTCTCATTTCTTATTATTTATCATTCTATTATACTATTGTAATATGTTTCCTGATGATGAAATTCATATTTCATTATTATAATACTTTTTCATAAATATGTACACCACTCAACTTTATTATTTACAAATTGTTGCGTATTGGACATTTTTTTTCAATTTATTTGATTAATTTTGCATATTAAGTTGGTATAAATTTACTGTGCTGTTGAAAGGGAGTGATATATTTTTTGAAACTGTCATTTTATCCGTTGTGCTCAAAATGATATATGGAGCGCCGAATATAAAAATCGCTTGTTTTAAATATGAATCATATTAAAACAGGAATTTGTTAAATCTGATATTTTTTTAATGGAATCAAACAGTACAAGGCATAGAAGTGAAATATATCTATACTTTTCAAGAGACATGAAACATTGCGAAATTATTTTGCTGCTAAACCAAAAAATTTCTGAACCATGTTATCGATCAAGAGAATAGGCAGGAACTATTCCAAAATGCTTAGAAATAGAAATGGTTTCCTCTTTATTATGAAATACCATTGTATAAAAGCGCTGATAGATGGCATACTGCAGAAAATCTGTTTTAAGAGAGATATACATACCTGTATAGATTTTTTCTCATGTAGACAGATGACCGCTCATTGATTAAATCTTATTCACTTACTTTTTTGAATTTACCTGAAAGATACATAGCAAATTCAAACAGTATCCCGCCTGCCTATCGACATAACATAAAAAAACAGCGGTGTAAATCCGCTGTTTACTTATTTTATGCTATTACTGTATTTGCGCGATACTCTTCAGGAAGAAGGCCAATCCAGCTTTTACCTGCATTTAAAACTAATTCATTTCCGTTTTTATCATAAAGCTTTAGAGGATTACTTGGTGTATTTCCTTTTTCCCAAGTAATTGTTTCATAGGTACCGTTGGAGATATAGAAACCTTCACCGCTGCTTAAATCCATATCTACACGTCCGGAACCATCGCCTGCAATCGTAGATACGTTCATATATAAACCAATCACATTTGTTACAGCCATTTGCTGACCGTTATCATCAGTCATTGGAGCACCCTCGATACTATTGTAGTACAATCCGTCTGATTCATCGTAGGTAAACGTATGGTTATATCCCGCACTAGAAAAAAATACATCTACTTGTGTACAGCTGCCGTCACTTAACGTACGTTTTTCGTCTGGTTTTCCAAATGTAAATGGGGAAATATATTGGCTGTCAGCTTTTATTTCAAAAGCATTTTGCTCAATCGCAGATAAAACATTTTCTCCGGTAGTGTATCCGGTATGTTCTATTGGAACATTTCTGGTGTGATCACGGAAAAAGTTTGCGCTGTCGCTAAGACCGTCAATATCATCAACACCATTCGCAGAAACAGAAGTATATGCCTGTGGGCTGCCTCCCCAGTGAACAAGTATGGCATCTAATCCATCTGCCAATTCTACAAAGTCATGGCGCATACTGCGGAGTGAACCGATTTTTGGAACATCGCTCACATCTGCAAACAGCCACATCATACGTGTACTGCCGCCTTCGACAAGACCTTCAATGACAACATCTGCAGAACACAGTCCCCAATGGGGACGAGCGTTAGGATTGTTATTAATCATAAAAGCAATAGGACGTTGGCCCTTAGCAGATGCAGAAAGATTATTTTCTCCGGTCAATGGATTAATATTTTCATATTTCACTTCAGCTGCACTGCTTGGAGCAGGTTCTTCAGATACAACAGAGCTTGCCTCGTCTTGATTACCGCAAGCAGTTAAAGAAGCTACCAATAATAATGCGGCAGCAGAACATAGTATTGTATTGCGTAACATTTTTTTCTTTTTCAAATTAATCTCTCCTCTTAATACACATATAATTTATTATACAACATAATATAATAGTTTCAAATAATAAAATATCCAAATAGTAAAATTAGGAAATTTATACAACGAAATATCTTAAAGTTTAGTTTAATTATATTTTTATATCCATTTTTAGCAGTTATTTCTTTCGGTTTTAAGGAATAACTGCTCCGTATCCTATGAAAATATTTATCAATTTGTTGACAAATGTATATATTTTGTATATAGTGTGGATATCTGGTATTGTTGTAGCATAATAGGTGCTATTTACTATATATTATGTTTTATTAATGACATTATCTTGCTTTTTTGAGCCAACAATGATAACATAATTTATGTAGTTTTAATCAGTATACTATTTTAGATTTAGTATATTATTAATATATAATGCTGGGAGAATGAAGAAGATGTATGAAGAAAATAGGGATATGAAAACATTAACTATGGATGAATGCGCAGAAGATGCAGAATTGCTAAAAGCGTTGGCAAATCCAACACGTCTAAGTATTGTCAATCTTTTACTTGCAAATAAATGTAATGTTATTGCGATTGAAACTAGTTTAGGCGTCAAACAAAGTAATGTTTCAAGACATTTGTTTGTTTTAAAAAGTGCAGGTATCGTAGAAGGAAAACGGGAAGGAAACGAAATATACTATGAGGTTATCAATCAGAAAGTAATCAAATTGGTTGAGTTGCTCGTTGTTTTAAAATGATGGATGATAGAATAAAAACGTTGTACAAATGCAAAACGTTTTTATTCTGATAAAGGGAAAAAGTAATGATATGCTTTTCCTGTTAAATCTCTTTTTTGATAATCAAATAAAACTGCAGTGGGTATTAAGTCTTGCGTTTCGGGATGAAAGGGAAATACCTGCATATGAACAATTTTTGCAATGCGTTTGGCACTTTCTGAAGTGTAGTTTGGAAGATATGTCTGAATATGTTCCTGCAATTCATAAAACTTAGAGATCCAGTCACGATATTTATATTGATACACGTTATCAGTAAATGCAGGCAGTTTCTTTGGTTTTTCATGCAAACAAATATCATAAATACATAATTGTTTCATAGTTTCGGTAAAAATACGATTGGTTGATTGCCAGAAATCACATAAAATTTCATAATATTGTTCTTTTGAGTGATTGGATAGGTGATATCCGTGTGCAGTGTAAAAAGACCCCAATTGCGCAAAAAAATCGAACGGCGTTTTAAATTCTTTTATCATGCAGGAAAGAATGGTTTGAAAACGTCCGCTATTGTAATAGAGTTCCACCATGCTTTCTATATCTTTTAAGAATAAAACATCATCAAAAGAAAGCCAATTGGTTTGAAGCACTTCAAAAGGTGCCTTTGAAGTATATAAAATTCCATATTTTCCGCTTTCTCTATGTATGGAAGAACCTTTTAATACCTTTAAAAATCCAAGCTGCAGTTGCTGCGGGTGAATTTGAAACACTTGATTAAAAGAATTTTTGAATGAGCGAATATCTTCAAAGGGAAGCCCGGCAATTAAATCTAAATGAAGATGTATGTTTCCGAAAGAGTCAATTTCCTTACAAATTTGGAGCAGCTTTTCTGTATTTGTTTTTCTGGTAATCGCTGATAATGTTTCCGCATTGGTGGATTGCACACCTACTTCAAATTGAAATTGCTCTTTTCTTACGGTACTTAGGAACGCAATTGTTTTTTCGTCCAGTAAATCTCCTGCAATTTCAAAATGAAAATTGGTTATTCCATTATCGTGTTCCTTTAAATATTTCCAAATAGACAACGCGTAATTTTTATTACAGTTAAATGTTCTGTCCACAAATTTTACTTGAGAGACTCGTTTGGATAGAAATATATCCAAACAGTGGTACACTTGTTCCAGCGGCATAAACCGAACGCCTTTTTCAATGGATGACAGGCAATATCCGCACCGGAAGGGACATCCGCGCGAACATTCAAAATATAGAATACGCCCTTTTTCCTTTTCTAAATCTGGATACGGAAAAGGAAGCTCTGACAGTGAAATAGGAGATGCTTGCTCTGTTTCTAATATTTGGTGTTCATTTCGATAAGTAAAAGAGGGAACAACCGATGCCGGTGTTTCGAATTGTAAATGTTCCAATAATGGTATAAGAGCTGTTTCACCTTCGCCGCGTATGATTCCGTCGATAAACGTATATTGTTCCATCATCTCTGCGCTGTTATAGCTGACTTCCGGACCGGCTAACAGTATTTTGGTGTGGGGCATCACTTGTTTTAACTGACAACATAAGTCCAGTATCATATCAATATTCCAAATATAGCAGGAAAAAATCATATGATTGGCTTTTGTAAGATACAGCTCACGCAGCAATTGGGGAAGACGTTGATTTATGGTATATTCAGCGATATCTGTTGTTTTATAACCATTTTTTTTTGCCAGTTCATGCATATAGCGGACAGCCAAATTGGTATGAATATATTTTGCGTTTATTGCAACAAATAGTGTTTTCATAATAGTCCTCAAAAATTAGTTTTGTCTTATTATATCATGATTCTGAATAAAAGAATATACTGTTATACAATAAAAAAAGCTCTGCAATTGCAGAGCTTTTTTTATTGTGCTTTTGCTCGTTCGTCCAGTTTTTCTTTGGCTATGGACAGCATTAATTTAATGCGGTTTTCTTGATTGACTCGTGTTGCGCTTGGATCGTAATCAATTGGAACAATATTGGCTCTGCTGTCTACCTCGTTGATTTTGCGGATCATGCCTTTTCCGCAAATATGGTTTGGCAGACAACCAAACGGCTGAGCACAAACAATATTTTCATATCCTGCTTCTACCAGCTCTAAAATTTCAGCTGTAAGCAGCCATCCTTCACCCATTTTATTTCCGTAGCCAATGACACCTTTCGCTAATTTTTTTACATGATAATAATCAGCAGGCGCCAGTACTTCAGGACATTCTTTAAATGCTTTAATCATAACGGTTTGCAAGGATAGCAAATAATCCAATAAAATTTTATTGATTTGATATTTCACCGTATTGCCGCCGTAAAGCTTGATATCATCCAAACGATTATCAATTTTAAAGAGAACAAAATTTACAATTCCCGGCACATATACTTCGCATCCTTGAGACTTCAGAAAGTTTTCAAGGTCATTATTGGCAATAGGAGCATATTTTACGTAGATTTCTCCAACAATTCCCACTTTGACTTTCGGGACTCTGTGAATGGGGATAGAGGCAAAATCTTTTACAATTTTTTTTGCGTTATTGCCAAACTGAGATTTGGATAAACCTTCACCTTTTCTGAGTTGTTTGGAAAGCAGTCCAATCCATTTTTCAACCATTTTTTCGGCATCGCCCTTATTGTCTTCATATGGCTCGATATTGTTTTTTAGCTGCATTAAAACATCGCCATAGTATAGAACGGAAATCATTTTGCGCAGAAACGGGATACTTGCAGAAAATCCCGGATTTTTTTCCATACCGTTTAAGTTCATAGAAATAACAGGAACCTGAGGATATCCTGCGCGAATCAAAGCTTTACGCAGCAGATGAATATAGTTGGAAGCACGACATCCGCCGCCTGTTTGCGTAATAATAAGCGCTACTTTATTGACGTCATATTTACCGCTGTTTAAAGCGTCGATAAACTGCCCAATTACCAGCAATGCCGGATAACATGTATCATTATGTACATACTTTAACCCTTCCTGCGCAATGTTAGGGCTGGATGTACTGAGCAATTCTACCTTATAGCCAAAGCTTTTCATCACTTCCAGTACCAGACGAAAATGAATTTCAATCATAGTAGGGCATAAGATGGTATATTCTTCTTTCATTTCTTTTGTAAACAATAAACGACCTGTTTCATCATAAACCAATTCAGCCATGTGAAAGACTCATCTCCTTTATTCAGGGCATGGTATCATGAAATGCTGTCAGCCCTTTTCATACAGCACACATTACATACGAATATATAAAAAATGACTTATTATTGTTCTAAAGCCGCAAATAGACTGCGCAGTCTAATTTTAACAGCGCCGAGATTAGTAATTTCATCAATTTTTATTTGGGTATAGATTTTACCGCTTTTCTCAAGAATGCTGCGAACCTCATCTGTTGTAATCGCGTCAATTCCACAGCCAAACGATACCAACTGTACCAAATTAAACTGAGGCTTATCAGAGATATATTCTGCCGCGGCATACAATCTGGCGTGATACGTCCATTGATTCAAAACCGTAGTATTTAATTTTTCTACTTTATTGCTGATGACATCTTCTGTTACGATACAGGCGCCTAAGCTTGTAATCAGTTTATCAATACCGTGATTGATTTCAGGATCTAAATGATACGGTCTGCCGCAAAGAACAATAATTGGCATTTGATTTGCTTCTGCTTGCTGTATCATTGCATCGCCTTCTTTGCGAATGGTATCCAAATAATGCTCATATTCCGCATAGCCCTTTTCCGCAGCTGTTTTTACTTCTTTTAGACTGATACCATCAAAGTATTTCGCAAGAACGCCATGCATTTTTTCAGGAAAATCTTTTTTACGGTGTACCCCTAAATAATCGTTAATAAAGTTAAGACCTTCCAATTCAGATACATTGGCAGAAATAACTTCCGGATAATATGCAACAACGGGACAGTTATAATGATTATCGCTTAAACCTTCATCGAAATTGTAGGTAAGGCAAGGATAAAAAATAGTTTTTACTCCCTCATCAATTAAAGTACAGACATGACCATGCATTAATTTAGCAGGGAAACACACCGTGTCAGAAGGAATGGTATGTTGACCTTTAATATACATCTCGCGGTTAGAGAGAGGAGAAGTTACCACTTCAAATCCCAGAGATGTAAAAAATGCATGCCAGAAAGGAAGCATTTCATAAATATTCATTCCCATAGGAAGACCAATTTTTCCTCTGGGACCTGGAACCGGTTGATAGCTAAGCAGTGCCTTCATTTTAAACGCATACATATTAGGAGCATCAATGACTTCTTTTTGTTTGATTGGCTTATCACATCGGTTACCGCCTATGAATTTACGATTTCCGTCAAACATATTCACTGTTAGTTTGCAATGATTATTACATAATCCGCAAGTGACCAATTTTACTTGATGGGAAAAGTCTTTTAATTGCTGTAAGCTCAACATTTTCCCTTTTGGTTGATTGTGCTCTTTTGCATATACTGCGGCTCCATAAGCGCCCATAAGACCTGCAATGTCAGGACGAATAACATTTACGCCCATTTCTTGTTCAAACACACGCAAGACAGCATCATTAAGGAAAGTACCGCCTTGTACTACAATGTGTTTTCCCAACTCTTCCGGAGACGCAGCACGGATTACTTTATAAATTGCATTTTTAACGACACTGACAGAAAGTCCTGCAGAAATATCTTCTGTGGTGGCACCATCCTTTTGCGCTTGTTTTACAGAAGAATTCATAAATACAGTACAACGGGAACCTAAATCTACGGGACGTTTTGCAAATAAACCTAATTTAGCAAAGTCTTGGATTTCATAGCCAAGCGTATTGGCAAAGGTTTGCAGAAAAGAACCGCAGCCGGAAGAACATGCTTCATTTAAGAAAATATTATCAATGGTATGATTACGTATTTTGAAGCATTTCATATCCTGACCGCCAATGTCAATGATAAAATCTACGTCAGGTAAAAATGTTTTTGCGGCAGTGTAATGCGCAATGGTTTCAACAATACCATAATCAAGACCAAAGGCATTTTTCAGCAACTCCTCACCATAGCCGGTAACAGCACTGCATTTGATTTGAATGTTTGGATATTCTTCATATAAATGAATCAAATGTTCCTTTATGATAGGAATTGGGTCGCCTGAATTGCTTTGATATAGTTCATCTAAAATTTCATTATCAGAACCGATTACCACTGCTTTAATAGTAGTAGAGCCGGCATCAATACCCAGATAAGCTTCACCTTGATAGGTTGAAATATCTCCGCGCTTTGCCACATCTTTATTGTGGCGCTGTTCAAATTCTTCATATTCTTCTTGAGATTGGAAAAGAGGGGGAATCGATAAAAATTCACCGGATTGTGTATAATTTTTTACACTGTCTATTGCTTTATCCAAATCAATTTCTTCATTACAGCCATATGCTGTTCCTAATGCAACAAAATATAAAGAATTTTCCGGGAAAATACCGGTTACGTTTAAAGCTGTATCAAAACTTTTGCGCAATTCGGATAAAAAGGTGAGAGGTCCTCCCAAATATACAACGTTGCCTTTAATTTCCCTTCCTTGAGCCAGACCTGCAATGGTCTGATTGGCAACCGCAGCAAAAATACTTGCTGCAATGTCACTTTTGCGGGCGCCTTGGTTCAACAATGGCTGGATATCAGACTTAGCAAATACACCGCATCTGGATGCGATGGTATAAATTTTTTCATGTTTCTTTGCAATGTTATTTAATTCCTCAGGGGTTAAGTGAAGCAACGTGGACATTTGGTCGATAAAGGCGCCTGTACCGCCTGCACAGGAACCATTCATACGAACTTCCATGCTGCCGCTTACAAACAAGATTTTGGCATCTTCACCACCCAATTCAATAATAACATCGGCATCCGGTATTAATTTTTTGGTAGCAGTTCTGGTAGCATATACTTCCTGTACAAATTGAAAGTTACATTCCTGTGCAATACCCATTCCGGCCGACCCGGAAATGGCCAGCTGAACAGGTTGGTCTTTGACAACTTCATTTTTAATTTTAGTCAATAAAGCCGCTAGTTTCTCAGTAATTTGGGAATAGTGTCTTTCATAGGATTTAAAACAAATTTGTTCGTTTTCATCTAAAACAACACATTTAATTGTGGTAGAGCCAACGTCCAAGCCAATCTTCATCATTTTTCTTCACCATGTTTCTTTACTTACAAAATTCATTTTCTGGATAGATACTAATGTATCATATTAAGTGTGTATTTCATTTAGCCCCATATTTTCTCTTAAAATTGTATTTGCTTTACATATCAGACGCAGCAGCTGTTCAAAATCTTTTGTACCCATTTTGGAACGTAATAATGCAATTGATTTTGTATATTCGTTACATGCCGTTTCTACCAAATGCGTCCCTTTATCTGTTACTGTAATTGTATAGCTTCTTCCGTCCACTTGAGAAGGACAATGTTCTATGTATTCATGCTCTTTTAAAATTTTTAAGATTGCGGTTGCGGAAGGTTTGGAAATGCCGAATTGATTGCTTATGGTAACAGGAGTGATAGGTTCTTTGGCAAGAGTTGCATATATTAATACGCCCATTTCGCTGTGCCGAATTGGAATGGAGCATTTTTTATTTAAGTTTAATCTACAAAATAGAGCAACGTTCATTGCAGCCATATTTGTATCATGATCCATATTTACATCTCCCAATAATTAGTTAGCTAAACTAACTATATAGCAACTTTAATCTTAAGCAAAAAAGTGTGGAATGTCAATAGGTTTGGGGCGGTTTTCTGTAAAGTGGATTAAATTTGTATACTTTGACTATAATTTTAAGAAGAATTTATATCATCATAGGGGATAGTAAAGCCAAAAATAAAGAAAGAAAAATCCCCTTTAAAGCTTGAGGAACCTCTAACTTTAAGGGGATTTTTGAAAACTATAACATTTTTATGCCTGCATTCTGCGTGGTTCGGCAGAATATAAGGTAATACAATCTTTTGGACAAACATCTACACAAGCACCGCAAGCGGTACATTTATCAGGATTAATAATAGCACGGAAGTTGTCAATTTTGATTGCATCATATTCGCACGCTTTCACGCACTTCATACAAGCAATACAGCTAACTTTACATACTTTATTTGCAAGAGCGCCTTTATCTTGATTGTTGCAGCGTACAACTGCCTGCTCTTTTAACGTGACAAGACGAATTAGATTCTTCGGACATTCTTTTACACACATGGTGCATGCAGTACATTTTTCAGGATTTACTACCGCAACACCGTTTACAATGTGTATTGCATCGTATTCGCAAACATTAACACAGTCGCCGAACCCTAAGCAGCCATACTGGCAAGTTTGCGTGCCGCCGGACATCATAGATGCCGCGGCACATGAAGGAATGCCTGTATAATCCATTTTCTTGGTGGTATGCTGCGGAGTACCGTTACAGTGAACCATTGCCACTTTTGGAATGATTGTAACGGGTCCACCGCCCAAAACATCGCTGATTTTTTGGACCACATCCGATCCGCCCGGGGCACAAAGACCATTTTCAGCACTGCCTTCACATAATGCAGTTGCATAGCCGGAACAGCCGGAATATCCACAGGCGCCGCAGTTTGCGCCCGGCAAAACTTCTGTTACAGCTTCAATACGTTCATCTACAGGAACATGGAATATAATTGCGGCAATTGCAAGTACCAGACCCAATACTAAGCCGATACCTACTACAATTGCAACGGGAATAAAAATTTCATATGCCCACATAATTGATACCAACCTCTCTTAACCTAACATGCCGTCTACCAAACCTTGGAAGCCAAAGAAAGAAACGGCAAGTAGAGATGCAGCAATTAATGTAATTGGAAGACCTTTTAAGAAATTTGGAATATCGCAAGTCTCCATTTTTTGACGTATACCCGAGAACAATACCATGGCAACTAAAAAGCCGATACCGCTTCCTAAAGCACTGGTCATGGATTCGGCAAATCCATAGCTTGCCATTGGATCAAGTGTATTGTCAATAACCAATGTTGTAATACCTAAAATTGCGCAGTTTGTAGTAATCAGCGGAAGATAAATACCAAGCGCATTATATAGCGGCGGCATAAACTTACGCATCAGCAGCTCTATTAACTGAACAAGAGCAGCGATAATAATGATGAATACTACTGTTTCCAGATAGTCAAAGCCCAAAGGCAGTAATACATACATATAGATAGGCCAAGTTACCGCAGTAGAAATCAACATAACCAGAATAACAGCGGCACTCATTCCAACAGCAGTATTAAGCTTTTTGGAAACGCCTAGAAAAGAACAGATACCTAAGAACTTACTTAACAAAAAGTTTTCGGTCAAAATACCAGCAAGGAAAATGCTTATAAGACCCTTAAACATTATCATCTGATCCACACTCTCCTTTGCTAATCTTTGAACAAGCTGAACTCATAGGACATCCGCCGCAGCCAAGTTCGGCTTTTTTACCCTTAGTCAATTTGTTTACAATTGCAACTAAAATACCGTAAACAAAGAATCCGCCGGGTGCAAGAATGAAAATAATGATTGGATCCATAAAATTAATGGTAACCGGCAGACCAAAAATAGTACCGGCGCCTAATAATTCACGAATAATACCCATGGAAAGCAAAGCTAGGGTAAAACCAATACCCATTCCCAAACCATCCAGCATAGAAGGAATGATTGGATTTTTATTTGCAAAAGCCTCAGCACGGCCTAAGATAATACAGTTAACAACAATCAAGGGTAAATAAATACCAAGAGCTTGGTCAATTGCCGGCACAAACGCCTTTACCAACAATTGTACTACGGAAACGAAACCTGCAATGATTGTAATGTAAGCAGGAATACGCACTTTATCCGGAATAATATTACGACATGCTGAGATAGCTAAGTTTGAGCAAATTAAAACGATGGTTGCTGCGGCACCCATACCTAAAGCGCTCATTGCACTTGTACTAACTGCCAAAGTGGGGCAGGTACCGAGCACCAGTCTGAAAACCGGATTTTCTTTTAAAATGCCTTTTGTAAGTTCTTTGCCATATCCTTTACCTTTGCCCAACTTAAGCACCCCCCTTGATTTCATTGTATTGATCAACAGCAAGATTTACAGCGTCAGTTACAGCTTGCGATGTAATAGTAGCGCCTGTTAATGCCACAACATTGCCATCACCGGCTGTGCCTGACTTGATAACAGTAAATCCGTCAGCCGGTACACTTTGCTTATACATATCAGTAAAGCTGGCATTTTGCGCATTCATTCCCAAACCAGGCGTTTCGCTCAAAGATAAAATAGTTACACCGGTAATTTCACCCTCTGCACTGATACCGGTCATTACTTGAATGGTGCTGGAATAACCTTTTGCAGAGCTTGTAAATACATATCCTTTTACAGAACCATCTTCACCTTTACCTATGTAATAGCTTCCTTCCGTGTCGCCGGCTTCAAAGCTAGCTGCATCAGGTAATACAACGGAACGCGACTCTTGCTCTGTTTCTAAGTTCAATGCGGCAATTTTGTCTTTTGTAATAAAGTTTGTTGCAGACAAAGCACCTGTAACAACCAAACAAATAGCACATAAAATTAAAGCCGGAACAGCAATCTCTTTAGCTTTAAACTTCACTTCGTTTCCGCTCCTTTCTGGCTTTGATAAAACCAAAGGTTTTTGAACGGGTCAAACTTTCAATATGCGGAGTTAAAATATTCATAATTACGATTGAATATGATACACCTTCCGGTAAAGAGGCGAATAAACGAATTAACATGGTAATAATACCGCATCCAATTGCAAATACCAGCTTTCCTCTCCAGTTAATAGGAGTGGTTGCATAGTCTGTTGCCATAAAGAATGCACCGAGCATTAAACCGCCGGAGAGAATGTCAACCAAAACATCGCGTCCGGTAACGGCACACGCAATACCGGAAATAGCAGCTGCAGTACCTATGTAAGCAAAGGGAACAATAGGATTGATGACACGACGTGCAATTAAGTAAATACCGCCGATTAAAATTGCCAGAGCGCTGGTTTCACCCATAGAACCACCAATATTACCAAGGAACATATCCAGATAAGACGGCATGGTTCCGGTACCCTCTGACAAAATACCAAGGGGAGTAGCAGTAGTCATCGCGTCTACGCTGCCGGTATAGAAAAATGGAGTTGCCCATGTTGTCATATGAACAGGGAAAGATACCAATAATACAATACGCGCCGTAAGCGCAGGGTTTACAAAGTTTTGGCCTAAACCGCCAAACATTTGTTTAGCCACTACAATTGCAACCACACCGCCAAATGCAGTAATTAATGGATTGATCGTCGGCGGCAAGTTAAATGCAAGCAGCATTCCGGTTACAATTGCACTTAAATCCCCAACCGTTTGTTCACGTTTCATGACCAAACGGCATACGAATTCAGATAGTACACATGAAGCTATTGCAACTGCCAGTGTAATTGCTGCCCAATACCCAAAAAATACAATGGATGCAATTGCAGCAGGTATCATTGCTATGATAACATCCAACATTATTTTTTGTGTCGTAGAGTTGTTTCTCAAATGAGGAGAAGAAGACACAATCAATTTATCTTTCATAATACATTCAAGCCTTTCCAATCGATATGCTAATACTTATAAAGTAACGTAGGTCGCTATGTACTTTATAAAATTTATTTTGTTTCAGCTTCTACAGCGTCAATTGCAGCTTCTGTTTTTGCTTTTAAAGCTTCTTGTCTTTCTTTTTCTGCCGCATCTTCTTTGCGGATTAAGCTTTTGCCAAGACGAATGGAATGTACCAAAGGACGATTGGCAGGGCATACATATGAGCAGCTGCCGCATTCAATACACGTCATGACAGAAAGCTTACGCAAGCGTTCGGTAATTCTTTTTTCAAAGTTTTGTTCTAATGCATAAGGTTCCAGATGCATTGGACACACCGTTACGCAGGAACCGCAATGGATGCAGGCTGTGGTGCGCTTTCTGATTGCTTCTTTTGGACCGAAGAATAATACGCCGTTAGACTGTTTCATAATTTGAAAATCGTCAGAAGGAATGGCAATACCCATCATAGGACCGCCAAGTAAAACTTCACGCAATTCTCCTTTATAGCCTCCGCAAAAAGCCACCACATCTTCTAGGCTGGTGCCGATTGGGACAATTACATTTTTTGGCGTTGTGACAGCGGACCCATCAATGGTAACACGCTTTGTGATAAGCGGCATACCGGTTTTTAAATAATCGGAGATGAAACCGGCTGTTGTAACGTTCATTACAATACAGCCTAAGTCAGCAGGAAGCTTAGAAGGGCTTAACTGTTTTCCTGTCGCTGCTTGTATCAAAACTTTTTCTGCACCTTGCGGATAAACGGCACGCAAAGTGAGAACGCCTGCCATACCGTTTTTATTTCTTGAATCCGACGCAAGCTTTTCTTTCATTAATTTAATTGCGTCCGGCTTATTGCTTTCAATACCAATAATGATGCGTTTTATATCTAAATATTTGGCTACTGCAAACATACCGTCGATGACTCGATCAGAGTTTTCAAGCATTTCTCTGTGATCCGCTGTAATATACGGTTCACATTCTGCAGCATTGATTAGCAAAGTATCAACCGGTGTTGGCGGATTTACTTTTACATGGGTAGGAAAACCACCGCCGCCAAGACCCACTAAACCTGATTCTCTGATTGCTTTTACAAAGTCTTCTCTAGAGTGAATTTCAGGAGGCTGAATCTCCGGCGATACAGCATTTTCACCATCGGATGTAATAACAACAGCGTCAACACTTTTTCCGTCGGTCATCACAATTTTTTCAATTGCGGTTACTTTACCGGATATGGTTGCATGAATTGGTGCGGAAATAAAAGCATCGCTATCGCCGATTTTTTGACCGACGAGTACTTGGTCACCAACTTTCACAAGAGGTTTGCAGGGAGCACCAATATGCATTTGCATTGGTATCCTGACTTTTTCCGGTGCAGGAATCACCTCAGAAGGTGATGAACCGGTATGTTTGCGATGTGGAACCTTTGCACCACCAAAGGTTCTGAATGGGTTTAATGGTATAGACAAATTCATGCTTATCCTCCTAAATGTAAGGTTTTTAATAACAAATGCCATAAACCTTTCATTAACAGATGAAACTTGTACAACAGAAATTATGCAAGTTTAAAAGTATCTGTTGTTAGTTGTACGGATTCTTTTATATTATCCGTAACGGTAACATTGTTTTCTCGGTCAATGAAAATACCGCCTGCATTATATTGTTCTAGCAGGGACATGCCTTTTTCTTTGCCAAGTACCATACAGGCAATGGCAAGGGCATCGCTGGTAGGTCCGTCGGCGTGGGTAACGGTGACAGACACCAAATCAGTTTCTACGGGTTTTCCGGTAGAGGGATCTAAAATTCCATAATACGTTGTGCCGTCCTGAACAAAAGAGTTTTGTTCTAATTGACATGTGGAAGCGTAGCCGGACTCAATGGTAAAAGTACCGATGGCAAGCAGCTCTGTGTCCGAGACATCAGGATTTTTAATCGCAAGAGTCCATTGGGAACCATCTGGTTTTGTTCCGTATACACCAACTGAATTGCCGACGGTGATAATGCCGGCAGAGACACCGGAAGTCTGGTAAGACGATACCGCGCTTTCACAAAGTGCGCCATTATAAACACCGTCTAAGCTGACGGAAGAATAGCGCATTTTGAGAGAGGCGGTATTTTCCTGTGTATCCACGCGTAAATTCTGGTAATCGACATAGGGTAAAAACTGATCGATTTTTTCTTGCGTCGGAACCGAAGGATTCGATCCTGAAAATCCCCACAAACTTAAAATAGGCACAATGGTGGGTGAAAAAGCACCGCCCGAATCTTGGGCAACTTTTTTTGCTTTATCTAAAATGGAAATTGTACGTGAATCTAAAGAGATCCAGTCAAGCCCAGCAGCTTGATTTAGTTTTTGTATGTCTGAGTCATCTTCTTCAAAACTAATTAATTGTGATAGCTCATTCATAGCATTTGCTGCATCGGTAGCAGCGGTTTCAGTATTTTCTCCGTAAAGAGTTTGATACAAGGTGATATCTTGAATAGTATCTTCACGGGAATAACTGTTTATTGGAGCTTCTTCTTTTGAAAGCATAAAAACAAGAACCACAGCAGCTGCTATAACAACTGCTGCAAGTGATATGACCACAATTGGAATGATTCTGTTTTTTTTGCGCTCCATATTCGTAACCCCCTTTTTTAATTCATAGTTTCCCACCTGTTAATAGGGAGTTAATATATATTTTAACTGATTGTTTCAGAAATAGCAATAAAAAATACAAAAACAGTATACGAAATATTATATAAAAATTTTAAAAAAATACACATTCATATGTGCAATATGCTCATGAAAAATAATTTTTATAGGCAAAAATGAGATGTTATTAATTTTTAGTTAAAAAAATAGGTAATTTATTGTTAAATTTAATACAAACAAAAACAGTGACATTTCGATAAAAAAGTCACTGCTTTTATTGGTATTATTTATCAATATAAAATATACTTAATTAAATTCCGGATTTAATTTTAGCGGCAGCTATAATCATTTCAACAGAAGCGTCAATACCAAATCTCGAACTGTCAATGGTTAAATCATAATTTTCGATTGCTTTCCATTTTTGGTCAGTATAAAAACTATGATAGTGGGCGCGGTGCTTATCTTGTTTATGCAAAAACTCTTCAATTTTTTTCGGTGATATACCATAATGCTCTACTGCACGTTTTTTTCTAAACTCAATATCTGCATGTACAAATACATTTAATACATGCTTATGCTCTCTTAAAACATAATCGGCACAACGTCCAATAATAACACAGGGACCCTTTCCGGCAAGTGACTGAATAATTTGTGATTCTAACAAATAGAGTTGATCATTGATTGTCAGTTCATTTGCATTGTATGCTTGATTTGCAAAAAAGTAGGAACCGGCCATAAAATTACCAAAAATACTGGTTGTTGCGATTTCATCATTTTCACGTAACACTTCATTGCTCAATCCACTTTTTTTAGCAGCAATTTCTGTAATTTCCTGATCATAATAAGGAATATTCAATTTTTCTGCCACTAATTTGCCAATATCTCTTCCTCCACTGCCATATTCTCTTGAAATTGTAATTACAGTGTTCATTTCCATAATAGAGCCCTCACTTTATATTTATCAATAAATTTATTATATCTCTAACAAATAAAATAAATATTCTAAATTAGAAATATAAATAATTTCCTGTTGAAATCATACATGTATTAAGCGGTTTTTAAAAAAATAGTGTTGAAATATCCTAATTTTCTTATTCTTTAATATCAACAATCTGATATATACTCAGAGTGCAAAGGTGATATTCCAACAAGAAAACGAGAAAAACTTGACAAATGAGTTTTATCAACATATAATGAAGCAAAGAATAGGATAAACCGATGATTAAGAGTAGTAAGCTGATTCTGCTTTTCAGAGAGCCGCCGGTTGGTGTGATGGCGGCAAAGCATGGCAGTGTGAATGGACTTATGAGGGCAAAGCGAAAGGCTCAATTGCCAAGTAGTATTTGACGGGATTTCCGCCCGTTATCAAGGGAACATACGAATTGTATGGATAAAGTGGGCAGAAATGCCAATATGGGTGGTACCGCAGGAGTTAAGCTCTTGTCCCTGTTTGAACGCAGGGACAAGAGCTTTTTTTATACTCAAACAGATAACAGATTTATATGGGGGTAAAATTATGAAAAAATTTATCAAATCAATCGCTTGCGCTTTGGCTGCAAGCACAATGCTGCTGACTTTTGCGGCATGCGGCAGCAGTGAAACAACCAATTCTGACGGCGCAAGTACAGACATGGCTAGAGTTGGTGTAATTCAATATGCTACACACGGTTCTTTGGATAACTGTTACCAAGGTTTTAAAGAAGGTCTTGCAGAAGGCGGTTATGTGGAAGGCGAAAATTTAGAGATTTTATTCCAAAATGCTAATGGTGAAACCAGTACCAGCGATTTAATTGCGAAAAATTTTGTATCTCAAAAAGTAGATTTAATTGGCGCTATTGCAACACCGGCAGCTATGTCTGCATACAGTGCGACACAATCCAGCGGTAAACCGCCAATTGTATTTACAGCAATTTCTGACCCTGTTTCAGCAGGTTTGGTGCAATCTTTGGAATCTACAGGTGCAAATATTACAGGTTCCTGCGACGTGCTTCCTTTAGAGGCCCAAGTAAAAATGATCCGCGCTTTTTTACCGGATGCGAAAACAATTGGAGTTCTTTATACAACCAGTGAACCGAACTCTGTATCTCATCTTGCAAAGTTAAAAGAGATTGCTTCCAATTATGGTTTTGAAGTTGTGGAACAAGGTATTACCAACGCCTCAGAAGTTGCAACAGGAGTGAATGCGTTGATTGCAAAGGGTGTTGATTGTATTAACAACTTCACCGATAATAATGTTGTAAATAACTTGACCATTGTATTACAGGCTGCAGAACAAGCTAATATTCCTGTATTTGGCTCTGAAGAAGAACAAGTAAAAAATGGCTGCCTTGCTTCCCAAGGCATCGACTATGTTGCACTTGGCAGAGAAACAGGCCTAATGGCTGCAAAAATTCTGAAAGGCGAAGCAACGGCTGACTCTCTTCCGGTGGTAACAGCAACTGAAAGCAAACCGTTTTATAATCAAGAGGTTATGGAAAAGCTCGGCTTGTCACTGCCTGAAGAATATGCAGACGCAACAAATTTAGCGGCATAATTTTACTTAATTTGGATGACATGAAAGTGGGAGAGGGAACATCTTATTGAAGAGGTGTTTCCTTTCCGTTTTTCATAAAATCCTCCATATAAAATTTGTTTTGACCTTATGATAGAAAGCGGGTAACTGCATGGATGTATTTATTAGTTTAATCATCAGCATTTTTGAAGAAGGTTTTATATACGGTATTATGGCAATCGGTGTATATATTACCTACAAAGTGCTGGATTTTCCTGATTTAACGGTAGACGGTTCGTTTCCGTTGGGAATGTGTTTTACGGGATTATTAATATCTGTAGGGGTAGATCCTTGGATTTCATGTATTTTATCATTTCTGGTCGGTGCTGTTGCAGGCGGTATCACAGGAATTTTGCACGTGAAGTTTAAAGTAACCAATTTACTTTCAGGCATTTTGGTGATGACGGCATTATGGAGTATCAACTTAGTCATTACAAATGGCAGTGCAGTGCTGTCTTTCTTTAATAAACCTACTATTTTTAATTCCGGTATCGGTTCATTGTTCACAGGTGTTATGTCTGACTATAAAGTGATGATTATGGCCGGTGTATTGGTGATACTTGTGAAAATCATCATTGATTTGTATTTGAAAACAAAATCAGGTTTATTGCTGCGTGCATCGGGAAGCAATCCGCAATTTGTTACTTCTTTAGGAAGAGATTCCGGTAAAATGAAAGTTCTGGGATTGGCAATCGGAAATGGTTTAACAGCTCTGTCAGGCAGTATTTTGGGACAGCAGTCCGGTTCCGCTAACATTAACAGCGGTACAGGTATGGTTGTTATGGCGCTGGCATCCGTTATCATTGGCACTACATTGTTTAAAAAGATTACAATTATGAAAGCGACAACGGCTGTTATTTTAGGAAGCATCTTGTATAAAGCGTGCTTGAGTATTGCAATGTTAATCGGATTGCCGACAAACTATTTAAAGTTACTAATGGCGGGTATTTTTGCTGTGGTTCTGATTTCTAATAATATGTTGACAGGAAGGAGAAAAAAAGTTCATGACAACTCCAAAAAATAGTCTGGCAGAGACGTATAACGGACCTATGGTCAGCTTACAAAATATTCATAAAACTTTTAATCCTCATTCTGTTAACGAGCTTACCATATTCGAAAATTTTAACTTGGATATTTTAAAAGACCAGTTTATTTCAGTAATTGGAAGTAATGGTTCCGGAAAAACTACCATTTTGAATTTACTATGTGGAAGCTTGCCTGTAGATAGCGGAAAGATTTTGGTAAAAGGGCAAAATATCACGAAAATGAAAGAGTTTCAGCGTGCAAAATTTATTGGACGTGTATTCCAAGATCCCTCAAAAGGTACTTGTCCGGAATTGACGATTCTGGAAAATATGGCAATGGCAGAAGCAAAAGACAAACATTTTGGCTTAACGTTTGGGGTAAACAGAAAACGTTTGGATTTTTACAAATCACAGCTGGAATTATTAAAATTAGGTTTGGAGGATAAACTGAATATTCAGGTAGGCAGTTTATCAGGCGGTCAAAGACAAGCGCTTGCATTGTTGATTGCTACAATGACTCCCATTGATCTTTTGGTTTTAGATGAACATACTGCAGCATTAGACCCGAAATCTGCAGATAATGTGATGCGTTTAACGGACCAGTTTGTAAAAGAAAAGCATTTGACTGCATTAATGGTTACCCATAATTTGAAATTTGCAATTGAATATGGAAATCGTTTGATTATGATGCACAAAGGCGGCATGGTAATAGATGCTGCTTATGAAAAAAAAGATGCGTTGGATGTAGACGATTTGTTAAATCAGTTCAACCAAATCAGCATTGAAGTTGGAAATTAATAAAAGGCGCCTGCAAAATCGCAGGCGCCTTTTATTATAAACCGGCACAAAAATTAGAATCCTCTTGTTTGCTGAATTCTTCTTTCATATGCTTTATTGTTGTTTTTTTCAGTACTTCTTCTATATTTTTATCTATGACATCCCAAACTTCTTCTCTCAGAAAAGAGCGTAAGTCGGTTTCATTTTCAGGCTCATGGGAGCCTGTCATGGATAATTCACCTTCCAGCACTTTTAAAATATCATATAGATTCATTTCAGCTGCGGTTTTGGAAAGGGTATAGCCGCCCAAAGAACCTGCTGTGCCAATTACGATACCTGCACGGCGTAGATAAGAGAAAATACTTTCCAGATAGTTAAATGAAATATCTTGTCTTGCAGCAATTTCTGCTAAGGAAACGCACTCTTCTTCCTGCATGGCAAGGTCTATCACCGCCCGCAGACCATATCTGCCTCTGGTGGATATTTTCATGTTACATCTCCTTTACGCTTGAGATATTTTACTTTTAAATCTTCCAAAGTAATATTGTCAACGGTATTTTCAATTGCATTCGTTAAACGTACCCATATTTGACGATTCACACAACTGGAGCGTACTTTGCTGGTGCAAGATTCCAAATCATAGACGCATTTTACTGGTGCTAAGTCGTGCTCAATTGCACGCAGTACCATGCCTACGGTGATATCCTTTGGACTTTGTGCCAGCAAAAAACCACCTTTCGCGCCGCGTACGGTTAACAGCAATCCAGCCTTTTTCAGCAGAAAAAAGATTTGCTCTAAATAAGCAACAGTAATTCCCGTATCTTCAGCAATTTGCTTGATGCGTATTGCTTCATTGGGACTGTATATGGCAATATAAGCTAAGCCTTCTAACGCATATCTGCTTTTTGTGGAAAGCTTCATATATCAAAATTCCTCCTGTTGATAGTTGCATTTGTAATACACTACTATAATACTATGTTTTCTGCCATGAATCAATATTTATTTACAACTTTCAGTGATTAACTGTTAAATTTCCAATTATTTTGTGAAAATGACAATAGCATTTCCTGTATTCATAAAAATGTTTTCAATAATAGCTAAAACGGCTTTTTCGTTTCTGTGTTTTGAAAAGTATATACACCGAAGGATATCTTTTAATATTTATTGATGAAAACCTTTATAAGCATCCGATAATGTCTGTCAGTTAAAAATTGCACGGTAATTTCTTTTATGCTATAATTTTTAAAATAATCATTCAATCTTCACATAGATACGTTAAAATGTAGTTAAAATTTGATAATTTAGGAAAGAGGAAATCAATATGTATCATCTTTTAGTTGTAGATGATGAAGAAAAAATTCGCCAGCTTATTCGTAAATATGCTGAATTTGAAGGACATACCGTAACAGAAGCAGCCGACGGTATGGAGGCTGTCATGCTTTGCCGTAAAAATCCTGATTTATATTCTATTATTATTATGGATGTCATGATGCCCGAATTGGATGGCTTTTCTGCAGTAAAAGAAATTCGAAAAAATTGCAATACACCTGTTATTATGTTGTCTGCACGCGGTGAAGAATATGATAAAATTCATGGCTTTGAATTGGGGATCGACGACTATGTGGTAAAACCGTTTTCTCCCAAAGAATTGATGATGCGTATTAACGCTGTCATCAAGCGTTCTTCTCCTCAAACACAATTGAACGACAAAGTCGAATTTGAAGGACTTGCGATTGATTATACTGCACGCATTGTGACAGTTGACGGTGAAAAAATAGATTTGTCTCCAAAAGAATACGATTTGTTGTTTTATATGTCAGAAAATAAAAATATCGCGCTTACCCGTGAAATGTTAATCACGAATGTATGGGGATATGATTTTTACGGTGATGACAGAACATTGGATACTCATATAAAATTGCTGAGAAAAAGTCTTGGCAAATACAGCAAATTTATTGTCACACTTAGAGGGGTAGGCTACCGGTTTGAAGTGGAATAATTTAATACGAAAAAAACAAAAAGGCAAAGATAAAGTAAGTATTTTCTGGAAGATATTTGCTATTTTTATTGCGTTTATTGCTGTTGTTTTGAGCTTGTTATGGGTATTTCAAATAGGTATGCTCAATACTTTTTACCGCTCCATAAAAATTAATGATATTGAAACTTCGTTGAAAGACATCAGTGATAATATTGATTCTGATCAATTAGTCACGGTTTTAAAGAACGTCGCAAATGATAAACAAATTTGTATTACGCTTTGCACAGAAGACGGCTCTGTTATCTATGCAATAGATGCTTTGCCAAATTGTATTATTCACGAGTTATCATCCTATCGTCTTGCCAGAGCATATGAGTTGACTGCGTCAAATGGGGGAACTTTTGTTGAAAGAGCAATGCTTAACGAGAGAAAAAGTCAAATTTTTTTAGGCGAAACAGATAACCCAAATCAAATCGAGAGTGTAATTTATACCAAAATTGTTACAACAAAAAATAGAGAAAATATTTTAATTTTATTGAACACCTCAATTTCTCCGGTTGTATCAACAGTCCAAACGTTGAAAGTACAATTGCTTTGGATTACGATTATTATGATTGTACTGGCAATTATTATGGCACTGCTGCTTGCAAAAAATTTGTCATCGCCTATTGTTAAAATTAATAAATCCGCAAAAGTTTTGGCGCAGGGAAAATATGATGTTGATTTCGATGCAAGCGGCTACCGTGAAATAGCAGAGCTTGCAAATACGCTAAATTATGCTGCCAAAGAATTGTCTAAAGTAGAAAAATTGCAGAGGGAATTAATTGCAAATATTTCTCATGATTTACGTACCCCATTAACGATGATTACCGGATATGCAGAAGTTATGAGAGATATTCCAAATGAAAATACACCGGAAAACGTACAGATTATTATTGATGAGGCGAAACGCCTAACCACATTGGTCAATGATGTTTTGGATATTTCCAAATTGCAATCCGGCACGATTCCTTTTAACGGTGAAGCTTTAAACTTAACGGAAAATATCAGAGAAATATTGACCAGATATACAAAATTAACAGAGTACAAAATTATATTTGAAGCCGATGAAGATATTTACGTATATGGTGATGCCTTAAAACTATCTCAAGTGGTGTATAATTTAATCAATAATGCACTCACGTATATTGGAGAAGATAAAACAGTTACAATCAAACAGATACTGGTTCCCGCTGTAAATGGAAAGCAGAAGCGTGTACGTATTGAAGTAATCGATACCGGCGAAGGAATCGAACAAAGTAAATTGAACGATATTTGGGATCGCTATTACAAAGTAGATAAAAATCATAAACGTGCAGCAGTTGGAACAGGTTTGGGATTGAATATTGTTAAGACAATTTTAGATATGCATCAAGGTGCAACTTATGGCGTAAAAAGTCAAGTTGGTCACGGAAGTACTTTCTGGTTTGAACTAAATGTTTATCAAAATGAATACACATCATAGCGGGTGATAGTTTCCGGTATTGAGCCATTTTCCAAGGTTTGCAAACTGTAGGAAAAAGTATTATACTGAATAAAAAAGAAACGGATTTCGGTGAAACTATGGCACAAAAACAGCTTTTGGAACTCAGTGGTTCCGTAGAGCAAATTATTTTTAAAAATGAAACAAACGGATATACCATTTTAGAACTGGATACCGGAGACGAGTTGGTCGTGGTTGTAGGTACTATGCCGTATGTAAGCTGTGGAGAAGAATTACAGATTATTGGAACATGGGTGAATCATCCAACATTTGGCGACCAATTCAAAGCTGAAACGTTTGAACGCTCCAAGCCGGCCACATCAGGCGCCATTTTAAAATATCTTTCGTCAGGTGCCATTAAAGGAGTAGGTGCGGCTACCGCTGCAAAAATAGTAGAAATGTTCGGTGAACAAGCTTTGGATATCATTGAACAAGAACCCGAAAGGCTTTGTGCCATTAAGGGCATTACCGCATCGAAAGCAGAAAAAATTCATGATGAGTTTCAGCGTGTGTTCGGAATCAAAGAATTGATGCTGTATTTAAAGCAATACCACATTACGCCTGAAGAATCTATACGTATATGGAAAGCGTTGGGAAGCCATGCAAAAGAAGAAATTGAGCGCGATCCCTATTGTTTATGCCAGGAATCAATAGAAATAGATTTTATGCGTGCAGATATCATTGCAGAACAGTTAAACGTGCCCCAGGATCATTCTTTTCGCTTGCAGTCAGGTATTTTATATATTTTGTCTCATAATATGAATAATGGTCATACTTGCTTGCCTGCGGATAAATTAATTCATGTGGCATGCGGTTTATTAGATGTTTCACAGGAGCTGCTGGTTACCACATTACAGCAGATGAAAGAAAGAAACATGGTCTCTTATGATATGTTTGGAGAAAGGGAATATATTTTTACCAATCGCATGTATGACGCTGAAATATATTGCGCGCAGAGACTCATGATGTTACTGAAATATCCTGCTCAGTCTATTATAGGCGCAGAAGGTTATATTCAGGATTTGGAGGAAAAATATAATATCCAATATGCAGACAACCAGAAAAAGGCGATTTGTCAGGCTTTGGAAAAGGGAATTCTGATTTTGACCGGCGGACCGGGTACAGGAAAAACAACTACTTTAAACGCAATTATACAAATATTAGAATTTGAAGGGGAAAAGGTACTGCTGGGAGCACCAACAGGAAGAGCGGCAAAACGTATGACGGAATTAACAGGTTGTGAAGCCAAAACCATTCATCGTTTGCTTCAGGTAGAATGGAATGAAAAGGAACGTCCTGCGTTCAATAAAAATGAGCGCAACTTATTAGAATGCGATGCCCTAATATTGGATGAACTTTCTATGGTAGATGTTACTTTATTTGAAGGTGTTTTACGTGCTCTTCCGTTGGGATGCAGGCTTATTTTAGTTGGAGACAGCGACCAGCTGCCCTCCGTAGGCGCTGGTAATGTGTTGGGAAATTTAATTGACACTCATATGCTTCCGGTTGTCCAGTTAAATGAGATTTTCCGTCAGTCCATGGAAAGCTTGATTGTAACCAATGCACATAAAATTGTAAACGGTCAAATGCCGGATTTGCGTATAAAAGACAATGACTTTTTCTTTTTGCCTTGCAATGACAGTCACCGTATTTCGCAGACCATAGTGGGACTTTGCAGCGAGCGTTTACCCAATACATACGGTTACTCTCCTTTCCATGATATTCAGGTGCTTTGTCCCAGCCGCAAGGGTGAATTGGGTACTGTTTCTTTTAATAAGAAATTACAAGAAAAATTAAATCCGCCTGAAGAAGGAAAACGTGAGGTTACAATCAACCAAATGATTTTACGCGAAGGCGATAAAGTGATGCAAAGCAAAAACAATTATAATTTACCTTGGAGCAAAGAAGACGGTACTTGCGGAGAAGGCGTTTACAATGGCGACGTGGGCATCTTACTGGAAATTGACAAACGGGAAGGAACTTTAATCATACAAATAGATGATAAGTTGGTATTATATACTATGGAAAGTGCGTCAGAGCTGGAACATGCTTATGCCATTACGGTACATAAAAGTCAGGGTAATGAATTCCCTGCGGTGATTATGCCCATGTTTCCGGGACCTCCTCAATTGTATTACCGTAATTTACTGTATACGGGCATTACCCGAGGGAAAAATATGGTGGTACTGGTAGGTATGGAACGGACTGTTCATACTATGGTAGAGAACGACCGCAAAACAAGACGATATTCGGGACTGTATTATTTTATGATAGGGGAAGCGGAACATGAAAAAACAGAGTTTGAAAAGTAAACTGCTGGATATGTTGTTTCCTCCCAGATGCGTATTTTGTAATGAAATTGTTCCAATGGGTTCCTGCATCTGTAAAAAGTGTGATGATAAAATATTTCTTTTGGATGATATTCAAACAGCGAAAGTTGAAAATGAATTTTTTCATGGAATTTGTGTAGCGCCGTATTTATACGAAGATAAAATTCAGGAATTGATTGTCAATTTTAAGTTTTATCATAAACCGCAGTACGGCCCATTCTTTGGTGAGAAATTAGCGGCGGCTGTTTGTCATGAAGGAATGGAATCTATGTGCGAAGCTGTGGTCAGTGTCCCAATTTCCAAAGAACGTTTGAAAGAGAGAGGATACAATCAATCCGAATTAATTGCAAAGAGAACAGCCCAATGTCTGGGTGTTCCATATGTGAATTGTATGATAAAAACGAAGCATAATGCAGAACAGCATCGGCTGCATTTGAAAGATAGAAAAGAAAATGTAAAAGGTGTGTATGAACTGGCAGAAAATAAGCATATTACCAATAAGAAGGTTTTGCTTGTGGATGATATTGTAACAACAGGCTACACCTTGGCAGAATGCGCGGCAGTATTGATAAAACATGGCGCGAAAGCAGTATTATGCGGAGCAGTTGCATGCAGACCTAATGTGTATTTGGATATACAGGATCCATTTGAAAAATCCTGCGTATATAAAAGAATATGAACATATTTCGGCGGCATTTTATGTCATTTTGTAAACCTTTCGTAAATGTTTGCGTTTGGTATGGATGCCACATTGCAAAATGCAAATTGATGTACTATAATATGAATTGATATTTAGGTAATAGATGGGTGGTGAACACGTGGCAGGAAAAGACATAGCGATTGATTTAGGTACTTCAGTAATCAAAATTTATATGGAGGGGAAAGGCATTGTGCTCAACGAGCCTGCAGTGGTAGCAATAGATTTAATCGAAGATGAAATTATTGCAATCGGCAATGAAGCCTATGCTATGTTAGGCAGAACCTCTGAACGTATATCCGTTGTCCAGCCCTTATGCCACGGTGTTATTTCTGACTATGATTTGATTCAATACACCATTCAGACTTTTTTAAAAAAAATTACAGACAGCAGAGTGTTTATGCCTCGTGTTGTTGTAAGTGTTCCGTGTGAAATGACGGAAGTGCAGCGCCGCGCTGTTGTGGATTCCATCAGCGCCACAGGCGTACGAAAAATTTGTTTAATTGCAGAGCCGATTGCTGCTGCTCTTGGCGCCGGTGTTAATATAGAACAGCCCCATGGTTGTTTGGTGGTAGATATTGGCGGCGGTACAACCGATATGGCAGTCATTTCATTAAGCGGCATAGCCATATCCAAAACGATTAATATTGCAGGTGATGTGTTTGATGAAGCAATAATCAAATATATTCGCTTTAAATATCATCTGTTGATTGGAAAACGCACGGCAGAAGATGTAAAAATTGCCATTGGCTGTGTGTATCCGAGAACAGAGCTTGTCAAGCACAGAATCAAAGGCCGTAATTTAATTACAGGTTTACCTCAATACGCAGATGTAACCGGTGATGAAATGCTGGAATGTTTATTGGAGCCTGCTATGAAAATTACGCAAGAGATCCAAAGAATACTGCAGTCTACTCCGCCGGAATTGATGGGAGATATTTTATCAGACGGTATTATTGTGACAGGAGCTTCCGCACAAATTTATGGGTTTGATAAATTGATTTCCCGTAAAACAGAAATCCCGGTACGTATTGCGGAAAATCCGGCTACTTGTGTTGTGGAAGGCGCAGGTAAAGCCATCAAATTTATTGATGATATGGATAAAAAAGAGTATGGTGTACTCAATCCGCTGAGCGATGCATATTGATAAATATGGTATAAGGGTATTGACAATATCGCGAAATGTGGTATACTGCAAGCATACGAAATCTTCTATGTGACTGACGGAAATGTGGGGTACCACAGGGGAGCATAGAAAATATAAGAGCCGACCGTCTGGGCAATCCACTTGTGGATTGCCTTTTTTGTTATCTGGAAAAGGATATCTGCAGTGGATATGATTATGATGGAGGATAACATGGAAAAACAAGTATTTCAGCAATGGAACGGTTTTCAAAACGGAGCTTGGCAGGAACGTATTGATGTTCAGGATTTTATTCATCAAAATGTAAAAAGCTATGAAGGGGACGATACTTTTCTGGAAGGCGCTACGGAGCGTACGCAGCGTTTGATGCAAAAGCTGAATCAACTGCTCAGTGTAGAACAAAACTTTGGCGGCGTTTTGGATATTGATACGCAGGAGGTTTCTTCTTTAACTGCATATCAGCCCGGCTACTTGGACAAAGAGGAAGAATTGATTGTTGGTTTGCAAACCAATCGTCCGTTAAAACGAGGAGTGAATCCCTTCGGCGGTATCAATATGGCGCGAAAAGCTTGTCAGGCATATGGATACAAACTGTCTGATAAAATTGAGCAGGAATTTCAGTATCGCACCACGCACAATGACGGTGTATTCCGCGTTTATACGGAAGAAATGCGGAAGGTGCGTCACGCAGGTATTTTAACAGGCTTGCCGGACGCATACGGCAGAGGCAGAATCATTGGCGACTACCGCAGAGTAGCTCTTTACGGATTGGATTTACTGATTCAGGAAAAACAGCAGGATAAAAAACAAGTAGGCGAACAGGGCTTTGATGTGGAAGAAATCCGTTTGTCCGAAGAATTATACCAGCAAATTCAATTTTTAAAGTATATGCAGGAAATGGCGCAAATGTATGGCTATGATATATCAAAACCGGCTTCCAATGCCAGAGAAGCAATGCAATGGACCTATTTTGCATATCTTGCGGCCATCAAAGAACAAAACGGTGCTGCCATGTCATTGGGCAGAGTGAGCAGTTTTTTTGATATTTATATTGAACGCGATATAGAAAGCGGTATTTTAACAGAAAAAGAGGCGCAGGAACTGGTAGATCATTTCGTAATGAAATTGAGAATGGCAAGACATCTTCGCACACCCGATTATAACGAATTGTTTGGCGGCGACCCAATGTGGATTACGGAATCTTTGGGCGGCATGATGGAAAACGGAAAAACATTGGTCACTAAAAACACCTATCGTTTTTTGAATACCCTGTATAATCTGGGACCTGCGCCGGAACCAAATTTAACAGTGCTTTGGTCCAAGCAATTACCTGAGCCGTTCAAAGCCTTTTGCTCAAAAGTATCCATTGATACCGATTCCATACAATACGAAAATGACGATTTGATGCGTCCCATTTATGGGGATGATTACGGAATTGCCTGTTGTGTATCCGCTATGAAAATAGGAAAGCAAATGCAGTTCTTCGGCGCCCGCTGTAATCTTCCAAAACTATTGTTGTTAGCTTTAAATGGTGGTTTTGATACTTTTTCCAACACACAGGCAGGTCCGGAAGGAACTGTTTGCCAAGATGACGTACTGGATTACGATAAAGTAATGCAGCAGTTCAAAAAATATAAAGAATGGATTTGTGAACTGTATATCAATACTTTAAATGTGATTCACTATATGCATGATAAATATGCCTATGAAAAAACACAAATGGCTTTGCATGATACGGAAGTGGAACGGTTTATGGCCTGTGGCGTAGCAGGACTTTCCGTACTGGCTGATTCTCTCAGTGCCATCAAATATGCAACCGTAAAACCAATTCGCAATGGAGACGGTTATATTGTAGATTTTGAAACCATCGGCGAGTTTCCCAAGTACGGCAATGATGATGACAGAGTAGATGATATTGCCAAGGAAATTCTACACGATATGATAACGGAACTGCGTAAAACAAAGACGTATCGCAATGCGGTGCATACCTTATCTGTTTTAACTATAACCTCCAATGTCATGTACGGCAAGAAAACAGGTGCTACTCCTGATGGACGAAAAGCAAAAGAAGCGTTTGCACCGGGTGCAAATCCAATGCACAACAGAGAAGAAAACGGAGCTTTGGCATCTTTGAATTCCGTTGCCAAACTCTCTTATGACGATTGCAGAGACGGTATCTCCAATACTTTTTCTATTACACCGCAGGCGCTTGGCAGTGAGGAAACCGGTAGGGTCAACAATCTAGTTATGATTTTAGACGGATATTTTTTGCAGAGAGCGCAGCATATCAATGTAAATGTACTTAACCGCAAAACATTGGAAGAAGCATATGAAGACCCTGCCAAATACCCAAATTTGACAATTCGCGTATCAGGTTATGCCGTTAACTTCCATAAGCTGTCCAAAGAACAGCAAAGAGAAGTAATCAAACGCACCTTCCATGGGGCAATGTAATATGACAAAAGGATATATTCATTCTTTTCAAAGTATGGGGACGTTAGACGGTCCCGGAGTACGTTTTTTGGTTTTTATGCAAGGCTGTCCGCTCCGCTGCGGATACTGTCATAATCCTGATACATGGCATAGGAATACATATACCTATTGTGAAAGTCCGGAACAAGTATTTGACAGAATACGAAAATACAAACAGTACTTTGGAGAAAATGGGGGAGTAACGGTTTCAGGAGGAGAGGCTTTATTACAGCCTGTATTTGTTAAAGAATTGTTTGCTCTATGTAAGAAGCACGGAATTCATACTTGCTTGGATACCAGTGGCTGTATCATAAACGAAAATGTGTTAGACTTGCTTACACTAACGGATATGGTACTGCTTGATATTAAGTTTACAGACAAACGCTTATATGAGCTTTATACAAAAGCAGATATGGATATTGTCATGGATTTTTTATCTATCTTGGAAAAAAGGAACATTCGTACTTGGGTTCGCCACGTACTTGTTCCCGAATGTAACGATTCTAAGGAACAGCTGCTTCGTTTGAAAGTATTGCTGGCTGGTTATACCTACATTGAAAAAGTAGAATTCTTACCATTTCGAAAGATATGTGAAGAAAAATATCAAACGCTTCATTTAGAATTTCCGTTTGCAAAATTCAGAGAAGGAAATCAAAAGGATGTGGAAAGAGCAAACGCTGTTTTTGCTTCTTAACAGACATGGAAATCAAGAACGTTTTTTTAAAACCTTTGATGGAAACAAGTATGATAAAACAACAGGAACTACGTTGTATCAGATAGCTACAACGAGCAAGTACCATTGACTTTGGATATCAATAAAAAAGCAAGAAAGCTCTCTTTAGAGCTTTCTTGCTTTTTGTTTCTGTATATTATTTTGAAGCATTAACCATTTCAATCAGAAGTTTTTCAGCTTCTACTGCATCTGCACGGCCGCGTGAGTTTTTCATTACAAAGCCAAGCAAAGATTTTAATGCTTTTTCTTTACCGCCTAAGTAGTCGGCAACAGCATTTGGATTATTTGCAATTGCATCTGTACATAGTTGTTTTAATGTATCGGCGTCTACGCCGCCCATATCTTCCTCTTTGATAAAGTCGGCAGCAGGTTTGCCTTCGTCCAGCATTTTTTCCAATGTGGATTTTAAAAGATTCATTTTGATTTTACCGCTGTCCAGAAGAAGAACAAGGTCTCTCAAATATTCAGGGGATAGCGCAATATCAAATGCTTCTTTCTCTGTTTCGTTTTCCACACGTCTGAAAATTTGACCAATAATACAGTTGGCAACTACTTTTGGATTTGCAACGCCTTGGCTGGCTTTTTCAAAATATTCCGCTACTTTACGGTATTTCACCAATAAGCCGGCATCTGCTTCAGGAATTCCAAGTTCATTTACGTAACGAGCAAATTTTGCGTCAGGCAATTCGGGAAGCAATGCCTTAAAGCGGTCAATTTTTTCTTGGCTTACTTCAATGGTAACCAAATCAGGTTCTCTGAAATACCGATAATCGTTGGCGTCTTCTTTTCCGCGCATGCTTTCTGTTCTGTTTTCTTCTACAATATAACGTAATGTTTCCTGTGTCACTTCTTTGCCTTCGTCTAGCAATTCAGCCTGGCGGCTTACTTCGTACTCCATTGCTTTTGTCATATAAGTAAAAGAGTTCATATTTTTAATTTCGGTTCTGGTACCAAATTCAGTAGAACCAACAGGGCGCAAGGAGATATTGACATCACAGCGCAAAGAACCTTCCTGCATTTTACAGTCTGAAACGCCGATATATCTCATAATCATTTGCAGTTTTTCCACATATTCTCTTGCTTCATCAATGGAGCGAATATCAGGTTCAGATACAATCTCAATCAAAGGTACGCCGCCGCGGTTATAGTCTACATAAGTATTGCCCCGCTGATGTACCAATTTTCCCGCATCTTCTTCAATATGAATACGGGTAATGCCGATTCTTCTGCCGTTGGATAATTCAATGTATCCGTTTTTGCAAAGAGGCATATCAAATTGAGAGATTTGGTATGCTTTTGGCAAGTCAGGATAGCAGTAGTTTTTACGGTCCATTTTAGAGATATGAGAAATTTCGCAGTTGGTCGCCAATCCTGCCATGATAGCATAATCTACAACTTTTTGGTTTAATTTTGGCAAAGTACCTGGTAAACCGATGCAAATAGGGCAGCAGTGGGTATTTTGTTCTCCCCCAAAGTCTGTAGTACAGCCGCAGAAAATTTTGGTATTGGTAGAAAGTTCTACGTGGGTTTCCAATCCGGATACCAATTCGTATTTCATAGTGCAACCCCCATTTCTACAGCTTTGAATGCGCCGTTTTCTCTGGTAGCCGCTTCAAATTGATAAGCGGCATTTAAAATCGTAGATTCACAGAAATTATTGCCGATTAACTGCAAACCAATGGGCAAGCCTTTGCTGTCAAATCCGCATGGAACGGATACAGCGGGGAGACCTGCAATATTTACAGGAACAGTACAAATATCAGTTTGGTATGTTTGTACCGCGTCTTTTTGTGTTTGTCCGCGTTCAAAGGATGTCATTGGCACAGTTGGAGCTAAAATCACATCGCAAGCTTCAAATACACGTTTAAAAGCATTGACAATCACACCGCGCAGATTTTGCGCTTTTTTATAGTAAGCATCGTAGTATCCTGCACTTAATACATAGGTGCCAAGTAAGATTCTATGCTTTACCTCTGCACCGAATCCTTCACTGCGTGTTTTGCAAATCATTTCGTTGATATCCTCATAATGAGGTACCTTATATCCGTAACGGATACCGTCATAACGTCCCAGATTGGAAGATGCTTCAGCGCATGCCAAAATGTAGTACACAGGCAGTCCGTATTTGATTTCAGGAATAGAGCATTCTACAATTTCGGCGCCCAATTGGCGATACGTTTCGATGGATTTCTCCATAGCAGTACGCACATCTCCGTCAATGCCTTCAAAGTATTCTTTTACAATGCCAATTTTCATACCCTTAATCTCTTTGCTCAAAGAAGCTGCTGCAGATTCTTTTTTTCCTTGGGAAGTGGAGTCCATGGGATCATGTTGTGCAATGGCATCAAATACCAAAGCAGCATCTTCAACAGAAGTTGTAATAGGGCCAATTTGGTCAAAGCTGGACGCATATGCAATCAGTCCGTAACGGGAAACGGTTCCGTAAGTTGGTTTTAAACCAACAACGCCGCAAAAGCTTGCAGGCTGACGAATAGAGCCGCCTGTATCGGAACCTAAACCAAATACTGCAATGTTTCCGCTGACGGAAGAAGCGGCTCCGCCGGAACTGCCGCCTGCCACATGATTGGGATTATGTGGGTTAAAAGAACCGCCAAAGCAGGAAGTTTCGCTGGAAGAACCCATTGCAAATTCGTCCATATTGGTTTTACCAAGCAAAACTGCATTTTGATTTTGCAGTAAATCCCAAACGGTAGCATTGTAAATTGGAGTGTAACCCTGCAATATTTTAGAACAGCAGGTAGTTTCAATATCCTTGGTAGAAATATTATCTTTTAATGACATGGGAATGCCTTCTAACGGAAGAAGAGATTCTCCGCGCATAATTTTTTCATCCACTTTTTTTGCAGTTGCCAGCGCTTGTTCCTCAGTTACTTTTACATAAGCGTTTAATACTTTGTTTTCTTTTTCAATGCTTGCAAGGTATTGTTTTGTTAGCTCCTCACAAGACATTTGTTTCGAGGAAAGGAGTTTGCTGGTTGCTTTAATTTTACTAAAGTTTGTTTCCATGTAACAGCCATGCCTTTCTAATAAAGTGAAACCAAATATCAATTAAGAACGTCTTTTTACAAGGAAATATCCTTCGTCTTGACTTTCCGCATTCTTTAAAATTTCTTCTCTGTCATAAGAAGGAACCACAACGTCTTCTCTTAGCACATTGGAAAGATTGTTGATATTATCAAAGTTGGTTTGTTCACATTGAGCAGCGCTGATGGTTTCAGCAAACGCAATGATTTTATCCATATCTTTTGTCAGAGCGTCCAGTTCTTCTTCTTTGATATATAGTTTGGAAAGTCTCGCCATTTGCAGAACATCTTCACGTGTTACCATATTAGGGGAGCCTCCTTTTACTTATCTGATTTTAATATGAACTTCGCGCAGTTGTTGTTCCGTTACCTCAGTAGGTGCGCCGAGCAACAAATCCTGCGCATTGCTGTTCATTGGGAACGGAATTACTTCGCGAATATTTTCTTCCTCTGTCAGCAGCATAATCATGCGGTCAATGCCGGGAGCCATACCTGCGTGCGGAGGCGGACCGTATTTGAATGCGTTGTATAACGCGGAGAAGCTATCCTGAATATTTTCCTCCGTATAACCGGCAATTTCAAATGCTTTGATCATTGTAGGCAAGTCGTGGTTTCTCACAGCTCCGGAAGAAAGCTCAACGCCGTTGCAGACAATATCATATTGGTAAGCTAGTATTTCAGTCGGCTCTTTCTCCATTAATGCCTGCAATCCGCCTTGGGGCATTGAGAATGGATTATGAGTGAAAATATATGTGCCGGTTTCTTCATCAATTTCATACATTGGGAAGTCAACAATAAAGCACATTTTAAACTCACTGTTGTCAATCAATTCTAAACGACGGCCAAGTTCAGCACGAATTTGACCTGCCAATTTGGCGGCGGCGTTTGCTTCGTCGGCAATAAAGTAAAGCACACAGCCGGGTACCAAACCTGCTTTTTTGATTAAATTATCACGCTGATCATCAGGGATAAATTTATTAATTGGACCTAAGAATTCCATTTCATCTGTTACTTTAATGTAGCCAAGACCCATCATTCCAAGCTCTTCCGTTGCGTATTTGAGCATGTTTTCAAAAAAGCTTTTTGGTTTTGAAGCACAATTTGGCACATTGATTGCGCGCACTGTTTTATTTTTGAAAGGTGCAAATGATGATGTTTCAAAAATCTCAGTGATATCCACAATTTCCAGCGGATTTCTCAGGTCAGGTTTATCCGTGCCGTAGCGCAGCATTGCTTCTGCGTAAGGAATACGTGGGAAAGGTGTATCAGACACTTTTTTATCAGAGAATTTTTTGAATGTTTCGGAGATTACTTCTTCCGCAATTTGCAATATATCTTCCTGAGTTGCAAAGGCCATTTCAAAGTCTAATTGATAAAATTCGCCGGGAGAACGGTCTGCTCTTGCGTCTTCATCACGGAAGCAAGGGGCAACCTGAAAATAGCGGTCAAAACCGGAAACCATAAGCAGCTGTTTAAAAATTTGCGGTGCTTGAGGCAAAGCATAAAATTTGCCGTGATGTTTTCTGCTTGGAATTAAGTAATCGCGGGCTCCTTCAGGAGAAGATGCAGAAAGAATAGGGGTCTGAATATCCAAAAATCCCAATTCACTCATTTTATTGCGTAAAAAAGAGATTACTTGTGAGCGCAATACAATATTATTGTGTACTTTTGGATTTCTCAAATCCAAAAAACGATATTTTAAACGTACATCTTCTTTTGTATCTGTGGAACTATCTACTTCAAATGGCAGACTGGAAGGCGCTTTACCCAATACAGTTAAAGTTTCTGTTTTGATTTCTACTTTACCTGTTGCAATTTTGGGATTGATTGTGTCCTCGCTTCTTAAAATAACCTGACCTTCTACTGTAATGCAGCACTGTCTGTTTACATCTGTCAGCATAGCCTCATCATAAACAACAACTTGTACCACACCATAGTGGTCTCTCACATCTAAGAATTGAATGCCTCCGTGGTCACGGATATTTTCTACCCAGCCTGCAACGCGTATTTTTTTGCCGATATCTGCTTCACTTACCTCGCCGCAAAGGTGGGTATGATATTGATTGACACAAATCATATTTCAAATAATCCTTTCATGATTAGAATTTGTTCCGTATTAAAGCATGGTTTGCTTTGTACCAATACGCCTAAAAGGCGTATTGGCAGACATATATACTTATAAAGTATATCACTATTTGCTTTTAGTTTCAATAAAATTTGGCAGAAATCCTATGGAATACAAACATATTTTACTTAAAACCATTTTATTTTATATTCATGAGATTTGAAAGATTACATTTCCTGTGTAAAAAGTGTTTTATTTTATAAAAGAAATTGCATGAAATAAATGTTACCCACAATTTTAGTTTTTTTGTACACCGGAATTGTATTTATTTTTTTTGTCCTGTATAATAACTATTATCTTATTTTTAATTGGAGATATCATATGTCAATTTTGCAATCTTACGACTATCTTTTGTTTGACGGCGCGTTTGGAACTTATTATAGTAAAAAATATCACAGTGAACAGCCATGTGAATTTGCATGTACTGAATATCCCGAACGTGTGCTGGAAATTCATCGGGAATACATTGAAGCGGGTGCAATGGCCATTAAAACAAATACGTTTGCGGCCAATACTATTTCATTAAAAACAGATTTTTCTTCTGTGAGCGAAATTGTAACTCAGGCTTGGAAGTTGGCAAATCAGGCGGTAGGCAATAAAAAGGTATTTGTATTTGCTGATATAGGCCCAATTTTTACGGAAGACAACTCCATTGACGAACTCTATCAAATCGCCGATTTGTTTTTGTCTTTGGGAGCAAACTATTTTTTATTGGAAACCGCACAGGACGACTCTGTATTTCAATTGGCTGATTATATTAAACAAACGTGTCCTGATGCATTTGTAATTACATCATTTGCAGTGGATCAAGACGGTTATACCAGAAAAGGAATTCCGCTGAAAAAACTTGTGGCGGAAAGTGAACATTGGAATATGGATGCCTTTGGACTAAACTGTATGTGCGGTCCTTCACATTTACTGAAAATAGTTTCTGAATTATCGGTTTTCAAACCGCTAAGCGTAATGCCGAATTCCGGCTATCCGCTCAGTGTAAACGGACGTACTTTATTTATCGACAACGAAACTTATTTTGCTGATAAAATGGTACAAATGTATCAACAAGGAGTAAAAATACTAGGCGGATGCTGCGGCACTACACCCAATCATATTAAAGCAGCGGCGCAGCACCTCCAAAGCGTAAATGTAAATTCTGATATTCCGCGTATTACAATCAAGGAATCGGCGCAAAAAGCAGTGCGCGTCATCAATCCCTTTGCAGAAAAACTCAATGGTGATCAAAAGGTAATTGCAGTTGAACTTGACCCGCCTTTTGATGCGGATTACAGCCATATTCAAGAAGCTGCCCCTGTTTTAAAAAAGGCAGGTGCAGACGCGATTACCATTGCGGACAGTCCTTTGGCCAGAGCGCGGGCCAGCAGTTTTATGATAGCTGCCAAAATTCAGCGTGAAGTTGGCATTCCAACCATACCGCACTTTACGTGCCGTGACCAAAATATGATTGGCTTAAAATCTGCTTTGCTTGGCGGCAATATTGAAAATATACATAATGTGCTTGTGGTAACCGGGGATCCTGTACCGGCAGATAATCGCTGTGAAATAAAAGGCGTATTTAGCACAAATTCTTATCATTTGATTGAATATATACAAACATTGAATCAAGATATTTTTCAGTCCAATCCATATTTTATTGGAGGGGCTTTGAATGTAAATTCCAAAAGATTTGAATTTGAATTGAAACGTGCGTTGAAAAAGCAGGAGATGGGAGTACGTTTTTTCTTAACACAACCAATTTATTCCGATACTGCAATAGAAAATTTGAAACTGGCCAAACAAACGCTGAATATAAAAATACTGGCAGGATTTATGCCTATTGTTAGTTATAGAAATGCAGTGTTTTTAAACAATGAAGTGGCAGGTATTGATATACCGGAAGAAATTATTGCCCAAATGGAGGGAAAAACGCCAGAGCTTGTGCAAAAAATTTCGTTAGATTATTGTATGGATTTAGTATCAAAAATTGGACACGATTGCGATGGCTATTACTTGATGACACCTTTGAAAAAATATCAAATTATTACAGAGCTATTAAAGCGGATGAAATAATGGTATGTAATCTTATGCACCTATATTTTGTATCCTGAACTAGCAAAATAACAATATTTTGGTGTTGAAAATTGTTAATTTCCATAAAATAACAATAAAGTATTGACAGTAAAGTAGGGTAGGAATATAATGTAAAAGCAGGAAAGAAGTGCAAATGTATGGCGTGAGATGTCTAAGATTGTGCAGCGTTTTTTGTAGTTTGAAAGAATCATTGAGAGGTGTCAGGAGAGAGTGAATTGTTAAATGGGAAGTATGAATTGATTACTACGACAGTTTTTCATGAGGAAATTGGATCTTACGTAGGATATGGTATTCGTTACGGTGAACATACCGTAACGGATATATCCGTAGACAGAGCAAAAATAGAAATTTTAATTGAACTTATGAATTCAAATGAATTATCTCCATTACATATGATGGATATTATAGAAGATTTTCTTGCGGAAGACAGTGATTTCTTTTCATGTAACTAGAATGTAAGGAGAGAGACATTCTGGAATAAAATGCCGGCAACGCAAAGGGGGAAAGCGTTGCCGGCATTTTATTTTATAATACATTGATTTTTCAAGAGAGGTAAAGGGTACCGCACAAAATTAAATATTGATTATGTTTATACAACATCTTTTAGAATTTCACAGGAGTTAATATTTAATAGAATATCATAATGCTAAAAATTATTATAAAGTGGATAAAAATAGTGTACTTTAAATTTCTATAAAAAAGGGACTGATTTGTATCAAATTTTTTTAATTATCCGGCAAAAGATTTAACTGTTTAAATTCATCATATGTTACCATTTTTGTAGATTGATTTTCCACGTAATAAACATAATCAGGATCACGATATCCGGATTCACCTAATGAGGTTGCTTGATTTTCGTCATTCCAGTAATATAATACAATCATATTGGATGTTTTAATGAGCTTAAATGAGTAATTAAGATTTTCTATACTGGATAAATACGTTTTTAACCGTTCTACAATAAAATTGTAATAGATTGTTTCGACAGACTGATTGGAGGTATCTAAAGAATCGTTTATATGGTTACTGGTAAATGTTATAGCGGCGGAAGGGATTGCAATAGATTCGTATTTTGCATCAGCGTGTGCAACTTCAAAAGCTCCTACAATATCCTTACTATGTTTATAAGCAGTTGTATAGTCGGCAGATTTAGATATTGTTGTAATGGTAGGTATTACGATAATAGCCAGTACAGCTACAACCATAATTACAATACTGAACTCAATCCAGCGGCGTGTATGGCTTATTTTATAAACGCGCGATTCATTTATGGAATCACTATGTCCGGAATCGATTTGATGATTTTGACTCATAAATTTGTTCGCTCCAATTATTAGCAGATTAAAACGTGGATTCTGTGTATTTATAGTATAATCAGTATTGCTGTAAGTATCAAGTAAGTTTCAAATTTACTTAATTTATTTATCACCCCAATTATACAAAATATTCATTTTGTATAATTGGGGATGTTTGATTGTTCTGCTTCTGTTTGCGTTTTTTTATTTCAGTTAAATCTGATTTGATGTTTCTTGCTTTTTTAAAATAAATTGAATATACAAATCAAGTTTTATTTGTTTGATTTTATGATGGCTAAATCATAAATCTTAATGTAAAATGTATCTTTCCTATTGAAAGCACTCATACTAAACTATAAATCATTCGAGGTGAAGTTTGATATGTTTAGTATGATTCCTTGCTCTTCAGATTGTATTTATCAAGTAGACGGTTATTGTACTTTAGAAACTCCGACCATTGTAACCAATATTACCAATCACGGCTGCGTGCATCGAATTCAGGTACAAAAGAAAACTGTCCCTGCGCCAACTGAATCGAAGTATCTTAAGCATCCGCTGCAGACTCAAATGCCTCCCTCACATGCCGCACACCAGTGATTTGGATTCCTTTGGTATTTATGGTTATTTGTTTTAAATTATGATAAGGAACAATACATTTTTGAAATCCTAAATGTATTGCCTCGGAAATACGTGCATTGATGTGACTTACGGCACGCAATTCACCGGCTAATCCTATTTCCCCAAACACTAAGCAGTTTTCACTGATTGGCACGTCTTTTAGGCTGGATACAAGTGCCATCGCAACTGCTAAGTCGACAGCAGGCTCGTCCAATCTCAAGCCGCCTACTACATTAATATATGCATCTAAATTTGAAAAATAATATCCTGCTCGTTTTTCCAAAACAGCCAGCAATAATGACATGCGGTTATAATCAAATCCTGTTGCCATACGCCGCGGATTTCCAAATCCTGTCGTGGAAGCCAAGCCTTGAATTTCAGCTAAAATCGGTCTGGAGCCTTCCATAACGCAAGTGACACAGGTTCCGGCAGTATATTGAGGTCTGCCCGACAGCAAAGCAACGGAAGGATTTTCTATTTCCCGCAGTCCTGCTTCTGTCATATCAAATACCCCAATTTCATTGGTAGAACCGTAACGGTTCTTTACGGCTCTCAAAATCCGATAAGAATTATGTCTGTCTCCTTCAAAATATAAAACAGCATCTACAATATGCTCCAATACTTTTGGTCCGGCAATGGCACCGTCCTTATTTACATGTCCAACAACCAATGCGGGAATTTCCAAGTCTTTTGCAGTGTGCATAATGGCATTGGTGCATTCTCTGACTTGTGTAATACTTCCCGGCGAAGAGCTGATATCTGTATGGTTCATAGTTTGAATGGAATCAATAATCAAAATGTCAGGCTTTAGAACGCTTACTTGTTCTAAAATGGCTTGTATGTCGGTTTCCGCCATTAATAATAAATTTTCACTGGTAACGCCCAGGCGTGATGCGCGAAGCTTAATTTGTTTTACTGATTCTTCGCCGGAAACATATAAAATTTTTAATAAATTACCAAGGTGCTGGCAAATCTGAAGCAGAATAGTAGATTTACCTATACCCGGGTCTCCGCTGATAAGAACCAAAGAACCTTTTACCAGACCTCCTCCCAGTACTCTGTCCAGTTCGGATAGTCCCGTATGATACCGTTACTCCTCTGTACTGTCGATTTCATGTAATCCTACAGGTTTGGCAATGACACTGCTGCTGACAGCTGCATTTACGCGTTTTGCAGCAGTGGCTGTACTGCGCACTTCTTCTTCCATTGTATTCCAAGCGCTGCATCCGGGGCATTTTCCGTACCACTTGGCAGATTCAAATCCGCATTCTGTACAGACATATTGTACTTTTGTTTTTGAAGCCATATGTTTATAATTCCTTCCCGATTCATTTCAGAATAATATGATGTATCAAAGATTATGTAAATTATAACGCACCAATCCTTATGTTGCAAGCATAGGGGCTGGTGCGTTGTTTATGTTATTGACTCATATATTTTAAAATACCGCAAAAAATAGAAAAAGCCATTTTATCTTGATAAGAAGAGTCTTTTAATAGCTGCGCTTCGTTTGGATTTGATAAGAAACCGCATTCTACCAACACTGCGGGAACATTTGTATTCCATAGCAAATAAATGGATTCAGTAGCAGGTTTGATTTCGCGTTTATTTTCCGGTTGAATAAAAGAAACGACTTGATTTTGAATATCTTCGGCAATGATTTTGCTGTCTTCATGATTCTTAGAATAAAATACCTGAGTGCCGCTGTACTTAGATTCCGAAAAATGATTTTGATGAATGCTGATAAATATACAATTTGGTGTATTTTGAATTAACTTTAAGCGATTTTTGATGTCAGAGACTTTGCGCTGCTTTACGGTATCTAAATTTGGATCATTGACTGCAGCATCAGACTCCCGTGTCATTTTTACTTGGAATCCGGCCGATTCCAACATTGCTTTTAAACGCAATGTAACAGCTAAATTAATATCTTTTTCTTTTGTGCCATCGCTGCTGGAAGTGCCGCCATCCTCCCCGCCATGACCTGCGTCTAAAATAATAATACGAGAGGACGGGTCTGCAGTGGCAGTTACGGTTTTGATTACAGGCATTGTTAAAAATAATGTACCCATAATGCTTGAAATTACGCAAACGAACAGGATACATGGAATAAATAACGGTTTGTGGATCCATTGTTTTAACAAATTCAATTGTATCACCCGTTAGAATATATGTGTATGGTTCAATGGATATCACCAAGAAATAACGTTCTAGTAAATTGTTTTTATATAAAAATCCCGCTGATATAGTACTCTATTATATCAGCGGGATTTTTTGCATTAATACATTCATATTATTATGCTATTTCTTTTTCATAAATCGTTCGCAGTCTTCACATAAGCCGTATAAAGAAAGCTTAGTTTGTGTTGTGGAAAATCCATATTCATTTTTTACATGTTCATTAATGGATTCCAACATACTGTCATTTACATCGCGAATGGCGCCGCATTTCAGACATATCAAATGATAATGGGCTTCGTGGTTTGGATCATTGGGATGGACGTTTTGCTGCCCCATCATATATACTTTATTTAAAAGATCCATATCCTCTAACATTTTCAGTGTACGATATACAGTTGCCAAGCCAATGGTATCATCTTTCTTTTGTACATAAGAAAATACATCCTTCGGGTGTACGTGCCACCCTACTTGCTGAGCAATGGCTTCTAAAATAATTTTACGCTGGGTTGTCACACGGAAGCCTGCATCGTGAAGCACTTCAATCATAGAATATAATAAATGTTCCGTTGTTTCTTGTTTGAAGTTTAAATCTTCAAAGCTAAAATCTTTATGCATGAATATTACCACCTAAACAAAGTACTTGTGCATTTTCTTTCACAACGTTTTTATTACATCATATTATAGTGAAAATGTCAAGAAATATTGTCTGGAAGCATCGTTTTTAGGAAGATTTTGCTTAAATTTATGATTTATTTATGTATATTTCATGTACAATATTTGATCAATTTTTAAGTGTGTTTGAAGTTGTTTTATCAAAAATATCGATTTAACGATTGATTGTTATTGTTTTGTTATTTATTTTGGACCTGCAGTTTATATTGTGTTCCCCATTGTACCATTGCATCCAAAATAGGTTTTAAGCTATACCCTGTATCAGTGAGCGTATATTCTACTTTTGGAGGTACTTGGGCATATACGGTTCTGATTAACAGTCCATTTTCTTCCATTGCTCTTAAATTTGCTGTTAATACTTTTTGTGAAATGTTCCCCAATGATTTTTTTAGCTCTCCAAAACGTTTGGTTCCTTCCATTAAATCTCTTAAGATTAAAACGTTCCAGCGATTGCTGATTAACATGAGTGTTGTTTCAACAGGACAAGCCGGCAATTCTTTTTTCATACAATATATATTTCCTTTCTAATAGTATCTTTTTGGTTACTATATCACTTAAAAGTGCGTACTTTACATATAGATGTTATAGATTTATTATAAACTTGCAAGCAAGAAAAAACAAGCTTGCTTTATCAAAGGAGGTTATTATAATGAAAATTGCAGTTGTATGTGCAAACGGAAGAGCAGGGAAATGCATTGTAAATGAGGCCGTACAAAGAGGAATTGATGTAACGGCAGTTGTAAGAGGAGAAAATCGTTCTAATACAAAGCAAGTGATTGAAAAAGACTTATTCGATTTGACAACCAATGATTTAAAAGACTTTGATGTTGTTATTGATTCTTTTGGAGCTTGGACAGACGAAACGCTTCCACAGCACAGCACATCTTTAAAGCACTTATGTGATATTTTAAGCAATACGGATATCAGACTTTTAGTTGTAGGAGGTGCAGGCAGTTTGTACACCAACTCTGAGCATACGCAGCAAGTAATGGATGGAAAAGATTTTCCGGATATGTTTAAGCCGCTGGCCAAAGCACAGAGCAAGGCGCTTGAGGAGTTGCGCAAGAGAAACGATGTGCAGTGGACATTTATCAGCCCTGCCGCAGATTTTCAGGCAGATGGAGCAAGAACAGGAAAGTATCTTCTTGGAGGAGAAGAATTTTTTGTAAATACAAAAGGCGAAAGTGTTATCAGCTATGCTGACTATGCGGTGGCAATGATAGATGAAGCTGTTGGCGGAAACCATATTCAGCAAAGAATTTCTGTCATTGCAGAATAAAAAAGAAGCGGGTTCTGATATAGAAACCTGCTTCTTTTTATTCAAAAATATCTTTTTGATTTTCTTTTTTCAATTTTATATATACTTCAAGGGTGTTGTTACAATCACAGGTAGCTAAGAATACATCTTTGATATGAGAAACACCTTGTGCATGCAGTTGTTTTTTTAACCAGGTTTCATCATTACCGGTATGCCTGAGATTTTCTTGCATAATATGCCCGTCCATAATCACGTTGGTAACAGGAGCCTCTTTTGCAACGCTGATATTTAAATCTTGCGGCGTAACAGGCCGTTTGGTAGAAACGGGTATAAAGCTGATTTTACCGTTTGTTTCAAAAATTGCAGATTGAATATCAGATAAATAAAAATATCCGTTTGTTCTGCATTCTGTTAAGAACTCATTGATATCTAACTTTGCTTTTTTTAAATTTTTTTCAAACAGTTTTCCGTTTTCATATAGTAGAAATGGTTTTCCAACCAGAAAACGCCGTGCTTTTATGGATTTCATACTCAAATAAGAAAACATAATTGCAAACAAGGCATAAATCATCATAGCGAAGAATGGCTGCCAAACATCGCCGTCCAATGCTGTGGCCATTTCAGCCGCGATAGAACCGATGGTAATACCATTGATGTAGTCAAACATGGTTAATTGTGAGATTTGTCTTTTACCCATAATTCGGGTTAAGATAAATAATATGATGATAGAAGATACAGAGGTAATGATAATATAGCCAATACTTTCCCATGAGATTTCAAAATGAAAAAAATCCATTGGCAAATGCCCTTTCTTCATAAAATTAGTATTATCATATCCATAATGCGTTTATTTATTAGCAATCATTCAGAAAGATAAACAAATTTACAGGATTTTTTTCGTTTATATACGAAAGCTTTTAATCAAAAAATTTACCTTTATAAAAATTTTTATTTCCCAATTTTTTGGCTGTTAACCGAAACATAACACAACCATCCGGACACACAATATCTTTGCTGTATTTATCACTCCCTCCAATGTTCTCTAAATCACCTCCGCTTCTGACAGCTTCCATAACAGGAAACAGTATCATCATTACTTTTGAGCAAATTCCATATCCCTGATTGTTGACAGGACAGCCATAAGTACATGTATATTTATCCCCTATTTCCTCTCCGTTTCTGCAATATCGTTCTGTATGGTCGCTGCGGAGAAAGCCTGTTACTTCAATCTCAAATTCGTATTCTTCGTCAAACCATTTCTTCATGTGTTTCCTCCAATTTTTCTGTTTAGTGTCTGCTTATATACTGCGCTATTTCATCAGATGACTTTCGCTATGATTGGAAAATATCATTTTTGTGAATAATATGATTGATATGTAGGCATACTCCCATAAGAGGTGAGTAATATGCAAGATTTACCATTGGGATTTGAATTTGCTTTAGCACAAAATCCCGAAGCAATGAAATTTTTTGCAAACCTAACGGAAACGGAACAAAATCAGTTGATTGAACAATCAAAAACCATGCGGTCCCGCACGGAAATGCGAAATTTTGTGCAGCATCTGTCACAGCAAGGTGGTTTTTGATGGGAGCAGAATACTACTTAAAAAATGATGATTTAAGAGAATACTTTATCTCACTGCCCCCGATTGTTCAGGACCAAATTGTAGTATCCGGTGCGGAAATTTGTACGTTAGGTGAGTTGATGCAGGTAGCTGAACATTTTAAAGCAGAATTGCGTATGGGAAGAGAAATAGATCAATCTCTCCGATGATAAAAGCATCCCTCTGATACCAAGCGGTTCAGAGGGATGCTTTTTAATTCAAATTATTGAATATCTTTTTTCCAAAGACCATGTAAATTACAGTATTCAAAGACTGCAACAGGAGCATCGTACTCAATAGAGAACGTTGCTTCAGGAGCCTCATTTGGATGCAAAGAAATTCTTTGTCCGCCATTTTCTGTTTGCAGATAAATCCATTGGATATAATGTTCTTCCAACATAGGATGAGTTACCTCACCAACATGCACTTTTAATGTATTTCCTTCAATGGTAACGGCAGGAACGTGTTTTTCGGTAGCTGCATCGGTAGTATTTGCAACCAAATGTTTCATTGGTTGACCACAGCACATCATTGGTACGCCTGCGTCGTGGATTAAACCTGCCATATTGCCGCAATGCTCACATACATAAAATCTTTCTGTTGTTTTCATAATTATACATCCTTCTTTCATTTTTCATTTACGATTGTTTTACTTAAAATAAAAATTCATTTAACCTTGCTGTTCTGAAATAACAGCGTGATAAAATTCATATCCGCCTGATAAATTAGAGCATGCAAAACCATGCTGTGTTAAGATACGGCATGCAATATAACTGCGTTGACCGCTTTTACAGTTTACATAAATCGGTTTTGACGCATCCAACTCATGTAAACGCTCTCTCAATTGATTTAAAGGAATATGAATACTTCCTTCAATTGCTCCGGCCGCATACTCGCTGTCAGTACGAACATCCAGTAGTGTAACGCTTCCGTCTTTCGGCAGTTTGGCAATATCATACCAGTGGTGCTGCTTTACCAAACCTGTTAAAATATTTTCAATTGCAAATCCAATCATATTGACAGGGTCTTTCGCAGAAGAAAACGGAGGCGCGTATGCCAATTCCAATTCTGTTAGGTCATATGCAGTCATTCCAGAACGGATTGCTGTTGCTAAAACATCACAGCGTTTATCCACTCCTTCATATCCTACCAATTGTGCACCTAAAATTTTTCCGCTTTGCTTTTCAAATATGGTTTTTATCATCATATTTTTTGCATTTGGATAATAGGTTGCATGGGATGGAGAATATGTAATGATGGTATCATAATCCAAATTGGCTTGTTTAGCTTGTAATTCATGAATGCCTGTAGTCGCTACTGTCATATCAAATAGCTTTAAAACAGACGTACCCTGTGTTCCTTGAAAGGAAACGTTACGTCCGCATATATGGTCAGCGGCAATACGCCCTTGTTTGTTTGCAGGACCGGCCAGCGGAATATATGCTTCCTGTTTGGTAACAAAGTTGGTAACAGCAATTGCGTCCCCTACTGCGTAAATGTCGGGTTTTGAAGTACGCATATGTTCATCTACCAAAATTGCTCCTCGTGGATTACATGAAATTCCCGCCTTTTGCGCAATGGCAGTTTCCGGTTTTACTCCAACAGACATCAGAACAAGGTCTGCCGTTAAACTGCCGTGATTTAACTGGACCTCAACATGTGACTCAGTTGGTGTAAAAGACTGTACTCCATTTTTTAAAACCAAACGGATGCCTTTTTCTTTTGCATAGCTCTGAACCAAACTTGCCATATCTAAATCCAACGGAGCTATAATATGCTCTGCCATTTCAACAACGGTTACTTCCAAACCGGCATGTTTTAAATTTTCAGCCATTTCCATTCCAATATAGCCGCCGCCGATTACCACAGCAGATTTTGGTTTGTTCTGTTCTACATATGCACGTATTTTTAATGTATCAGGGACAGTTCTTAATGTGAAAATTCTGGAATCATCACTGCCTGGCAAATTTGGTTTGATTGGCTCTGCACCTGGAGATAAGATCAATTTATCATAAGTTTCCTGATATGTTTCGCCTGTATTGTGGTTGTATACAGAAATTGTTTTGTTTTCAGGGTGAATTTCCATTGCTTCCGTATTTGTGCGAACATCAATGCGGAAGCGTTCATAAAAACTTTGAGGAGTTTGTAATGTAAGGTTAGCCTCCTCAGTGATAATACCGCCTACATAGTACGGCAGACCGCAGTTGGCATAAGAGATGTATTGACCGCGTTCCAATATAACAATTTGCGCATGTTCATCCAAACGTCTTAACCGTGCAGCCGCAGAAGCTCCGCCTGCAACGCCGCCTATGATGACTGTTTTCATTGTTTATTCCCCCTTTTCAAGATTTCCGGGCCAAAATAGAATGCCTCCAATATCTGTGATATGACCATATCCCATATCAGAAAATATTTCACATGCTCTTTGGCTGCGTCCGCCGCTTAAACAATATACGAAAATCGTTTCATTTTTATCAGGGATTTTTTCTGTAATCAACTGCGGTGTTTCCACAGGAATATTTATTGCCCCGGGAATATGACCTTTTTGATATTCTTCAGGAGTGCGTACATCAACTATAATAATAGTTGGATTTTCTTCAATTTCAATTTTGGCTTCATCCATCGTTAAAGTGTGAAAAGTAGATTGAAACAACTGTGACATAATGTATAAGCCTCCCTTTTTCCATCATATATTTTTAATAATAAGAATTATATTTATATTGTATATGTATTTAGTATACTTTAATCTTTTCTATTAGTCAATGGTAATATTCATAAGCATGTAAAATTTTTCAAATGGTTCACTTATAATTCTAAAATCGCATATGTTGTGATGAGGTAATTCTTTATATGCAACATTGCAGAAAGAAGGGGTTATTGGTGAATTATTCTAATATGCAAAATCAAAACTTGTTTCCCCGGTATATGTCCATGTGTTCTGCCCAGCTGCAGCCTTCCGCTTATGAACAGTCAAGCGCAGAATCTACAGCGTTATCAAGAGGAAATTTTTATGCACTGTTTTCTCAAAACATTGAATATCAAGGGCAGCCGGTTCATTTTGATGGTATGACCAGTGTATCCGGATTAAAAATTTATAAACAGTCACATATTGTGATTCAAAATAGCGGCACGTACTTAATCAGTTACAGTTTTACTCCCAGTCAGGGAGTAACGTCGGGGGATTTTGTAGGAATTAAAGTAAACGATAATTGGATTACCACCTCTTTACAGGCGTTATCATCTGATGAGGTTGGAATCAACAAAACATTTTTGTTTGATCTTATGGAAGGTCAGGAACTGTATATGGCGGTACAAAGCGAAAAAACTATCATATTACAGGCAGGAAATGCAAATGCTAATTTATGTCTGCTGCAGGTCGTAGGCAGAAAATTATAAAGACATGAGGTTACCACATGAAAAAGAAAGTATTGATATGGGAAGTATTAGGATTCTTAATGGTTTGTACATTGGGTGCGATATTCCATTTTATCTATGAATGGACAGGAAAACAGACATGGGCTGGATTTTTCAGTCCGGTAAATGAAAGTATATGGGAGCACTTAAAACTGTTATTTTTTCCTGTTTTGATCTTTAGCGGGATTGAATATATATGGATTAGAAAGGATTCCAAAAATTTTATTGCCGCGCGCATTACAGGAACAGTATTGGGAATGCTTGCAATCGTAGTACTGTTTTATACGTATACGGGAATCGTGGGAAATCATTATTTATGGCTGGATATTTTAACCTTTTTCATTGGGGTTCTTGTAACATTTTTATACACCAATTACGGTATGAAACGTTATAGAGAAAAAACTTCTACAACAATGACTGCACTTGCAGTGTTAATTTTGTTTTTTGCGGCATTTGTTGTTTTTACGTACTATCCTCCGCATATCGGATTGTTCCGTGATCCGGTATCCACAAAATTTGGAATCATAGAATAAAGCAGCAATAATAGTTTCTGTTGTTTTCTGTTTTCATTTCCCTGATAAAGGGATTCATTATTTGCGTATGTTCTGTTTTTTATTGATCAAAATTATAAACTGGACTATGGTTAGTATCGTATTTGATAAGCGAGCAACAGTATATTCTGAATGTGGCTGTACATGTAAGCTTTTGTTTTCATTCGGTAATATTTTTCTATTCTGCAGAAATGGTTTTAAAAGCGGAAGATTGATTTTATCCATTGAATAAATATATCTACACACTTGTTAAGGTGTATCTTTTATAAAAAAATGCTTCCTGTTTGATATGAAGGAAGCGTTTTTTTATTTATTATGTGTATGTGAATGGTTTTTGCTGCAGATAAAGGCAGAACAATGTCTCTCTCAGCATATGGTCAGCCAGCAAAGGAAGCATGATGGATTTTAGCTTGCATCTTAAAATATTCTCCAAGGCAGATTCGTTTAATTCTTTGAATTGTATGGTGTGAGATATTATATCCGATGATAATTCGCTCCAATGTGCCTTTGACTTTTTTAATTTCTGTGTATTTTGTATAAAGCATTCTGAAAAAACAATGTTTTTCTGAATGAAATTTTGTTCTGTTGGATCCAGCAGACCTACTGTCAATAAAGCATGTTCTGTCATAATTTGATTCCAGCTGATTTGCGTTTGAATTTCAGTTCCGTATTCAAAGTAAAATTTTGTTTCAGCGTTCAAAATATAACTTCTGTACATTTTAGCTTCGTTTATGGTATGGGTCAGCCATGTTGGACAAATTCCAATGGTTATTTGACAGGACAGAACCTGCTTTAATATCCGCTCTTTGAATTGAATCATTCCATTTAAAATACGAATAGAATATCGATTGAATTGTTTAACATGGTAAATGATACCTGGCGTTATTTTTGGTTGTTCGCAAGCGGTTAATTCTCTTTCCAAAGATGTAATGTCTGAATTGATAGGAATTCCCGTTAAAAATTCTGTTCTTTTTTCTGCCTGCATGGTATGTTTTGTAAAAATACATCCGGATTCCAAAGTATGCTGCGGCAGCCTCCTATCGCTTAACGCTATGGTATCTGAAAGCAGCTTTTCAAACTTCTTTTTGTGATATGCTGCTTCATCTGAAAAAGCCTTATCTTTTGGCATAAAGCTGTTTTCTAGGAAAAAGGCATGTTCCTTCATAAGTCTTGCAAAGATAAGATGAAGCGATAAAGAAATCGTGACATAATCTGTTTTATTTTCCATACTCTCCTCCCTCTTCTATATGATTACTTTATCATATGTCGGAAAAGGAAATATGGTTTATGAAATACAATAAGTTTGTTCTGTATATGGCAATTAATATACCAAGTTAAACCGCCAATCCAATTGGATTGGCGGTTTTTATTTTTTCTGCATTATGTACTGACTGTTTCTTTTTCTGTAATTGTGCTGATAAGTTTTACCATACAGCCTGCTTGATGAACTGTTTGTATGAGCTCTTCCTTGTCCTTTTCTTGGTCAGAACGTATTGTGATCATTAAATCAGAATCATGAAAAGAAACTTTCAGATGTTTATTTTTGTTTAAAATACGTACTAATTTTTTTGCTGCTTTTTTATACTCTTTATTTTCCAGTTGCAATTGCGTTACATACGGGTACTGTTTTTCCATATCTTCTTTTTTGATTGTTTTAACACCAAACAAAAAATAAATGATATGGCATACCCATACAATTGCCAGAGTAATTTGTCCCGCGGGCACACGGAACATCATACAAAATCCAAGCCCCATAAGCAATGTAATACTTGTAATAATAGTTGCTTTTGTTTTAACAGTCATTCCTTTTTTTTGAATAAAGGATTCCAAATGTTTTTTATACATGGAAGTACTGATAAACCAGTCATGCAATTTTTGTGAGCTGTTTGCAAAACAAAATACGGTTATAAGAAAAAAAGGAACCGTAGGCAAAATTGGAAGGATAATACCAATGCATCCTAACCCCAGTGCAACGCATCCAGCAGCCAAGAAGATAATTCTTTTTAGTTTCATATAAAAATATTCTCCTTTTCATGTGATTGATACAAGGAATTATGATTTGGAGACTCTTGCCAATGTTTTAAAGCACGGTAACTTTCTTGACTTGCAGAATGTTCCTTTTTATAAGCATCGGCAGCGACTGATTACCGGTCAATTTTTAATTTTGCGGGCTGATTCTGTATGGTTTGGTGCCTTTTGCAAGTAGATTCAGTAATTTTATGACCTATTGTTATAAATGATTTTGCGTGCTTCACATGTAAACAGATAAATACTCTAAACTAAGGAGACGGTAGAAAAAGAAATATTCTGCTCTTGGGTAATATGATTGCTGCGAATCAGTCCGTTACGGTACTGCAACATACAGATGTTTTTCAATCGTCTTTCACAGCTTTTTGATTTCATATAGTTATGTCATATCTTTTGTCTGTTTACAGATGAAGCGTGCTATCATTAGACGTTTCATCTGTTTTAAATTGGTAATATAAACGGCTTACCGTTTTCCGTTGAAATATTTAATTCTACGTCAAAAATAGATTTTACCAGCTCCGGTGTAATGATATTCTCGGGCAGTCCTTGCGCGATAATTTTTCCATCTTTCATCGCAATAATCTCATCACTGTAATATAAAGATTGATTAATGTCATGCAGTACCATAAGAATTGTGAGATTGTACTCTTGATTTAACTGGCGAATCAACTTTAAAATTTGAATCTGATAACGAATATCTAAATAAGTAGTGGGTTCGTCCAAAAACAAAATTTTTGTATCTTGTGCCAGAGCCATGGCAATCCACACACGCTGTTTTTGTCCACCGGACAGCTGCGATACCGCTTTATGCTTGTGTTTCAATGTGTCTGTTATTTCCATGGCCCAGTTTACCTTTTCCTCATCTTGTTTTGCATCCGGTGAAAGGCCTATGGTGTGGTACGGTGTTCTTCCATATGCAACAAGTTTTTCCACGGAAATATCCATAGGAGCAGTATTGTATTGATGTACAATAGCAACCTGTTTTGCAAATTCTTTTAATTTCATGTCAGCTATATTTTTATCACGTAAAAAAATTTCGCCAGAATCTGTCTTTAAATTTTTTGTCATTAAATGAAATAAAGTGGATTTACCGCATCCGTTTGCTCCTATCAACGTTGTGATAGTTCCTTCACGCAATGTAAGTGTCAATCGGTCTAATACTTTTTGTTTTCCATAGGAAAATGAGAGGTCTTTTATAGTAAAAATATTATCCTGCATATTTTTGTTTCGACCTCCTTAGCAATATAATAAAAAACGGACCGCCGACTATTGCCATTATGATAGAAGCGCTGATTTCGTACGGGGAGGCAATGGTTCTTCCCAAGGTGTCTGCCAAGAGCAAAGTAAATGCTCCAAGCAAAATGGAATACGGTATCAAAAGTTTATGGTTGCTGCCAACCAGTAATCTTGCAATGTGAGGGACAATTAGCCCTAAAAAGCTGATTGGTCCGATAATTGCAGTGGAAATACTGGCAAGAAGCACTCCGATAATTGATATGATAATGCGGCTGCCTGTTACATTTACACCTAATGAACGTGCTGTTTTGTCCTCCAGTGACAATAAATTGCAAGCGCCGGCAGCAAAAAAGGAAGCAATCAGTCCTGCCAATACATACCAAAGCAATGTAAAAAAGTCGTCCCAAGTTTTCATACTGATGTTTGCATTTACAATGCTTGCCACACCTGAATAATTGCTGCCTGTACCAGAGTTAAATGCACTCATAATGCCGGAAAGCATTGCTTCTATCGCCACACCGACTAAAATAATGCGTACAGGTGAAAGACCACCTTTCCAAGACAGACTATATACCAGGATAAAAGCAAGCATGCCGCCTAAAAATGCAAATAAAGGCGTAAAATAGTACAAAGCCGGGACAAAAGCCGTAATTAATACGGCAGTTAAACTGGCTCCGGAACTTACGCCGATGATACCCGGGTCAGCCAATGGATTTTTCATAACAGCTTGGAGCAGTACGCCGGAAACCGCAGTGGCAGCTCCTCCTAAAATAGCAATAAAGATGCGGGGAAACCGCAGGTCGAAAATGGTGGCTACATTTTCATTGTATGAAACAAACAATCCTTTCAGCAATTCTATGGGTGTTACTTTTAAACTTCCTGTATTGACTGCAAACAGGAACAGAATGACAAGAGCTGCTGCTGTGATGGAAAATGATAAAATGATTTTTAATTTGCTTACCACAAGCATCCTCCTTGCAAACACAGCTGTTTTGCAATCTGTGTTGATTTTATGAGTTTTCTCCGTATAACATTGGTTGTAGTTCTTCCAATGCTTCCGGATAATTAAATTTAGCGCTCATACCAAATTTTTCATAAGATAGATCGAAAACTCTTCCCTCCTGAACAGCGCGAAAATGTTTCCAAATGTCGTTTGTTTCAAATTCTTCCTGAAACATTTCTACCACGTCATCCGGCAGTGCATGGGCTGCCCGCAAAATAATATCTGGATCTTTACTCTGCATGTCTTCTGTGTTTGCGTTTAAAAATTCTTGGTCAGTTCCTTGGTAAACGTTAATACCGCCTGCCAATTTTACTAAACTGCCTACATAGCTGTTTTCTGTTGCAACGATGTAAGAGCCGGGTAATCCCATCAATACCAGCACCGTAGGAGATTCTTTTCCTTCATTTTTCTTTTTATACGTTTCCATAAAAGCGTGAAATTCATCGACCAAAGCTTGTGCTTGCTCCTCCCTATTGAATTTTTCACCGAGATCCAAAATAGAAGCGTACATACCCTCTACGCTTTTTAAATTCAAAAATATGGAATTCACGCCAATAGATGCATATTTTGGCTGCAAATCATTTTGCAGGCTGCTTGGAGACAGCACATAGTCGGGATTTAAGGATTTTAATATTTCCAAATCAGGCGACATTGGCATACCGACTTGAGTCACATCTTTGTAACGTTCCGGTATGGTGCTGAGAGTGGAGCTGGAAACCCCAACCAAATCAAGTTCTAATCTATCACAAATATCTGCAGTAGCGGGAGAAGTGGCAATTATTCTAACATCATCAGAGGCTGTGGATGTATTATTAGTTTCTTCTGGGTATTGATTGACACATCCTACCAGGGAAATTGTCATAACAGCAGCAAGTCCCAATGCCAGAAATTTTTTTCGTTTCATTTGCCGGGCCTCCTAGCTTTTCTTTTTAAAGAAACAGAAATACCAAACGCAGCCGCCAATTATGATGACAGCAACCACGCCGCCTATGATGCCCCATATGACGGCAGTGTTAGCTCCGCTAGCTTCTGAACCGATGCCAGATGATACATTGCTGACAGTATTTCCTGCAGCGTCAAATTCTTGTATTCCCAATACGGAAGAGGTATCGGAAGACACTTCACTGCTGATTTCTGAAGAAGCGGTTTCAGATGAAACTGTTTCGGCAGAGGTTGTTTCAGAGGCAGAAGATGCTGCCGGCTCTTGTACGGGTTCTTGGGGTTGGGCAGGAACTGTTTCTTCTTGCTGTGCGGGAGTATTGTTCACAGTAATACTGGTAATAAAATCCCTTGAACCGGCCTGCAGATTTGATAATGTGATATACCAAACAACATTGCGTCCCATAGGTTCTACATACATAGTGCAACGAATAATAGTATTCTCACTTGGAACTTGAATGCGGTAATCTGTGGTGTCGTTTGCATAATCTTCCTGCATTACAGTTGCAGATACAGCAGAATAAGAGCCGGTACCCGTAGTGTCTATGTAAAATTGCTGATTGGATGTGTATTGTGAAAGATTAAGGCGTATTGTTGCATAGGTATTGCCGTTGGCATCTACCTCAACAAGAGCATGACCTTCAGTGGCACTGTCTACCATAGACTGTCCTAATACAGAGGAACCTTCACCTCCGGAATCTTCTATCACTCCTGTGTTTGGATGTTTGTAATGCGGTGTTGCGGTTGCGGTATAAATTCCATGTGAGGCGGCAAATATCTGCATAGCAGTAATGCTCGCTACCAAAGCGAGCATTACAACCATACTGCACAGCGCCTTCAATAGCTTTGATGCAGTATTAACCATATCAATTCTCCTTATTTAGCTTTGCGTTTTCTTGTAATTAGAGTTACAGCAATGAAGCCTGCGGATGCAAGAGCGAAGAAGGCAAATACGCCAATTATTGTATTATCTCCCGTTTTTGGGCTATTTGCTGTATTTTGGGCATCAGTAATTGTGCTTCCCTTTTCTACAAGTGCGTATTGGCTAAAGCTTTTTTGAATTACGGAATAAGTTCCGTTTTCTACCGTGCCTTTCATTAATGTTTTGGATCCGTCCTCATTTATGCGGTATAACGCAAGATTATTTGCATCGTATCCATCTGGAATCGGATAGTTCGTAGTTACAGTGCCGTTTGGCTGAACTTCATTTCCCTGCGCGTCAATTAAATGGATATTGTATAGCTTAAATTTCTTACCTACATCCATAAGAGCCACGACAGCTTTGTCGTAATCAGTACCGGAAGTAATCGGTTCAACAACAAGTGTTACACCTTCAGGCAATGTTCCGGCGTCAGCATGTACCTGAATACCGGTTTCCGGATCTACCAAATCAACTGCAGGCGACTGTTCTTGATTATTATCAGCAGTGAAATTTGGATCTTCTTCTGTGGTTGCTGTTAAAGTTGACCAGTCTAATTTCAACAAAACATCTTGGTCGCCGGTACCGGCAGAGATATCTTCCATTACAGGTACAAATACATGTAGTGGAACATATCCGTCGGGATCAGCCAAAGCGTCAGATACCAATGGGAATTTTACTTGATCCGGATATAGCATTCCTTCAGAAGAACCGCCTATTTGATTAAATTCATCAATGACATCACTGCCATCTTCGTTTTTCTGAGTAGATAACACATCGGCTAAAGTGCGGGTACCATTTATAGAACCATAGTCACCAAAACTATAACCGTTTTCATAATATGAGAGTTGTGCCAAATATCCAAATCTGTTTAGGTAAGACAGACCGTGGAAATCTAAAGTCAAGTAGTATTGACCGTTTTCAACTGTTAATTTAATGTAATGATTAATAGCGTCATTGCTCATAGAGTTTTCTTGGCGATTTGTTTTGACCATTTCACCATAGATTGAATATACACCGTCAGGCAAATTATTTTTATCTAGGCTTCCGATCATCAGTCCGTCCAGTGCTGCCTGTAAAGCAGTTAATTGATTTTGCACGTCCGTTTGAGTAGCGTTTTCGTCATTCATTACAGCTTGTGCGTTTGCAACAGCGGTTTGCAGTGCATTCCAGCTGTCTGTACTGTATCCATTATTTTCTGTTGCCTGAGCGGTTGCAATCAAAGCGGCAAGTGCGGTTGTATCAGCACGCACAGCAAGAGCATTCATGGCAGTGCTCAGTTGATTCACAGCAGCTGAAATTTCAGATGCGCTTGCATCTGTATTATTTTGTACTGTTTTTGCGGCTGCTAAAGCTTCTTGGAAAGCAGACCAGGTATTTGGAGTATAATCGGACTCAGCTTTCTTATCAGCCTGCACAATTAATTCGTTTAGAGCGCTTTTATCGCCTCTTTCTTCTAAATTGCTCACGGCAGCAGACAAAGCTGCAGCCATTTCCTGCTGCTGTGCAGCGTCAGGCTCTACCAAGTTTAAGAGCGGTTGTTTAGAAAGACCTGTACCGATCATGGTTATTTCCTGAGAAGGCGAAACATTGCTCAAAGCTGTTTCTGCATCGGAAATAGCGGTTTGCAATGCATTCCAAGAAGCGGTTGTATAATTACTTTGCTGTACTTGTTTTGCCAAATAAAGTTGATATTGCAAGTTAGATTCTGTATTTTCGACAGCTGTTAAACTTGTCCAGTCAACCTGCAGCCGTGCTTGTTGGTAACCTGAACCAAAGGAACCCATGACTGGTACATATACACTAACGTAAGCAGCATTGTCAATGGTAAATTCGCCGGAATTTGCTGGTGCGGCATTGCCTTCAATCAAAATTGGAGTTACATCGACAGCCATCAAATGACCGTAAGGTTTGTCGGACAGGTTGGAATCCACATCTCCGGAAGCTGGATTGTTATAATTATCATACACCGTTAGTCCGGTTTGCGTTTTATGGTAGGATAATATAGCAGCAGGTGTCTCTACACTTGTAGTTGTATCCGGATAACCAAATTGAGTTAAATTGGTTACGGCAAGGGAATTCAGTTCAGCAAGCATACCATACATACCAATAAAGCCCATAGGCATCATCTCAACCAACGCGGTCGCTTTGCCGTTTTCTACAATCACGATTGCTGAATAATCCGTATCATCCGGTTGATTGGTTTCGAAGTTGCTGCTGCCTCTCAAAGCGCTGTTTCCCATAGAGGTTTGTCCCGTACTATTTGCATTCATCAAATTAATTTCAGCATAATATACGCCATCCTCTGCCGGGGCATTTAATTGTGTTACAGTTTTACCACTTGTTTCTGCTGCAAAGACATTGATGATTCCCATACCGAAAACCATTGTCAAAGCAAGAAGAACTGAAAGGCCACGCTTGAAAACGTTTTGCCTTGTCTCATTCATAATATTGATTCCTCCTCTTTTTCCCTTTCGCGATAAGTGTAATTTTGGTTAGCTTTAGCTAACTTTGGGTTATAAATAAGTGATCTTACAGTATTCCCTGTATACCTGAGACCTCCTTTTAGAATAAATTGATTTTAGGAAATAGTTTTTGACTTTTCCTAAATGGTTAACATTAAGTTAGTTGAAGCTAACTTAATCTTTAAAAAATACCCTAAACCAGGTTCATTTTTAAAGCAAGATAAATATATCATTCAAAAATAGTGTTGTAAATAGCTGTTTTGTTTCAATTGTGAAACAAAATATTGCTTTTCATGGTATGATTCCAAGATTCAAATGGGAAACCGCGGAAAACAGAAAGGATTCAGTGTTGTTTCAAATTTGAAACAAAAAATTTTTTTAAAATACTGTTTACGAAATAAAGATTGTAAAAATAGCTAAACTTTCCGGCATATGAATAATTCCTACACTACATTGCATTTGCATGCATACACTGCCATGCAATACAATATCACGACCATTTCCCATCGTAATAAACCGGAGTGCTTTTGCAGGAAAACAAAAATATCGTCCTTCTTGTTCAGCAGGTTTGAATTGACTGTCCGATTGGTATGAAAGTGATTGAATGCGGCCTTCCATCATTTTACCGGTTAATGCAGAAGGTGCACAGACTGTTTTGATAGTCAGATAAATTGTGCCGATATGATCTTTCACAATCAATTCACAAGGATGCTCAAATCCCCTGTTCCCCATAGAAATGTTATTGCCGTTTTTGATATGTTCCCTATAAATAACAAAAGGAAGAAAATAGCTGCCGTCTTTTAGATGATTACACAGTTCCTGTCCGTTAAAATTTTGCCTGCCTGCAAATAATTCTCTTATGTACATGCGCTCTTCCTGCTCTTGAATACGGTTTAAATATTCATCAGAAAATCCTGCCAGTAAAGTAGACAATGCGTTATTTTTAGCTTGTAATGGCGTTAGATCTAAATATTGCATATATCTTTCCGCTATCTTGTATTGATGCTGCAGTTTTTGAGCAAGCTTTGTTCCATAATGTGACAATATTGTTTTTCTTGATTGCGTTCTTTCCACAAGACCTAATTTTTCCAAAGAATCCAATGTGCGAGTAATGTATACTTTCGTTTTATCAAAATGTCTTGCTGCATCTGTTACTGTTCTCTTTTTAGGTTCTGCCTCTAAAAAGTATAGCAGCAGTTGAATTTGAAAACGATTTAACTCCTCTGACATATTTTTCCCTCTCTCATGTATAATATCATTGAAAAAGAATATTTCACATAAGTTAGCTAAAGCTAACTTATGTGAAGAATATAAGCGGAACCCAAAAGAACCGCTTATTTTTATATTACAGTCATGATAAGTTTTTTGTCAAGGCTTTCAAATATTTTTGTTCTATTATAAAAATTCTTATATAAAAAATCTCAAATTAATACTATCTTTTTTTGTATTCTGTGGTATCTTGACAAAAAAAGATGAAAGATATACAATAGCCACAAATAATAGAACTTATTTTATAGGCAATAAATTTTTATTAAAGGATGGTAATGACAATGGTAAGCAAAAAACTGGTAAAAGCATTAAATGAACATGTTAATTTAGAAATGTATTCCGGGTATTTATATTTGACAATGTCCATTAAAACACATGAAGAAAATTATAAAGGTTATTCTTCATGGCTATTCAAGCAATATCAGGAAGAACTTGAACATTCTCATGACTTTATTCATTTTATGCAGCAGCGTGATATGGTTGTAGAGTTAAAGTCAGTTCAAGTAGAACCGATTAAAGAAACAGATCCTTTAAAAATTGCAAAATTAGTGCTGGAACATGAGAGAAATGTAACCAAATCTATTTATAAATTGCATGATTTGGCAAAACAAGAGAACGATTATGCAACTGAGATTTTTATGCATAAGTATATCAATGAACAAATTCAGGAAGAAGACACTGCGCAGGATATTATTGACAAATTTACGTTTGCCGGTGACAGCACTTCCGCAAAATATTCCATTGATAAAGAATTGGGCGAACGTGTTTAGATAGAATTCTTGAAAAAGCAAGTTAACATCTTTTTATGATGTGTAACTTGCTTTTTCATTATATTCTAAACAATATTCTGAAGTAGAGATTTATCATCATTATTATCATTTGAAAGTAATTGTATCTTTTTCATCTCTTTCTCCATAGTCATAAACAATATTTCATAAAATAAATTATTTTTTGAATGGATTTCTGTTTTTGCATCGTATTATAGATAGAAAACAAAAAATAGTTATGTTGTGGAGGACAAGAAAATGAAAAAAATGATTGTAGGATTTGTAATTACAGCAGTCGCAGTATCGGCTGCATCAACAACGGTGTTTGCAGGCACTGTGGAACAAGAAGTACTATCTGACCGTCCTATTTATATGTGTGGTGTTGAAGGGAGCAAGATTTCTGCAAAATTATGTCAGGAAGTGCTTTCAAAAAATCTTGCGCTGAATATCAGCGAAATAAATACTGAACAGGATATTCCGGCGGAATCCCCTGCACAGGAAAAACTTATAACATACACTTCAAATTATGTAGATGCTGACGGCAATGGTATTTGTGATAACCTTGGAACAGCGGGAGCAAATTACGGTTCCGGTCGAGGACAAGGCGCGAACTATGTGGATGCCGACAACGACGGTATCTGTGATAACCTTGGAACAGCGGGAGCAAATTACGGTTCCGGTCCAGGGCAAGGCGCAAATTATGTAGATGCTGACAACGACGGTATCTGTGACAATTATTCTTATCATAATTCCGGAAACAAAACCTTTAGAAATCGAGGTTTTAATAAAACAAACTAAAATTTCACAAAATGGAGCCATAGTATTATGCGCAGTGAAGAAGAAGTAAATAAAGCAATAGAACAGTATTCAGATACTATTCGACGGATTTGTATTGTACATCTAAAAAATTATGCGGATACAGAGGATATATTTCAAACAGTATTTTTGAAATATATCCTTAGTTCTGTTTCTTTTGAGACACAGGAACATGAAAAAGCGTGGTTTATTAGAGTAACAATTAACGCTTGTAAAGATCTTCTAAAAACTGCTTTTCGCAGATACACTGTTTCTATCCATGACATAGCCGAGCAGGTCTCATCTCTTTCAGCGGAAACTTCTCTGCAGCAGGAACATCTGGATGTGCTGCAAGCAATTTTAGCTTTGCCGGTTAAGTATCGTGACATAATATACCTCTACTATTATGAGGGATATACAGTGCCGCAAATCAGTCTGATTATAAAGAAAAAAGTGAATACGGTCTATACTCTTTTAGCACGTGCAAAATCGATGTTAAAAGAAAAATTAGGAGGTGTTTTTTATGAGATCTAAACTAACAGATGTATTTGATCGTATTCACGCAGAAGAAGAATTAAAAGATAAAACAAAAAAATATCTTCAGCAGACAACACATCAATATCAAAAAAGTAAAAAAAGAGTACAGTTATGGCTAATCCCTGCCGTCATTTCTCTTTTTTTTATCATAATTGGTTTTGGTGGATATCAATTTTATTTTACCCCCACTTCCATCATCAGTATTGATGTAAATCCCTCTTTGGAATTGGGAATCAATCGATTTGATCAAGTAGTGTCCGTAAAAGCGCTTAACCAAGATGGTCAGGCGTTAAAAGATTCTTTGAATATTCAGTTTGAGAGTTATCAAGATGCGGTCAAACAAATTTTGGAAAATGAGGATATTCAAAGTATTTTATCTCAGAATGAAGAAATGTCCATTGTTGTCGTAGGTTTCGATACAGAAAAAAATACCCAAATGCTAACCGAATTGGAAACGTTTACTTCCGGTCAAAATAATGTCAGTTGTTATCAGGCGAATCAGACAGAAGTGGAAAACGCACATAGCTTAGGTCTTTCTTACGGAAAATATAAAGCGTTTTTGGTTTTGCAAGAATTAGACAGCAGCATTACCCCAGAACAGGTTCAACAAATGTCTATGAGAGAAATTAGAAATTTAATTTCTTCCTTATCGAATAATACTGCAGATGCTCAGTTGGCTGATGGTCAAAATGGTAAAGGTAACCGGCATGGGCAGAAATGGAAAAATGCAGAAGAATAATCTGGATTCATGAAAATTTTTTCATTTTTTATTTTAAAGCAATACAGATATTTAGAAATTCTTAACTGATTTTTACTTTTTGATATTCCATTAGTAAGTGTTCAAAAATAACGCAAATGTAAAATTTATTATATAGAAACAGAGGTCGAAATTTGGATATCCATTTTTGAATTCCGAATTCCGACCTCTTTTCAATTTACGTTTAGTACCAATCGTGTTTTTCGTGCTTCTCTAATGCAGCAATTTGTTCCATTTCTTCCATGGACAGATTAAAATCGAAAATGGAGATGTTATCCTGAATATGCACTGGATTGCTAGACCCAGGAATGACTGCCACCCCTTTTTGCAAATTCCATCGGAGAATCACTTGGGCAACAGATTTTCTATGTGTTACTGCAATCTCCCGAAGCACCGGATGATTCAACATTGCTTCAGTATATCCCCGCCCACCCAGTGGATACCAAGCCTGGACGACAATCCCTTTATTCTGAATATGTTCCACTACTTGACTGTCCTGATAATACGGATGGATCTCATTTTGAATCAGTGCTGGTTTCACGGAAACTTTGGGCAGAAAGGAATCCGTCTCCTTAATATAGTAGCAGGAAATACCTGAGGTGCGTACTTTTCCGTCTTGTATGGATTTTTCAATTGCTTCATATGCCGCCACATCATTTGAGGCGGGATGATGCAAGAGCATCATGTCAATGTAGCCGATGTCCAGTTTTTTCAGCGCCTCATCAATAGCTTTTGAGGCATGGCTGTATTGGTTCGGATACAGCTTGGTCTGCACGAAGATTTCTTCCCGCGGCACGCTGGATTTGCGAATCCCTTCTCCCACCTCCCGCTCGTTTCCGTAAAAAGCTGCGGTGTCAATCAGGCGGTATCCGCTTTGTATAGCCGTATATACTGCGTTGATGCAGGTGTCTCCAAGTAAGGAATAGGTTCCAAGTCCTACCGCTGGAAGGTTATGTCCGCTGTCGAGCTGTATCACAGGAGCGATACCATTTTTTCCTTGTTTTAAATTAATACCAATCATGCTTTTCTCCTCTGTCCAATGCGTTGATTTGTTCCATTTCTTCCTCTGTCAACTCAAATCCAAACAGATCAAGGTTTTCGCGGATATGGTCCTGATTGCTGGAGCCGGGAATTACAGCAACGCCTTTTTGCAGATTCCACCGAAGAATAACTTGGGCAGATGTTACGCCGTGCTTTTGGGCAATCTCTGAAATCTTTTCATCACCGAGCAATTCCGCTGTATGTCCTCTTCCTCCAAATGGATACCAGCCCTGTACCACAATTCCTTTTTCCTGAATAAAAGGAATCACGTCGTTTTCCTGATAATATGGATGGATTTCATTTTGTACCAACGCCGGTGTAATTGTTACTAAGGGCAAAAATTCTGTTAGTTCCTCCACATACCAGTTAGAAAGACCTATGGATCGGATTTTGCCTTCTTCCACCGCTTTCTCCATGGCTTTGTATGCTTCAACATCATTGTTTCCGGGATGATGGAGCAGCATCATATCAATATACTCGATATCCAATTTTGCCAGAGCTTCCTCAATAGCCGCTTCTGCATTGGCAAACTGATTTGGATAGAGCTTGGTAATCACAAAAATTTCTTCTCTTGGTATATCGGAATCACGTACTGCCCGGCCGACTGCCTCCTCATTTCCATAGATATAGGCGGTGTCAATCAGACGTCCTCCGCTCTCCAGCAAGGCGGTGACTGAATTATAACATTCTTCATCAGAAAGGCTGTAAGTTCCAAGTCCTATGATGGGCATTGCATAGCCGCTGTTTAGCATAACCGTCCTGCTTTCGAAATTAAATGCAGGAGAAAATGCCTGTTTTCCTAAATTTTTGTCTTTCGAAGATGAGATGTCCATCGGTGCTGTTGATGAGGCAGAGGATGTGCGTTCAGATTCAGAAGAATTAGCAGCACTATTATTACATCCTGTTAAACAGATGATTAAGAACAGACCGGAAATCAGAATGGAACCCCATTTCCTTTTCTTAAATGATTCCATTTTCCTTAACTCCCCTCTCGCTTGATATTTTTTACATCTAAATCATAGTTTTTGCAAGGTTATCCATGCAACATACACTTTTTCATATATATACCCGATTAGAATGCTGTCCTTTCCTGTTTGTTCTTGTATTGCTGTTGATTTATATAATTGTTATCGCGTTTCATTTCTCTTTCATTTATAAACATACAGTAATTCCTAAAGAGACTGCATAATTAAAAATATCGTCTGCATATTTTAGAAGGAATTGTTTTAGTTACCTATCTGCTTTTTCAAAGCTTCTTGCCAGTAATATACTCTTATTATAGGTCTATGATTTTGATATGTCTAATATTTATATAATATACCATATTATTCTTGACAGGAATAACACAGCGGCATATACTGGATGCAAGAACCATGTGAGGAGAACACAACTATGGAAATCCGTGTATTACGCTATTTTTTGGAAATTGCAAGAGCTGGTAATATGTCTCGTGCTGCAGAAAAACTGCATGTCTCTCAGCCCACTTTGTCCAAACAAATGAAAGATTTAGAGCAGGAGCTTGGAAGAAAACTTTTCCGCCGCGGCAGCGCAAGTCTCAGCCTGACAGACGAGGGAATGCTTCTGCGAAAACGGGCGGAGGATATTTTGGATATGGTAGAAAAGACTACGGATGAATTTAAAACGCTGGATGATATTGCGGGAGGTGAAGTGCACATTGGATGTGCGGAATCTTACCAAATCAAATATCTGGCACAAACGATTCAGGAATTTAAGAAAAAATATCCTTTGTGCCGCTACCACCTTACCAGTGGAAACACAGAGCAAGTTGCGGAGCGGTTGGATCGAGGACTGATTGATTTTGCAGTCATTGCAGAGCCGCCAAATCTTTCCAAATATAATTATTTAGAAATACCCGGGGTAGATTGCTGGGGACTTGTAATGAAAAAAGATGATCCACTTGCACAAAAACGATGTATCCATATTGATGATCTGGCTGGACTCCCCTTGATTTGTTCCGCCCAGGGAATGAAATTCGATATTTCCCGGTGGTGCGGAGAAAAAGCAGATACATTGAACCTTTCCGGAACGGTCAATCTTGCTTATAACGGTTCCGTCTTTGTGAAAGAAGGGTTGGGCTACCTGCTCATGTTTAACCATCTAGTTGATACAAGTCCTACGAGCGACCTTTGTTTTCGTCCGCTGGAACCTCCTTTGGAAACGAAAATATATGTGATTTGGAAGAAGTATCAGGTATTCTCGCCAATTGCCGGGCTGTTGCTGGATGAATTAAAAGAGCAATTGGCATATTAAAATGACATGCGGCAGAAATATGCTGCTAAAGTAAGATATGTAGATTTCAGATTTATATGTTTTATCTATTTTCTCCTTAGAATTTTCACTGTTTACATGCTTATATACACATTACAAAGACGCAAAGATATGAAGAAAATAAAAAAATACCATTGAAATCCAGACGACAAGGGTTTAGATTTCAATGGTGCTTTTCTATGTAAGGTTATTGCAAAATAGATGTGAGTTTAGATACGAAAACAGAACCTCAAAACAGAAAAAACTGCGGCTGCAATTTTGCTGATCGCCGGTTTGGCTGTCTGTTACAAAATAGATATTCAACTACAACGCGAGAAGATGACCTAATAAAAAAACTGAGTCGGAACGCAAATTGCGTCCAGACTCAGTCTGGCGGAGAAAGAGGGATTTGAACCCTCGCGCCGGTTACCCGACCTACTCCCTTAGCAGGGGAGCCTCTTCACCACTTGAGTATTTCTCCAAAACAGTGAAATTTATAAAAACATATTATCATGTAATATTCAAGTTGGCGGAGGAGAAGAGATTCGAACTCTTGGTCCCTTGCGAGATCACTAGTTTTCAAGACTAGCTCCTTAAACCACTCGGACACTCCTCCGTGTTTGACAACGTTATTAACTATATCATGTAAACTAACGTTTGTCAATGTTTTTTAATGTTTTGTATAATCAATTTGGCTGCGGTACTAGGATTCGAACCCAGACAAACAGAGTCAGAGTCTGCTGTGCTACCATTACACAATACCGCAATATTTAAAGATAGCGTAAATTATTATATCAAATTCCTGTTGTTTGTCAATAGGAATTTTTAAAATTTATATTCGGTTTATTGTCAGTGGACAACGATATCTTGTGAAAGACGAATAAAAGATTTATAATAAGAAAAAAGGAAGGTGTCAGCAATGAGTTTTAATGAATTTACCAATACGCTGATTGAGCGGCGTTCCGCAAAATCTTATATTCCAAACAGACAAGTGCCGGAAGAAATATTGCAGGCTGTTTTAACAGCAGGTCAATATGCCCCCTCTTCTATGAATCAGCAAAATAGATTTTTCACAGTAATTCAAGACGCTGCATTGATCAAAGAAATATCTGATAAAACTTTGCAGATGATGGAAGAAAGCGGACTTACTCCAAGCCGTCCCAATATGCCGTTTTATTTGGCACCCATTGTGATTGTGTGTTCTGCACCGAAAGATGCCAAATTTGGTCATGATGATGTAGCATGCTCCATTATGAATATGCAGCATTCCGCTCATTCATACGGTCTTGGAAGCTGCTATATAGGAATAGCCTTGGGTATTTTTGATTCTGAAATTCAAAAAAAATTTCAGCTTCCTGAAGGCTATGAGCCTGTTGCCTGTGTAACGCTAGGCTACGAACAAGATGCGCCTGCACCTGCAAAAGCAAGACGTACTGATAATATATGCTATCTTAGATGAAAAAACACCTGCTTTATGTCGGAGCAGGTGTTTTTTCGTATAGCGAATGTAAAACAGTATGAATTTATGAATCAGAAATATATGGATAATGAATCTTTGAAAAGATAACGCTGAAAGCGTACGCTAATAAAAACGAATCAAGTTGCAATCATAATCTATTGTCTTTTTATTTTACATCATTGATGTATTCACAAATACAATAGCCCATGTTATGGAAGAAATTTTTTATATCTTACTATATGTCATAAGATAAGTTTATCTTTAAATTCTTATTACAAGTTGTCATTGGCTAACGAATATTAAAGCTTAAGATGCTTTCAATTTGTCGTTGTCAATCAGAACTCAAGATTTGTTCTGCACATTTAATGCCATCTACTGCCGCAGACACAATACCTCCTGCATAACCTGCACCTTCACCGCAAGGATACAATCCTTTTAAAGAAACTGATTGCAATGTTTCATCTCTCAGGATACGAATAGGTGCGGAACTGCGCGTTTCAACAGCAGTTAACAATGCGTCTCCATATGAAAAACCAACCATGTTTTGATTGATTCTCAAGATTCCTTCACGCAGAGATTCATAAATTTCTTCATTAAAACAAGAAGATAAATCACATGGCACTACTCCGCGTTGATACGTTGGAGTAACATCCCCCCATCGTGTGCTTGCTCGACGCGCAATGAAATCTTCTACCCGCTGAACAGGCGCGGCATATGTTTTTCCGCCCAATTCAAATGCACGACGTTCCAATTTTCGCTGTAAATACATTCCGGCCAAAGGATGGATATCTCCAAAATCAGCAGGACTGATACCAACAAGTAAACCGGAATTAGAATTTTTTCCGTTACGGGCAAAATTACTCATACCATTGGTAACCACTCCCCCTTCTTCAGATGCGGATGCAACTACAACACCTCCGGGGCACATGCAAAATGTATATACACCTCTGCCGTTTTTCAAATGTACCGCTTGTTTGTATTCGGCTGCTCCCAAAGCGGGATGATTCGCATAAGGTCCAAATTGCGAATGATTGATCAATGACTGCGGATGCTCAATTCTGGCTCCAATAGAAAACGGTTTTTGCTCTATATGTACTAAGTTGCTGTTATACAACATTTCATAGGTATCTCTGGCACTGTGTCCAATGGCCAAAACGAGATGCTGGGTTTCTAAAATGGTAGAGGAACCGTTTTGGTTTTGCACTTCAATGGTAGAAACCGCTCCGTTTTTTTCGGTAATATTCGTTAATTTTGTATCAAAATATATTTCACCGCCAAGTGCAATGATTTTTTTGCGAATATTCCGTACGGTATTTGTCAAATAATCTGTTCCTATATGAGGACGAGCCTGATATAAGATTTCTCTGGGAGCGCCCGCTTCCGCTAATTCTAACAGTACTTTTCGCGCTCTGCCGTCTTTCGTTCCTGTATTTAACTTTCCGTCTGAAAAAGTGCCGGCTCCTCCCTCTCCAAACTGCACATTGGATTCAGTATTCAGTGTTCCTTCATCCCAAAATGTAACTACTTGCTCCTGTCTTTTTTCAACTGCACTTCCTCTTTCAATTACGATTGGATTTTGTCCGGCTTGTGCTAAGATAAGCGCTGCAAACATGCCGGCAGGACCAAAGCCGATTACAATAGGTCTTGTTTCCAGTTTTTTTGTCAAGGGAATTACATACTCATACGGTGTGACATATTTGATTTTAGGATTTTTATTTTTCTTCATAAATGCAGACTCATGGCTAAGCTCTGCATCTACTGTACATATAAAATGAATATTTTGTTTGTTTCTGGCGTCAATGGAACGTTTTATCAATTGTATAGATTGTATTGCATTTACATCGGTTTTTATCTGTTTGGCAGTATAACCTATTAAGTCATGTTCCGTACTGTCTAGTGGCAGCTTAATTTCAGGAATTCTTATCATGTGGTTGGTACCCTCGCTTTGTCTTTGTGGCATAAACTTTTCGCAGCGGCTTTTCCAGCTGTAATTCCGCTGATCCAAGCCCAATTTAAGTTGTAACCGCCGCAATCTCCGTCAATGTTCAATAATTCACCTGAAAAATATAAACCTTTATGGATTTTCGATTCTAAAGAACTGTTCAATTGTGATAGCGAAACTCCCCCGGCCGTCACTTGTGCTTGTTTCCAGTCTGCTACGCCAATACAAGGAAACGAAAATTGTTTGACCGCATTGGCAATTGATTTAAAATCGCTTTTTGTTAACTGCTTGGCCAAAATTTCTTTGGAGTGCGGCACAGCTGTCTTTACGACCGCTTCCCCAATCTTTTTGTTAATAAACCCTTTTAATATTTCTGGTGCAGGAAGGTGAGGAAATAGATTTACTGCATGATTCAAATGGTTTACAATTGCCGATACACTATATTCCGGCATAAAATCCAAAAGAACCGTAATTTTCTGTTTATTAGCAATGCTATGCGCCACATGGCGGGAAAACTGGAACATGCATATGCCTGATAGACCTTGTTCCGTAAATTGCACTTCGCCTTTTTCATGTCTTATGGCTTTACCGTTACATTTTAACGTAGCTGTTACATGACTTCGCATACCTTTTAAGGCTTTTACATATTCCGGAGGCGTTCTTAAAATCGTAAGCGCAGGATATAAAGGCGTAACTGTATGTCCCAACTGTTTTGCCAAGATATATCCATTTTCGGCCGAGCCCAGCTGAGGAGAGGCTTTCCCTCCGGTGGCTAAAATTACTTTATCGGCAATAAAAATTTGTTGCTGGTGATTTTCCAAAAGAAACTTACCGTCTTGCGATTGAATTTTATGAATAGGACAATCGCAGATCATTTCTACCTGCAATTCTTCTGCATTAAAACGCAGCACATCCAGTACAGTAGCAGATTGTAAACTATAAGGGTAAATACGCCCTTCAGCTTCCTCTTTGCAAAGCAGCCCAAGTTCTTCAAAGTATTGTATTACGCGCTGGGGAGGATATGTGCGTAGAATAGCTTCAATAAATCTGGTGTCGCCATGATAATGTTTTGCGCTTGCGTGTATATTTGTTAAATTACATCTGCCGTTGCCGGTGGCAAGCAGCTTTCTTCCTACTCGTAAGGCACCTTCAAAAATTGTAATTTTTTTCGTTTGTTTGCAAATTTTTGAAGCGGTAATTGCGGCAATCAGTCCCGAAGCTCCTCCGCCTACAATTGCTAAATGCATTTTTTCCTGCATAAACCTTTTCCCCCTTTCTACATAATATTTTCTATAACCAGTATAGCGCATTTAGTAGTTATATGTAAAGAATATGTTTATTTTATCGCATATTTTGTGTTAAAAATTATTTCGTTAAGAATACTGTTGACAATCGTTTGATTGAGTGTATAATAATTAATGATATTAATTGTTAATATTATTAATTATTAATAATATTAATTGAGGGGGTGAATTTCAGCATGAGCGATGCCGATGCCTTAAAAGAAGAATTGGCAGAAGTTTTAGGAGGATTAAGAAGACATAAAAGACCGTTTCCAGCTATGTTTGGCATTGCCCCGGGTGAATTTTTTACTTTAGGCATGATAGAACGACATCAAGATTCCGCAACAGGAGGAGTTGAAGCTTCTTTAATAAGAGAAGTCAGTCAGATGTCAGGTCCTGCTGTCTCTCAGATGTTAAAAGCTTTAGAAAAGAAATCTTTTATTAAAAGAGTTATGGTTCAAGAAGACAGACGCAAAGTTCTGGTTTGTTTAACTCAGCAGGGTAAAGAAATTTTATCTACATCCAAAAAAATCTTTTTATCTGTTGTGGATAAAATTTATGAAGACTTTGGAGAAGAAGACACAAAAAAATTTATCGAACTTCTTAAACGCTATCAAGAAATCTTCTATGAAGGCACATCTGGTGAAAAAATTTAAATTTATTTGAGAAAGGAAGACATGCTGATATGGTGAAATTGCTCACTAAGTACTTAAAGCCTTTTTGGGTGAGTGTAGTATTAGCCGTTTTGTTGTTATTTGGTCAGGCTTTTTGTGACTTAAGCTTACCGAATTTTATGTCTGACATCGTAAATGTTGGCATTCAGCAAGGCGGTATTTCAGAATCCACACCTAAGGCAATAAGTGCCAAGGCACTTTCATTTTTGAAAGTATTCATGACAGATGAAGAAAAAGAGGTGATTGATAAGAGTTACACCCTTCGTTCTGTGAATGATCAAGGTCAAGAACACGACCGTTATGTAAAAGAATATCCTCTGCTTGCCACACAGGATATTTACGTGCTGAACAATAATATAGATAGCGATACGATGTCTCAATTAGACCGCGCATTCGGTTTGGCTACATGGACATTTATTTATACTATGCAATCTATGTCAAATAATGAAAATGCCCCAGCACAATCTGAAAGTCAGGATACTTCCAGCAGCAGTAGCAGTATTTCGGATATTAATTTTGAAGAACTCTATCAAATGCAGCCACAGCTGGAAGCGATGCCGGATCAAGTAATTGATGATGCGAGAACACAGGCTCAAAGTACGGAATCTTCTATGCTATCTCAAAGCGCTGCCATACTAAACGGCAGTATTTATCAGGAACTTGGTCAGAACACTTCCGGCATACAAACCACATACATTGTCATTGCAGGTTTGAAAATGCTGGCCTTGTCACTGGTAGGTGGTATTGCATCTATTTTAGTTTGCTTATTGGCGTCCCGCATTGCAGCAGGTGTATCACGAAATCTGCGCAGAGATGTATTTAGGAAAGTTACTTCTTTTTCTAATAATGAGTTTGATGAATTTACCACATCTTCCCTTATTACCCGTACAACCAACGATATTACACAGATTCAATTATTGTTGGTAATGGGTATTCGTATGATATGTTATGCTCCTGTTATGGCGGTAGGCGGTACCGTTATGGCAGTAGGAACTTCGCCGTCCATGAGTTGGATTATTGCTCTGGCCTGCGGTTTGCTGTTCTTACTGGTAGGAGTCATCTTTGTCATTGCAATGCCTAAGTTCAAAATTATGCAAAAATTAATTGACAGATTGAACTTGGTTGCAAGAGAAAATCTAAATGGTATGACCGTTATTCGTGCCTTTGGTACGGAAAACTTTGAAAAGCAGCGTTTTGATAAAGCCAATATGGATGTAAGTAAAACACAATTATTTACAAACCGTGTTATGGTATTTTTAATGCCTGCAATGACTTTTATTATGAACAGTATTTGCTTGCTGGTTGTTTGGATTGGCGCACATCAAGTTGCAAACGGAGGTATTCAGGTTGGCGACATGATGGCATTTATGCAATACTCTATGCAGATTATTATTGCCTTCTTAATGCTTTCTATTGTATTTATTATTGTACCGCGTGCGGCTGTATCAGCAGCCAGAATCAGCGAAGTGCTTAGAAAAGAACCAAGTGTTCAAGATCCTGTTCAGCCAAAACATTTTGATGAAAGCATTGATGGTGTTGTAGAATTCCGTAATGTTAGTTTCCATTATGCCGGCGCTGATGAAGAAGTATTAAGCAATATTAACTTTACTGCAAAGCCGGGTGAAACAACAGCGTTTATCGGTTCTACAGGCTCAGGTAAATCTACCTTGGTAAACTTGATCCCTCGCTTTTATGATGCTACTTCAGGTGAAGTTTTAATTGATGGTGTGAATGTAAAAGATGTATCTCAATATGAGCTTCATAACAAAATCGGTTATGTACCGCAAAAAGGTATTTTGTTGTCGGGCACCATTGCTTCCAACTTGCGTTATGGAGATGAAAATGCAACTATGGACGATTTAAAACTTGCTGCTGATATTGCACAAGCGACCGACTTTATTATGAAAAAACCGGATGGCTTTAACAGTCCGATTTCTGAAGGCGGTACCAATGTATCAGGCGGTCAAAAACAACGTTTGTCTATAGCGCGTGCTTTGACAAAGAAACCGGAAATTTTTATTTTTGACGATAGTTTTTCTGCTTTGGACTTTAAAACGGACGCCGCATTACGCAAAGCTTTGAAAGAGCATACAGCCAATGCAACAGTATTAATTGTTGCACAGCGTATCAGTACAATAATGAATGCAGAACAAATTATTGTTTTGGATGAAGGAAAAATTGTTGGCAAAGGTACGCACCAAGAACTGCTCAAAAATTGCCAAACCTATTATGAAATCGCTTCGTCACAACTTTCAAAGGAGGAGTTAAATAATGAGTAATCAAGAACGAAATATAAAAACTTCTCCAAAACCAGGCGGCGCAATGTTTGGTGGACACGCCGCAGCTCCCGGAGAAAAAGCAAAGAACTTCAAAAATTCTTTTGGTAAATTACTGCGTTACATGGGCAAATTTAAAATACTATTAATTTTAGTAGTTATTTTTGCTGTGTGTTCCACAATATTTACCATTATCGGACCTAAAATTTTAGGTATGGCTACTACAAAATTGTACGAAGGTATTATGAGCAGTGTTTCAGGTACTGGAACCGGTATTGATTTTGGTTATATTGGCACCATTGCAATCATTTTAATTTGTTTGTACTTGGTAAGCTTGTTATTTGGATATTTACAAGGTAACCTTATGTCTAAGGTCACTATGAAGGTAACGTATAATTTAAGAAAAGATATTTCAAATAAAATGCATCGTCTGCCATTTAAGTATTATGACGGTACTTCAAACGGTGAAATTTTATCTTATATTACTAATGATATTGACACCATTTCCCAAAGCATGAACCAGAGTGCAACACAGATTATCACTTCCATTACTACGATTATTGGTATTTTGGTTATGATGCTGACCATCAGCTGGGAAATGACATTGATTGCTTTGGTGATGGTCCCTATTTCCATGGGTATTATTTCTTTGATTATGAAAAAATCACAGAAACACTTTATGGCTCAGCAAGCCTATTTAGGACATGTAAACGGTCATGTGGAAGAAATGTATGCCAGCCATGTTGTTATTAAAGCATTTAACAAAGAGAAAGAGTCTGCAAAAACTTTTGATAAATACAACAATACACTATATAAATCTGCTTGGAAATCACAGTTTTTGTCAGGTCTTTTAATGCCGATTATTTTGTTTGTAGGTAACTTGGGTTACGTAGCAATTTGTATTTTGGGCGGCTATTTGTCTGTTACAACCGGTTTGCCAGTTGGTAATATTCAAGCCTTCATGCAATATGTACGTCAATTTAACCAGCCTATTTCTCAAATCGCAAATATCTCTAATATTTTACAGCAAACAGCTGCCGCTGCAGAACGTGTATTCAACTTCTTAGAGCAGGAAGAAGAAGTTCCGGAAGCAGAACATCCCATTACTGTACAACATGATCCAAATGGTGAAGAAACTGCTGCTTGCATTAAACCAAAAGGTAAAGTTGTGTTTGACCATGTCAACTTTGGTTATACCCCTGAGCGTACGATAATCAATGACTTTTCAACTGTTGTTGAACCCGGGCAGAAAGTAGCGATTGTAGGACCGACAGGTGCAGGTAAAACAACCATTGTAAAATTACTCATGCGTTTTTATGATGTAAATTCAGGTGCAATTTTAGTAGATGACCATGACTTGCGTGAATATGCAAGAAAAGACTTGCGCTCTATGTTTGGAATGGTTGTACAAGATACTTGGCTGTATAACGCTTCTATTGAAGATAACATTCGTTACGGAAAACAGGATGCTACAACGGAAGAAGTAATTCAAGCGGCAAAAGCAGCTCAAGTAGATCACTTTGTCAGAACCTTCCCTGACGGTTATAAAACCATGCTGAATGAAGAAACGAATAACGTATCTCAGGGACAAAAACAATTGCTGACCATTGCCCGTGCAATTTTAGCAGATCCTGAAATTTTAATTCTGGATGAAGCAACCAGCAGTGTTGATACCAGAACAGAAATTTTAATCCAAAAAGCAATGGATCATTTGATGGAAGGAAGAACTAGTTTCATTATTGCTCACCGCTTATCTACGATTAAAAATGCGGATACCATTTTGGTTATGAAAGACGGCGATATTATCGAACAAGGCAATCATGAACAATTGCTTGCCAAAGGCGGTTTTTATGCAAATCTTTATAATAGCCAATTTGATGAAGGTGAAGAATAATTCTGAAACAAATGACACTTTCTTTTCAAAAAAAGCCATTACAGTTTCTACTGTAATGGCTTTTTTATATTTCCGTATTCGTTGATTTTTTGCAATAGGATTGTATTAATTTAATAAAGCGGGGTCCGTAACGGTTGGCCTTTGTCTGCCCTACCCCGTTTACTTGAAGAAAAGATTTTAAATTTTGGGGCAATTTGATACACATATCACGCAAGGCAGCGTCTGTAAAAATGACAAATGCAGGAACGCTTTGTACTTTTGCGATTTTTGCTCTTAGTGCTTTTAATTCTTGGAATAATTCCTCATCAATTTCCACATAAGAAGTATTATATGTTGTTTTAATACTGTCAGGCTGCTGCAGTACACGCATGTGCAGCGATTGCTGACCCCGCAAAATAGGATAGGCTTTTGGCTGAATCTTTAAAACTTGATACCCATCGCTGGTCGCCTGAATATAAGATTGTACCAATAAAAATTCTGTGACTTGTCTGATATATTCTTTGGGCACTGTTTCCATAATTCCATAAGTGGTTAAGGTGTCTAAACGGTTATTGCGGATTTTTTCATTTTTACTTCCACGTAAAATGTCTATAATTGTAAGCATTCCAAACCGTTCTCCGGCTCTGATAATGCATGACATAATTTTTTGTGCGTCAACGGTAATATCGATTTCTTTGGAATTTGCATTACAATTCGAGCAGTTTCCGCAAAAATTAGAACTGGTTTCCCCAAAATATCGCAGCATATGGGCGCGCAAGCAATCGGTTGTAGTGCAGTAATATGTCATTTGTTTGAGCCGCTCTCTGTCTTTTTCCAACACTTCGTGGCGGGTAATTGGATCTAATTCTTCGTTTTCTTTTTCCTTTTCAATCAAAAATAAATTTGTACTCACATCTTGCTTGCTGTATAGCAAAATACATTGTGCAGGTTCGCCGTCTCGCCCTGCTCGTCCTGCCTCTTGATAATAACTCTCTATATTTTTCGGCATATTAAAATGAATGACATAAGAGATATTGGATTTATCAATCCCCATGCCAAATGCGTTGGTTGCAACCATAATTTGTGCTTTATCAAATTGAAATTCTTCTTGGTTTATTTTCCGTTCTTTATCACTCAATCCAGCATGATATCTGGTTGCACGATATCCCTGTAATATCAGCCTGTCACAGACATCCTCCACCCCTTTTCGGGTAGTACAATAAACGATGCCGGTTTTATCTGGATTCCGTTCTAAAAATCGTTCCAGCGCCGTAAATTTATCAACAGGTTTTTGTACTTCAAAATATAGATTTTTTCTGTCAAAACCTGTTGTTATTACAAACGGTTTCTGTAGCTCTAAAAGGGAAATGATATCGTCTTTTACTTCTTTGGTGGCAGTTGCTGTAAACGCGCCGATAATAGGACGCTTAGGCATAGATTGAATAAATTGTGCTATTTTTAAATAGCTGGGACGGAAATCTTGTCCCCATTGTGATACGCAGTGTGCTTCATCTACACTGATCAATGAAATATTGGAAGTAGCAGCAAATTCTTGAAAGAAATCTAGTTCCAACCGTTCAGGGGCAACATAAATTAATTTATATTGATATTGTTTTGCATTTTGAATTACTTTATATTGTTGAGCAGGAGTTAAAGAGCTGTTGATGTATGCCGCAGGAATACCTGCTTCCAGCAAAGCGTGCACTTGATCTTTCATTAAAGAAATCAGTGGAGAAATCACCAGTGTGATTCCTTCCATCAAAATTGCAGGAATCTGATAGCAAATGGATTTTCCGGCTCCCGTAGGCATAATGCCGACACAATCTGTGCCGTTTAGTAGATTTGTAATTAACTCTTTTTGCCCATAACGGAATTCACCATATCCAAAATAAGTTTTTAAAATTTCATAAGCTTTCTCTATCATTTGCATTCTCCGCTAAATTATTATGATGATATTATACTAAAGTTTTCATTTAGAAACAATGAACCTGTGATAGAATTACTCATAAATAGTCATTTATGAATGAATTATGAATAAAAAATAGATTTTTACATTATTATTGAGAAAATTATCTGCTTTTTTATCAATAAATTTGTGATATTGACGATATTAGATGAATATAGTATAATGATTATATAAATATTTTTCTGAGAAAAGAAAGAAGGTATTGTTATGAGTAAATATTGCCCCAGATGCGGTACTGCCGCAGAGCGCAATGCAGTTTTCTGTCAGAATTGTGGTGCGAAAATACCTCAAGAGCAGCCGCCTGCTTCAAATTCAAACACAAACACAAATACATATCATCAAAATTACGGTACTGTTCCGCCACAACAACCGGGAGGATTTCATCCTCAACAGCCAAACCAAGCGCAATTTATTATGGTACAGCAAGTTGCTTCAAAGATTAAAAGTGCTGCAGTTTTTTGGTTAATTTGGGGAATTTTATGTGCCATTATCGGTATTATTACTGTTTGTGTTGGCGCAGCAGCCAGTTCATCTATCAGCGGTCGTTTATATAGATATTACTATGACACCGATCCTGGGGTGGGAGGTATCGTATATGGTTCTTTTTTATTAGTTGCTGCTATCATTAATATTATATATGCTGTCATTCATTTTGGTTATGCAAAGGAAATCTTTAGAAATCCAGCAGCAGTCTTGCGTAAAATCGATTCTTCCGGCTTATATATTACAAGCATTGTACTCAATATCATCTTTGGTGGTGTGATTGGCATTATCGGCGGCATTATGATGCTAAATACTCGTACTTTAGCACGCGGCAATCAATTTGTATACCAAGGTGGTCATATGCCTCAACGTCCTGTACCTCCATATACTCCGCAGCAGCCGGTCACTCCTCCTCAACCTCCGGTACAGCAACAACCTCCTGTGCAACAATCAGTTCCTGCACAACAGTCAGCTCCTGTGCAGCAAAATGAAAATGTTCACGCAGAAGATAATAAACAAGAGGTCTCTGTTGATGCAGAGCCGAATGAAAGTGTGGAGCCCAATCATAAATCAGAATAAATTATACTTTATCAAAAGAGGCAATAAAAATTGTCTCTTTTTGTTTTTTGAAAAATAAAAAGAGATTCTTTTATGGAATCTCTTTGATATGTAATTATTTTGAAAAACGTTTATTTAATGTTGAAAGCGCTTTCTTCTCGATTCGGCTGACATAAGATCTTGAAATTCCCAATGCGGACGCAACCTCTCGCTGGGCTAACGGTTTACTGCCAGGCACTAAACCATATCTTAAGCAAATAATAGATTGCTCTCTTGGTGATAATTCTTCTTCCATATACGATTTGAGCTTTTCAATTTTTATTTTATTATCTATATTTTCTACCATATTGTCTTCTGAGGCCATAGTATCCATTAAAGTTAATGCATTGCCATCGCGGTCTGTATCAATTGGTTCGTTCATGGAAACATCTTGTGCAGTCTTCTTTGTGGTACGGAAAAACATAAGTATTTCGTTTTCTATGCAACGTGCCGCATAGCTGGATAGTCGAATTCCTTTGTCAGTATCAAATGAATCCACAGCTTTTATCAGTCCTATGGTTCCTATGGAAATTAAATCATCTTGATCGCTGGAATTGGCATAATATTTTTTTATGATATGAGCAACTAAACGCAGGTTATGCTCAATTAACGTATTTCTGGCATTTTGATCTCCTTGCTTTAATTTTTCTAAATATTCTTTTTCTTCTTTTGCGCTTAACGGTTTTGGAAAAGAGCCAGAACCGGTCACATGAAGAATGAAAAATATCAGGTCAGATATAAAATCAAATAAAAAACCGCCTATCAATATAAACACCTTCTCCATTGTAATTTATATATCTTATTCAGCTGTACGCATGTTCGTTGCATGTACGATATAAAATTAATCCCCTTATTCATAAATCTACTTTACGAATAAGGGGATTGTGTATTTATTGGGAGAGAAATTAGTTTGCAGTGTTAGCAGAGTATTTTTGTTTTACTTTTTGAATCTTTTGTGGTTCTGCTTGTTCAGAAGGATACCAACCTTTTGCAGCCATTTTTTTATAAATATCATCTTGCATGGTTAAGGAATCTTTTAAAGCTTTATCAAATGCACAGTGTACATTTGCTGTAGCAGATTCAATGGTACCATGCATATACAAATCGCATGAACCTTTGGTGGTCAAAAGCATATTTTCCATTAAGCATTTATCATCCATTACGTTACCTCCTGTGTTTATACCAATTGCAAAAATTGATTAAATAGTTGCTGATGCTTATCAGCCAATTGCTGCGCATATTGTTTCAGTTGAGGATCCTGCAGATTTTGAGCAGCCTCTTGACATTGTGTTTTTAAAAATTGTTCATGACCCAATGCATCTTCAATATAATTTAATTCTTTTGGACTCATCCAAATCACCTCCAATAGTATTATGGGATGATTCCATATATTTATACAAACCAACCTTTGTACATTGTAATTTTTTCCAAAAATAAAAAACAGCAGGAATACCCTACTGCTTTTATATTATTGATATGTATTCAAACAATTTTCTAATATTTTTACATGTAATTCTTCATCGAGAATGATTCGTTTTAAGTTGTTGATTATCGTTTCATCTTTAATTACGTTAAGTTGTTTTGTATATTTTTCTACTGCAAATCGTTCTTCCTGTAAACTATGTTGTATTAAATGCGGAAGTTCTTTTGGGTACTGGTTAAATCCGGGAGACCAATATACTGCTCTGTTATGACGCGATGTCCATAATCTGGGGTCAGCCCCTAATTGTTTGGCCAAAGTGCCAAACATATGAAGATGATGCATTTCTACTATACTTATTTTATGAAATATATCAGCAATCTCTTTATGTTCGTCAGTAATCAATTGATTGTAAGTATATAAACTGATAGCTGACATTTCAGAACGATTTCCTGCCATATTATCTAACATGATTCTGGCGTACATGCTGTTTTTTATGCTGCAATTTATTGGCGGATATGGTTCCGAAGATTGAAATTTCATTTCAGTTTTTGACTTATTAGGAGTATTTTCTTTTGGAAATGGCTGTTTGGTAAATGTTTGATGAAATTCATTCATATTATGAACCCCTCCCTATCATTTCAGTTTATGAAGAGAGTGCGGTTTGTTATGATTCATTTAGATATTTTCCAATTCTTCCAGCAGCATATTTAATTTTGGTCTGGAAATATACGGTCGAACCATTTGGATGATTTGCTGAAGTGTTAGCGGTCTGATGTTTTGGAGAATTGCAGGTGTCATAAACATAGGAAACTCTTTATAAAGAAGTAAATATGCCTGTTTATTTCTGAGCAGTTCCCGCATGGTAATCTGGTTATGTTTTAAATCCATGTTCCCATCCCTCCATACTATTATTATATGCTAGCAAGGAGATACCGTGAGCATAGATTCATTTTTTAGATTGGATACAATCCGGAATAAAACATGAATGTTGTTCGGTACATAAGACAGATTTTTTATGTTTTTCGCACCAAAGTACAGGTTCTTTTTCGTATTTTCGTTTTCCAACTCTTCTATATGCAATAATGCCGCTTGCATATTTGCAATACATACAATAATTCAATATTTTCACCTGAATATAGTATGTGCAAATTTTTAAAAATAATTTGAAATATGTACGTATACGGCTGCAAAAATAAGACAATACTTTTCATGAGGTGATAAATTTGTTACAGAGTGTGTACTTTGAAGTGAAAAATGTACAGGACAAGCATGATTTAAAACAAATGAAAAAAGGATTAGACACATTATATGGCGTTTTATCCGTTTCAGTGAATCCTAAAGAGCATAGAGTCGGCGTAGATTACGACACTACCGGCGTGACAGGACAACAAATTGAAGATTATTTGAATGACAGAGGCTATACTGTGACGAATGTTTACGATTTGAACGTTTAAGAAAAGAGACATATGCTTATTTTAGCATTTGTCTTTTTTATTTTGTAATTCATGAAATATTTATAGATTCAGCTTTTTTCCTGCTCTGAGATCTTTTAAAACTTTGTGTCTATCACGTTTTCAATATAATAAAATGGGCAATTGTCATCTAATGTTTCCTTGGAAACATTAGAAAATTAAAATTTGCTTGTGATTATTTCCGGAAAAATATTATGAAAACAACCGAGTAACATGTTATTCTATTTTTTTAATTTAAAAGCAAAAATCTGAAAAATAATATTTTTTCATTGTCAGGAATTGTCCAACGATTGATTTGAAATTTTCAGTGCCTTATCAAATAAAGGAAATATAATATTGAAGAATTATTTCTGATAGAACTATGATTTTTCACTTGATAAAATAACAGAAAAAGAGCCAAACGTTCAAACGTTTGGCCCTTTTTAGTTTACAGATGTTTCTTCAGCAAATTGGCTGTTATACAAAGTTTCATAAATTCCTTTTTGATTTAACAGTTCCTCATGGGTACCTTTTTCTGCGATACGGCCATCTTTCATAACTAAAATTAAGTCTGCATTTCGTATGGTTGATAGGCGGTGCGCAATAACAAAGCTGGTACGTCCAACCATAATATTTTGCATGGCTTTTTGCAGTTTCTTCTCTAATCGGGTATCAATAGAACTGGTAGCCTCATCTAAAATTAATATGGATGGATCCGCCAAAACAGCTCTGGCAATGGTAATCAGCTGCTTTTCACCTTGAGAAACGTTTGTACCCTCTTCATTGATAAACGTTTGGTATCCATCCGGCAAAGAAAGTATAAAATCATGCACATTTGCAATTTTTGCTGCTTCTATAATTTCTTGTTCGGTTGCATCGTCTTTTCCATATTTAATATTATCATAAATCGTACCGTGGAACAGCCAAGTATCCTGCAGAACCATACCAAAGTTGGAGCGCAGTTCGCTGCGAGGTACATCGCGAATATCCACGCCATCAATTTTTATGGAACCACCTACCACATCATAAAATCTGAGCAACAAATTAATGATCGTAGTTTTACCTGCGCCGGTGGGTCCCACTATTGCCACGGTTTGACCGCTTGCAGCGCTGAATGTTAAATCATGAATAAACACTTTATCAGGGCTGTATCCAAAAGATACTTGTTCAAATGCTACATTTCCTTTTGCATGTTTCAAGCTTTCAGAAGTTTGGTGTTCTATCATATCTTCTTCGTTTAAAATTTGTGCAACACGGGTAGCGGCCGCCACAGAAGATTGGATGGTAGATGAAAGCTGAGTTACTTGAGAAAGCGGCTGGAAAATTTGCCAAATATAGCGTATGAAAGCCTGCAGGTTACCAACTGTCATGACACCGTTAATTGCATTGATCGCACCAAAAACAGCAATAGAACCTATAATGAGATAGGTCATAAAAGCAATTAAAGGCGACATTAAACCTGAAATAAACTGTGCTTTAAAACCATGTTCACATACTTTTTGGTTAGCGCTTTTAAACTCTGCAATGGATTCTTGTTGTTTTCCATATAGCTTAATCTCAGAAAAACCTGTATATTTTTCCTGCACTGTTCCGTTTAAATTTCCCAGTGCGTCTTGCTGTGCTTGGAATAATCTTTGAGATTTTTTGATAATAAATCTAGCAAGAAAAAAAGTACCCGGAATTAAGATCAGTGCAATCAGAGCCATCCATACATGGATGGTAAACATCATGGTATAAGCAAATATGATCACAAACATTGCATTTATAATTTGAGGAAGACTTTGCTGCAAAGCATTTGATAATGCATCAACATCGTTAGTGATACGACTTAAAATATCTCCATAAGCATGTCTGTCAAAGTAGGATACAGGGAGTTTTTGCAGTTTCTTTTCAATGGCATTGCGCAAATCAAACATTGCATTTTGAATGGCATTGGTCAGGCAGAAATTATAAGCGTAGGAGCATGCGGCACTGGCTATATATAAACCTGCCAATATAAAAAGAACATAAGTGATATACTCGAAATTAACTCCTGCTCCGGGAACGTTATCAATAATATTTTTTGCATCGCTTGTTAATTGCGTCGTAATTAAGCCTTCTGTTATAGGAGCTGCCGCTGTAAACACAGCGGCAAAGAAAATAAGAATAAAACCACTTATCAGAGGAACTAAATATGGTTTAAAAAAAGGAAACAACTTGGAAAATACATGTTTTTTTGTTCTTATTTGCTCCATTTTTCTAATTCCTCCTTTGTAAGTTGAGATTCAGCAATTTCCAAATAAACAGGGCATGTTTGAATCAACTCTGCATGACTGCCATAACCTACGACTTCGCCGTTATCCAGTACAATGATTTTATTTGCATCCATAATTGAACTGATTCTTTGCGCTACGATTAATACAATTGAATTGGTTGTAATTTCTTTGAGCTGTGCGCGTAATGCTGCGTCTGTTTTAAAATCCAAAGCAGAAAAACTATCGTCAAAAATGTAAATTTCAGGATTTCGAATGACTGCGCGAGCAATGGACATACGCTGCTTTTGACCACCGGACATATTGGTTCCGCCTTCGTAAACCATTTCGTCAAACTGATCCGGTTTATCCATAATAAAGTCATAAGCTTGCGCTACCTTAGCAGCCTGCACCAATTCTTCCTCGTTGGCATCGTGTTTTCCAAAACGCATATTATCTGCAATGGTTCCGGAAAACAAAATTGTTTTTTGAGGGATAAAGCCTATTTTATTTCGTAAGGTATCCAAATCGTAGTTACGAACATCTACACCGTCAATTTTGATACTGCCTTCTGTTACATCATAAAATCTTGGGATTAATTGGATCAAAGTACTTTTTCCACAGCCGGTGCTTCCAATAATTGCGACTGTTTCCCCTCGCTTTGCTGAAAATGTAATATCATGCAATATAGGTTTTTTCGTATGCTGATATGTAAATGATACGTGATCAAACTCCAGTGTACCGGCTTTATCACTGTGTATTTCGGTATCTACCGCTTCATTATGGATAGATGGCTCCTCTTGTAATAATTCAGTGATTCTTCCTGCAGATACACGTGCTCTGGGATACAAGGAAAAAACCAAAGCAAACAGCATAAAAGAAAACATGGTATGAAATTGGTAGTCCATAAAAGCGACCATTTGCCCTACTTCTAAGGAGCCTGTACTAATTAAATTGCTTGAAACTATAAAGACGCCCAAAACTGCAAAATTTAATAAAAACACAAAACTGGGCTGAGATAATGACATCAATTTAAAAATTTTCTTGGTCTCTTTGGTAAAGTTTTTGTTGGATTCATAAAAACGATTGATCTCAAATTCTTCTTTTCTGAAAGCACGGATGACGCGGACACCAGTTAAATTTTCTCTGGATACCTGATTTAAACGGTCCAAATACATTTGCTGTCTTTCTGAAATAGGCTTTACAAAAGCCGCCATAACGATAATTGCAACCAACATAATCGGGATTGCAATTCCGACCACCATTGATAGTGACGTGCTGGTATACAGAGTCATAGAAATACTGGCAACAATCATCAATGGTGTTAATAAGGCTGTACGAAGTACCAAATTAATAAATTGCTGTAATTGAAATACGTCGTTGGTTGTTCGGATAATCATGGATGAAATACCAAATTTATCATATTCTGCATGAGAAAAGGTTTGAGATTTTGAGAAAATATCATTGCGCATGTCTCTGGCGGCATTGGTTGAAATTTTCGATGATGCGTAACATAAAAGTACGGTTCCCGCACCGCCTGCAAGCGCTAAGACTAAAATAATCAATCCCATCCACCATACGTAAGCAATATCTTGTTTTGCAATACCATCATCAATAATTTTAGATACAACTGTCGGTATTCCAAGTTCTACCAGAGCAAAGCAGAACAATCCTATAATATTAAAGGTCATGAGCAATTTATTTTTCATAATATACTTGAACATTAACTTCATAGAATTTCCTCCAATTATCCAATAAGAAAAACAGAGAGCTTCAGCACTCTCTGTTGGCGTGTTGTGTGCAACACAATGTAAATTGCAACGTGTTTAAACTATAACATAACAATTAATTTTCTTCAAGCTATTATAATAAGAAATCAAAATATTCTTTTCATAAAATGCTTCGATTATGATAAAAAATAGGATGAGTATCAACGTTGTAATTATTAAAATTCTGATAGTAACATTGTACCAACAATAGGGCCCAATCTTTAAGTGAACGACAAGACAAAGTTTTTTCTTTTAGAATTTTTATAATATGAAATTTAAAGAATCATAATGGTATTAGAGCCATATTAAAATTTAGGCAGAAAAAAAGACAGGTTTTCCTGCCTTTTTCATAAATGATATATTTTTGATATAAGAATTGGTACATGAAACAGAGAAAATCTGTCATGCTCAGTTTTATATTCTTGCTACCCCGGTTCTTCTTGCTGCATCAGCAACTGCTTTTGCAACAGCAGGACCAACACGTTTATCAAATGCTTTTGGAATGAAATATTCAGGAGACAGTTCTTCTTCAGAAATTAGATTAGCCAATGCTTCTGCTGCGGCAATTTTCATTTCGTCATTGATATCTTTTGCCCGTACATCAAAAGCTCCGCGAAAAATTCCGGGAAAAGCCAAAACATTATTAATTTGATTTGGGAAATCACTTCTACCGGTAGAAATAATTCTTGCTCCCCCTGCTTTTGCATCATCGGGATAAATTTCCGGCACTGGATTGGCACATGCAAAAATAATGGGATCGTTGGCCATGCTTTTTACCATTTCTGTTGTAACAGACCCTGGCGCTGACACACCAATAAAAATATCAGCGTCAACTAACACATCAGCAAGGCTGCCTGATTTTTTTTCTAGGTTTGTTATTTTACTCATTTCTTCTTTCACTGGATTCATGCCTTCAGTACGGCCTTCGTAAACAGCACCTTTTCTATCACATAAAGTGATATGCTGATATCCTGCTTTTAAAAGTAATTTAGAGATTGAAATTGCAGCAGCACCTGCACCATTTATTACAATACGAACATTTTCTTTTTGTTTTTTTGCTAATTTCATAGCATTATTTAAACCTGCTAATGTAATTACCGCTGTTCCGTGCTGATCATCATGGAAAATAGGAATATCACACTTTTCTTTCAGTTTCTTCTCAATTTCAAAGCATCTTGGCGCCGCAATATCTTCCAGATTGACACCGCCAAAAGAACCGGATATTAAGTAAATGGTATTTACAATTTCATCAACATCCTGACTTTTAATACAAAGAGGAAAAGCGTCTACATCGCCAAATGCTTTAAATAATACGCATTTACCTTCCATCACAGGCATACCCGCTTCAGGACCAATATCTCCAAGCCCCAGTACAGCTGAACCATCTGTCACAACAAGACACATGTTCCAGCGTCTGGTTAATTCATAAGATTGATCTATATCTTTTTGAATTTCCAAGCATGGCTGAGCTACTCCCGGCGTATAAGCCAAAGAAAGGTCATCTTGCGTTTCTACCGACACATTTGTTACAACTTGAATTTTTCCCTTCCATTCCTTATGCAATCTTAAAGACTCTTTTGCATAATCCATTTTATTGACCTCCAATCAAATTTTAATAGTTGCCTGAGAAGAATTGGCTGTCTTTTGGCAATTCATATCCTTTAAAGTAGGAAGCAAAATCAAGTTTTAGGTATTCACATAGATTTGCAAGCTCTACCATAGTGTTGTCATTTACAGGGATGCCATTTTCTCTTCTGTCTTTTTCCGCCAGAATTTCTTTTTCACCGTGTGTATAGATTCTGTCTTTGCCATCCGCTTTTGGACTTTCACGTATTGCTTCTAAATAGTCAGAAAAATGTTTTTTAATTTTTTCAGGATCTCCGAATATAGCAGGATCAATTGCCATAAAGCCATGGCAAATGCCTGTTTTATCAGAAAATGTACAGCATTGGTCGGAAGTAACGCCTAAAGATAAAATAGAGCTGAACAGTTCACATATCATGCCGTATCCATAACCTTTATGGCTGCCGCTTACTTCTTCACAGCCGCCCAACGGCATAATACCGCCGCCGCCTTTGGAAACAATATTAGCCAGAACTTCAGGCGCATTGTTAGAAGCATGTCCGTTTTGATCAAGAGCCCAGCCATCTGGAAGAGGTGTGCCTGATTTATTGTACATTTCCAGTTTTCCTCTTGTAACTACGGTAGTGGAACAGTCAAAGAAAAATGGATAAGGATCTGCCGGCATAGAAACGGCAATTGGATTAGAACCAAGCATAGCTTGTTTTCCAAATGTAGGAACCATGATTGCTTCTGAATTGGTACATGACATACCTAACAATCCTTGATCACACGCTATTTTAGTATAATATCCGGCAATACCGAAGTGATTCGAATTTCTTACGCTTACAATACCGACACCGGTTTTTTTTGCTTTTTCAATTGCTTTATTCATAGCGAACAGGCTGATGAGTTGTCCCATACCATTATGTCCGTCCACTACGGCTGATACCGGTGTTTCAAAAACAATTTCCGGTTTTTCCTTGGGATGGATAGTTCCTTTTTCAATTCCTTTATGATATCTCACCATTCTCTGCATGCCATGGCTTTCAAAACCATAAAGATCTGCGGTGAGCAATACATCTGTAATAATGCCGCTTTCTTCTTTTGTAAAGCCAAATGACTCAAAAACATCTTGGCAGAAGTGATTCAATTCTTCATAACTCCAATTTACATAACCCATAATAGTTCCTCCTAAGGTTTATCAATTATTTCAATAAGAAAAATTAATATTTTCGAAATATATACTGATATAGTATATATTCAATATAACATTGTAATGAAATGAAATCAATAGAAATCATAGAAAAGTTTTTTTATTTTACATATCATTCACATATGATTATCTTTTGAGAATTTGATTTTATTATACTGTTGCATATAAATTTGGGGTGATACTTTTTATCAAGCATATTTTATAAGTTAAAAAATAAAACAGTCTCCTGCTTATATAACAAAGGTTTGCACTATCTGCTTTTTATTTTATAAATATCTCTTTCACTCCAATCTGACTCTGTCACGATAATACAAACAGTAATGTTTGCATCTCTCTGCATTTCTTACAACAGTTCCATATCTTTCATTTATCACATATAATATTCTACCAAGTCTCTGATTACACGGTCAATATCGCTGTTAATACAAATAGATTGAGATGTAATTTCTTTTGGACAAACTGCTTCACCGTTGTTGATACAGACATAGACGGCTTTCGGATTTTTTGCTGTCATTTGCCAAAATGGGTATTTAATGATAACAGGCGTATTGTAGCCAACGCCAAGTTCCAAAAATAAAATCCGCTGACCGCTTCTTGTCTTTAAAAAGGTTTCGTAGCGTTCCGCTGCCCGGTGCCAGCCTTCATCCTCGACAAATTTATCATCGGAACGGAGATTCATCGTAAGCGGTTTTCCGCAATACGGGCAAACAGGTAAAAGTCCGGCAGGAATACGCATATCCTTTTGCTTTGTCAGCATTTGCCGTACCGTATCTTCATTATCAAAAGTTTCTTGACAGCACGGTTTGGAGCATTGAAACAATCCGTAATCGCCCTGGGTGTAGAAAAGGCGTGTTTTGTCAATGCCGGCCTTTTGAAAGCAGTGATCCACATTTGTGGTAATTACAAAATAATCCTTGTCTTTTATAAGGCGCAGCAAATCCAAATAAGTAGATTTGGGAGGATCAACATAGCGGTTAAAATAAATATATCTGCTCCAATATGCCCAATGCTCCTCAGGTGTTCTGTAAGGGTAAAACCCACCGGAATACATATCGTGAAATCCATATTTATGCTCGAAATCCGCAAAGCAGCGGTGGAATCTTTCTCCCGTATAGCTAAAACCGGCTGAGGTGGAAAGTCCCGCGCCTGCACCGATCACAATCGTGTCGGCGTTTTCTATCTCCTTTTTCAGTCTGTCAATTTGTTTGGAGTAATTTATGGTAGATGTTAAAATCGGCTTCTTTATAAACATTGAAAATCACCTCGATTTCACTGTGCGTATGTGCTTTGTAGTCTTTGATTGTTTCAACGGCGATTTCTGCCGCTTTATCATTTGGAAAATGAAATTCTCCTGTTGAAATACAGCACAGTGCAATACTTTTCAGATTGTTTCTCTTTGCCAATTCTAAACAGGAGCAGTAGCAGGAAGCAAGCAGTTCTTTATCTTTTTGGGTAAGCGTTCTCTGAACCACCGGACCGACAGTATGAATGACATAGCGGCAAGGAAGATTAAAAGCAGGAGTGATTTTTGCCTGCCCTGTTTCTTCCTCATGACCTTGCTGTTTCATCAGTTCTGCACAAGCCAACCGAAGTTGTACCCCGGCAAATGTATGAATAGCGTTGTCAATACATCCATGATTCGGGTAGAAACAGCCAAGCATTTTGCTGTTAGCGGCGTTTACAATAGCGTCGCAGCGCAGTGTGGTAATATCACCCTGCCAAAGGTACAATCCTTCTACAATCTGCCGGAGGCCGGAAAGCTCTGTAATCCCTTTGCATTTTATTTCTTCTTGCAGATAAGCGTCCTGTATGGCTAAAAACTTATCACTTGCGGGTATCGGCATACGAATATTGAACAAAGAGCGCAGTAATCTTTTTTGCGCAGTTTCATCCTCAGGAATCATTATGTTCTGAAATTGCTTTTGTTCGGAAATCAAATTTTTAATCAGGAATAGTCTCCGCTCTGTTTGATTCACATTATCCCTCCTTTTCATTGAATATCATTGGAAAGCAGTTTTCTCAATAGATTTTTGCCTCAAAACTCTCGACTGCTCCAAATTTTACTTTATTTCTATTTTACGCTGTGTTCTCACCTTGCATCAAAGCTGCTGACTTTGCCGGAAGTGCCGCTGAATTCACAGGAAGATAACTGATCTTCGGGTAAATAACAGGTACGGCGTTCCTTTTTTACAAGTTCTTTGACAAATTCCGTTGCGGGACTGCGGAGCAAATCTTCCGGCTTTGCAAACTGCTCGATTTTGCCATCGTTCATAACCAACACTTTTGTACCGAGTTTCAATGCTTCAGAAATGTCGTGGGTAACAAATAAAACGGTAATTCCTGTTTGTTCATGAATTTGTTTTAATTCTGCCTGAAGTTGTCTTCGGGTGATTTCATCTACTGCACCGAACGGTTCGTCCATTAGCAGAATATCAGGGGATGCCGCTAAAGCACGGGCAATACCGACCCTTTGCTGCTGACCGCCAGAAAGCTCGGACGGATAGCGATGCTTCAAGTCTTCCGAAAGTCCGACAATTTTCATCCATTTGGATACGGCATTTTTGGTTTTCTCTTTATCCCGCTTGTTCAGTAAATTCGGGACATAAGAGATATTTTGTTCCACTGTCATATGTGGAAATAGTACGCTGCCCTGAATGGCATAGCCGATATTTCTGCGCAGCTGCGTCTGATTTTTGTTGCGGATATTTTCACCGTCAACAAATATGTCCCCTGAAGTCGGGTGTATCAAACCGTTGACCATTTTGAGGGCAGTTGTTTTCCCACAGCCTGATGAACCGATAATTGTTATAAATTCACCTTTCTCTATGGAGAGGTTAAATCCCTCCAATACTACCTTTTCTCCATATGATTTTTTGATATTTTTAAATTCAATCGCTGTTTCCATTTGTTCCACCTCACTGTAAAAGATTGTGACTGCGCAGGAAATCCTCTGCTACATCTCTCGGCTCTTTGTTTTCCGTTTCAACGGAATAGTTCATTGCAGCCATATTGCTGTCGGTTATCAATCCGTTGAGTTTTTCCAAAACTGTATTCAATTCCGGATATTCCTCAAGTACTTCTGCGCGAATCACATTCCCGCAAATATAAGAAGGATAGAATTGCTTATCATCTTCTAAAACAACTACATCAGAAGTTGATAACTGTCCGTCTGTTGTGAAAATTACCATTACATCAATCTTATCCTGATTAATTGCCTGATATTTCAATCCGATGTCCAAATCCATCGTTTTCCCGAAATTCAATCCGTAGGTTTCACAAAGAGCGTCGTAACCATCTTCGCGTTCAAAAAAATCATATTCCGCACCAAAGGTGAGATTGCTTGCTGCAGATTTCAAGTCCGAATAAGTTTTCAGGTTGTATTTTTCCGCAATTTCACGGCGAACCACTAAGCCATAAGTATTATTAAAGCCATACATTCCGACCCATTTCATATTGAATTGCTCACTGTATTCTTTTTCCAATTCATCAAATAAGTCTTCAGTATATAAACCATCATGTTTGAGTACCATGTTCCATCCCGTACCCGTATACTCCGGATAAATGTCAAATTCGCCAGTTTCCATAGCGGGCTGAATGTTGGAAGTGCCGCCGCCAACGCCTTGTGTCAGTTCAACATTCAAATTGGTATCCTGCTCAATCAGGATGTCCAACATTTCACCCAGTACATATTGTTCAGTCATTGGCTTTGTAGCAATCTGTATGGTATCTTTCTGTTGCGTGTTTATCAATACGCTGCCTGCAATACCCAAACAGACTATAACTGCGGCAACAGCCATTACTTTATTGGTTTTCTTTGCTTTCACGCTGCGTTTGTTCATTCGTCTTTCGATGAATCCAAGCAATACATCCATTATAAGAGCGAGCAGCGCAATCAATAAGCTTCCCACCATTGTCATTGCTGTATTATTTGTTGTGATGCCACGGTAAATTGCAACACCTAATCCTCCTGCGCCGATAAAAGAGGCAATACCTGCAAGGGCAATCGTCATTGTCACCATATTGCGGATTCCGGACATAATCACGGGCATAGCCAGTGGGAGTTTTATCTTAAATAAAATCTGTGTCCTTGTGCTTCCCATACCCTTTGCCGCTTCTAAAATAGCTGGATCTACATTGGTAATACCTGTGTGTGTATTGCGCACCATCGGTAGTAAAGCATAAACTGTCAGTGCAATGATCGCCGTTGCATTTCCAACCCCTGAAAAAGGTATTAAAAAACCAAGCATAGAAATGGAAGGTATTGTATATAAAAAATTGATAACGCCCAAAGTCGGCTTTGCGGTTTTTTGGAATTCACTGATCAGAATACCTACCAGTCCTCCAAACAGTATGGCAATTAAAATAGAAATCAAAGATATTTCCAAATGCTCCAGCAATAGTTTTAGGAAAAAATCAATTCTATCCGTAAAAATAAACCACATCTCTTGTAACATGTTTATACGCTCCTTTTCTTTATTGCATGAACGGGACAGTTTTCAAAGCACAGTCCACAGTGAAGGCAGTGATTCTGTTTGATTTCATACGGCTTCCCGGAGCTTATACATTGCTGAGGACAGATTTTTTTGCATTTTCCGCATCCAATGCAGGAAACGGAGATTTCAAAACCTTTTTTCTGCTTTTCATGATTTCTGATTGTAAAATTTTTACGGTTTATGGGCTTTTTATTCAAATCAAAAAATTCGATATTTGCATTTGCGATGCAGAACGGCTCTAATATATAACGGCTTTCATTTGGGTACACACTGTTCATACTGGGATTTTCTTTGAAAATACGGTCAATCCAATATTTCTGCTCTGGCAGTTTTTCTGCAATTCCCGATAATTTAATCATTTGAAAATCTTTATTCACGGCAGTAACTGCAATATGGTTATCACGCATTAACTGTGTGTAAAAATCTTTTCCCCGTGCTGTACAGAAATATATTTTTTCATTTTCCGCAAGCATAACATCTATAATTCGTACCTGCGGCGCTCCTTTTTCATCCACGGTTGCAAATGCCGCTTCTTTCACATCTCGCAAAATCTGCAAACAATCCTGTGTGTTCATTTTATCCCTCCTGAAAATTCAGCCGATGGATACGGCTTTGTTCCATTTCTTTTTGTACGCCTCTTGCATACTTGATTTCAGGATAACCGAAACCAATAATCATACCAATATAGTGGTTATCCGGAATATTCAGCAGTGCATTAATTTCCGGCATTTGCTTTAATGCGCCGAGAGGAAATGTCATCATAACAGCACCAAGACCACGGGAAGCACAAAGCAGTTCAAAATATGTACCGGCAATCACCACATCCTGCATGGGTTCTCCATGTCTTAAAGGTGCGTGAGGAATTAAAATATGCGGTGCCCCACAGAAAAGCATATCGGGTCGAACTGTCTTTTCCCACCGCTTCATATCCTAATATGCCTCTTTGCTAAATCCCTTTGGATAGATACCTTGTGCTGCCAATTCTTCCATTCTGGAATAAGCAAGCTGTCGGAAATAATTCATCTGTACTTTATCGTCAATTAATGTATATTCTACTTGCTGTTTATTCCCTCCATTTGGAGCATTGGAGAGAAGATTCAACATATTGCTTATGATGGATGCGTCAACATTTTTGTCCTGATATCTGCGGCAGGAATGCCAGTTGGTAATCAAAGCATCCATTGCCGGCGCCGCGGTCTCATAATCAACAGAAGGCAGGCTGTTTTCCGGTTTGTGTCCGAAAATAGAAATGGCTCCCATCGGGCAAACAGCAAGACAATGCTCGCATTTCCAACAGCCATTCCCCCCAAATTCTTTGAAATTTGCTATTTGTACTTGTTTTTCCTGATTCAGGGAGAGAATACCTCCGGGGCAGACTCTCACGCATTTTCGGCAACCCACACACTTGCTTGTATCAACAAGAAAATTTGCTCGATTCATAATAAGTACCTCCGTTTTGGCTTCTGGTACTATTGTAATAGTTATTGTTTTACCCTACAAGTACGCACTTTTTTATAACACAGTTACTTTTTCGTAACCTTTGTGCTGTTTTGATATGTGATAAGGATTTTTTCCGATACTATACTTGATTTCACAAATATACAACACTATAATTTAAGTGTAATATTCGAATATGAATCAATAAGGATTCTGGAGGTTTAAAAATGCTGAAGAAAGAAGAGTTGCCCGTTTGTCCCGTCGCAACAACTTTGCAAATGGTAGGCAGCAAATGGAAGCTTTTGATTTTACGTAATCTTCTTGAACGCCCGTGGCGTTTTAATGAGTTACGTAAAAATTTAGAAGGAATCAGCCAAAAGGTACTGACTGACAGTCTGCGTTCCATGGAGGAAGATGGTATCATTACACGAACCGTCTATCCTGAAGTTCCTCCAAGAGTGGAATATTCTTTAAGTGAATTGGGAGAATCTATGCGTCCAATTATTAAAGCTATGGAACTATGGGGCATTCAATATAAAGAACAGAAAGGTTCATAAATGAAAAAAGAAAACCAGATGAATAAACCTCTGGTTTTCTTTTTCTGTCTATTATCTATAAAGCTTTTATTTTTCGAGTTATTTCCTCAATGACCTGTATGAAGTGCTTATCGCTCTTACCCGTCGGATCAGGAAGTTCCCAATTGTCGTCAAGGGCTTTACCCATAAAGGGACAGCCGACATCGCACCCCATTGAAATCACGATATCAGGAACAGGGATTTTGTCAATTGTCTTGCTGTATTGGCTCTGCTCCATATCTATCTCATAAAGCTTCTTCATAAGCCGTACAGCATCCTGATTGATTTGCGGTTTTGTTTCTATTCCAGCCGAATAGAACTCAAACTTATCTCCCGCTAAATGTTTGCCGAGTGATTCTGCAATCTGACTGCGGCAAGAGTTATGTACACAGATAAAAGCTATTTTCTTCTTACTCATAGTTAAAATCCCAACTTATGCAGCAGAGAAACTACATCAGCAGCTTTCAAAACCTTACCCATAGTTACCACCTTTTCATTGACAACAAGGGCAGGCATACTCATAACTCCGTATTCCATTACTTTCTGCATATCGGTAATATATTCGACCTCTACAGAAAGTTCCATATCCCTAACCGCCTGTTTTGCGTATTCAAATTGTTCGTGACAAGATTTGCAACCTGCACTTAACACTTTGATACAGCAGATTTCGCCCTCTTTCAAATCGGGACAGCAATCGGTTGCAGAGTTCTTTTCTTCATTTGCAGAACAGCCACAACTGCAAGAGCAAGCAGATGTTTTCTTTTCTTCGTCTTTTTTCTTTCTAAAGTTGAACAATGCCATAATAACACCCTCCTAAATTATACGATTAAATATTGTATTGCGTTGAAGAAGTAACCCACAACGATAATACCGACAGAACATATTCCAATAAAAATAGCAAGCAGTTTTGGTTTAACCGCCTTACGCAGCATAATCATTGAAGGAAGCGAGAGCGTTGTAACACCCATCATAAAGGAAAGGACAACGCCAAGCAAAGCGCCTTTTGCCAGCAGAGCTTCTGCAATCGGGATTGTACCGAATATATCCGCATACATAGGAATACCGACTATTGTGGCAAGAATTACGCCGAACGGATTGTTACTGCCAAGTGTTTTTACAATAAATTCTTCGGGAATCCAGTTGTGAATGATAGCACCAATTCCTACGCCGATCAAAACATAGGGTGCAACCTTTTTTGCTGTTGACACCACCTGCTTCCATGCATATTTCATACGATCTCTGAAATACAGTTCTTCCTGCGGAACATCAACAGAATGACCATTTCGGATATATTCTTCCACTTGATTTTCAAGGTGCAGCTTTTCGATTAAAGTACCGCCGATAACAGCAATCACCAAGCCGAGAATAACATACAAAACGGCGACTTTCCAGCCGAAAATACTCATAAGTAAGATAAGGCTGCCGAGATCAACCATTGGAGAAGAAATCAAAAATGAAAATGTAACACCAAGCGGCAAACCTGCGCTTGTAAATCCTATAAACAGCGGAATAGAGGAACACGAGCAAAACGGTGTTACCGTACCGAGCAGGGCGGCGATGATATTTGCCCATATTCCGTGAAATCTGCCAAGTATCTTTTTTGTTCTTTCGGGCGGGAAATAACTTTGAATATACGAGATAACCAAAATCAACACGCCGAGCAGTACCATAATTTTTATGGTATCGTAAATAAAAAATTGAACGCTGGCACCGATTTTACTTGAGGTATCTAAGCCACAAGCATTCAAAATTATTGCAATGAGCCAATTCAGCCAGTTCATACCGAGAACTTCATTTTGAAAAAAGTCCCACGCTGTTTTTAATACCTCCATAGAAAGCCTCTTTCATATAGTCATATTGAAATGTATCTATTTATAATTTGAAAAATAAGCCGTGCGGAAAAGCAATGCATAAACTTATTACTTTTCACAGCACGGCTTATTTTCACATTTAATATCAAGTGTTGTCAACTGCCGCAAACATTCTTTTGCCTGTTCCACACCTTTTTCTGAAATGGAATAGTGCATCCATTTTCCCTCTTTGCGCCCGACAACAATCCCAGAGTCGCACAGTATTTTCATATGATGGGAAAGCGTGGGCTGTGTGACATTGATTTCTTCCAGTAGCTTGCAGGCGCATTTTTCGCCTGAACGTAATAGCTTTATAATCCTAATGCGGTTTTCATCACAAAATGCTTTGAAAATTGCAGCAATTCTTTTTTCGTCCATCTCTCCCAATTACCTCACATAGATAAATATCTATATATTATTATATGCGACACATAGAAAAATGTCAATGGATTTTTCTAAAAAAGCGGTAGAGAAACTAATCTCTACCGCTAGTTAGTTATAAAAAGACTTCTTGAACCTCCGCAAATCCGCATTAAAACTGGATTTTCGGCACATCATAGCCCGGGAAGGTCATTCAAACTCGGCAAGCTGTCACTTTGTCTTAAACTATTTTGTTTAAGTTTTGTTCTGAAAATGCCAATTTTTTACTTCAATTACACAATGTATTTTGGCTTACTGATTTTCTGTTGCCAAAGTGTTGCCACACATATATTATACCAAAGGCATAAAATAAAGCAACTTCTTTCGTTATAAAATCAGAAAAGCCAAACTGAAAGTTCAGCGTGCCTTTCAATGTTATAACACATCTTTTTGTTTACATATAACAACGTAAAGCCAACAAGCTATTATTAGCATAAACGTTCCTCTCACAATCTCCGCAATCAACAATTCTTTGCCGTTCATCACTACAATCTTTGTTTCAAAATCAAATAGGAAATGCAACAAGATTGCAGGAATAATATTGGATGATAATATAGTTATCTCCATTGCAAGCCACCCAAAAATCAAAGCATTCAGTACAGTTAATACAATCTCAAATACATTATTTGCTGTAAAAGCATTTGCGATATGCCCGGCGGCAAAAATAAAAGTGGACGCTATTAATATTCCTTTAGTTGAAAAATACTTTTTTAAATATCGGGGGATTATCCCTCTGAAGTATACTTCCTCCGATATTCCCACAAATAGGTACAGAAACAAACTACCTAGCACATATCCAATTGATTTTATATAAAATCCTTTAATGGCTACTGGAACAAAAACAACAAGAAGAGGCATAAAATATAACACTCTCTTGCAATTTTTTAAATCAAACGATGCAAATCCAAGTTCTCTCCATTTCCACTTACCACTAAAAACAAATATAGCAGGGAGAATTAAAGCTAACGCCATAAAAGTTCCTTGTAAAAATAATGTTGTAACAGTATCTATAGCTAAAATTACCGATAATACTCCTGATACAATTGGAAATAACAAAACCACAAAACACCATAATAATGATTTACATATCGCCAACACCTTATGTTTCATAATTAATTTCCTTTTCTATTGACCCTACAAATTCAGAGTTGTCTATCAAAATATTTTTTCATTTGCATGAGCGTAATAAATCATTTTTGGATTATAACTCATTACAAGTTCCCAATCATATCTCAATTTAGAGTTGTTATCATAAGCATCAAGATATTCAATAGGTTCCAAATCTCCCGCAAAACAAATCCCATTATCTAAAATTAAAGCGATACTGTCCTCACTATGACTTGGGACAGATATAATTTCTCCCTCAATACCCATATTTTTTAGAAAATCTCGGCTATCTTTGATGTTTATTATTTTTGCACCTGCAACTTACTCCCACTCGTTGCCGAGAACTACAACTTAACGCTTTTTGTTTATAAACCGTGTGATGTAGTTTTCGTATTATTCTGATAATCCATATTATACTGCCTGTACGACGAGAATTTATCAATATCTTATCA
>CALWUU010000012.1 GCA_944384835.1 uncultured Clostridia bacterium | reverse complement strand
ATGGAAACCGAATATGGATTTTCCGCAATTCGTATTGATGTTATCTTTCCCGTACTGCACGGAAAAAACGGTGAAGACGGAACCATTCAAGGATTATTCCAATTAAGCGGTATTCCTTTTGTAGGATGCGATACGCTTTCATCGGCCGTATGTATGGATAAAGCCGTAACGAACATTTTGCTGGAAGCCGCAGGCATTGACCAAGCAAACTTTATATGGTTTTATGCCTCTGACTATGAAAATGTAAAAGAACAAGTCAACGAAGATATTATGGCTGACCTTGGCGGCTATCCTGTGTTTGTAAAGCCAGCGAACGCCGGTTCTTCCGTAGGCGTCAGCAAAGCAAAAAATGCTGCTGAACTGGATAAAGCCGTAGCAATTGCTGCAAAAGAAGATAAAAAAATTGTCATTGAAGAATGTATCGTAGGTAAAGAAGTAGAATGCGCTGTTATGGGCAATAATATTCCAAAAGTGTCTGTTGTTGGAGAAATTGCACCGTCTGCAGAATTTTACGACTATGAAGATAAATACAAAAATGGAACTTCTAAAGTTTACATACCCGCTCCGTTAGATGATGAGCTTTCCGCAGAAATCTGTAACACAGCAGCCAGAGCATACCGCGCACTGGGCTGCAGCGGTTTATCACGCGTGGATTTCTTTGTTCGTGACAGTGACAATGCAATTTTACTCAACGAAATTAATACGTTGCCCGGCTTTACTTCTATCAGCATGTATTCTATGCTCTGGAAAGCCTGCGGTATTGATTACGGTCATCTATTAGATCATATTATCCAATTTGCATTTGATCGATAATATATACTATATTCTAACTGAAAAAGTAAGGATTGAGATTCAACATGGATAACAGACCAATTGGCATTTTCGATTCCGGTCTTGGAGGATTAACTGCCGTAAAAGAAATCCTGAGTATTCTTCCCCAGGAAGATATTGTATACTTTGGAGACACCGGCCGTGTGCCCTACGGTACGCGCAGCAAGGAAACCATCATGAAATACGCAAAACAAGACATTGCGTTTTTGCAGTCTAAAAATGTAAAAATGATTATTGCCGCCTGCGGTACGGTCAGTTCGGTTGCAGGGCAAATCGGAAATACCCTTACGCTTCCTTTTACCGGGGTATTAAAGCCTACCGCTTTGGCCGCTTGTCTGGCAACACACAATCACCGAATCGGTATCATTGGAACAACAGCTACCATTAAAAGCGGTGCATACCAAAAAGCAATTTTGGAAATTAATCCTGATATTCAGGTGTTTGCACAAGATTGTCCATTATTTGTTCCTTTGGTGGAAAACGGATTTACTTCTCCTGACAGCGATATTGTGCTGTCTGTTATCAAACATTATTTACAGCCTTTTATAGAGGCGGATATTGATACGCTGATTTTAGGATGTACGCATTATCCTATTTTATATCATGCCATTGAAAAGGTAATGGGAAAAGGAGTGTTTTTAGTGGACAGCGGAAAAGAAACGGCTGTTCATGCGGCAGATATACTGGAAGAACATGGACTGCAAAGTAATCGCAGCCGTAAAGGCACCTGTGCGTTTTATGTCAGCGACAGTACAGAAGGCTTTACTGAAGCTGCCAATATTTTTCTGCAGCAAAATGTAGAACAAACAGTAGAATTTATAGATATTGAGAATTTCTCACAAATACATCACGTAAAATAAAAAGGAAGAATGAATAAAACATATGGAAGAAAATCACGTAATTACCATTTGCAACAGGCAAACCATTCATGGTGAAACAGAAGAAATTTGTTTAACCACAATGGGTACCTATGCGGAAAAAGGCGGTAACCGTTATATCATTTATCAGGAATATGACCAAGAGACCGGTCAGCCTGCACAAACATCTACGTTAAAAATCGCGCCTAATCATACTGTGACACTAATGCGGAACAATATCAATCGAACCAATTTGATACTGGAAGAAGGAAAACGGCACTTATGTCAATACGGAACACAATTCGGGAGTATGATGCTTGGTGTATTTACAAAATTAGTAAAAATTGATTTAGACGACCAGGGCGGTTCCCTACAAGCAAATTATACGCTGGACTTAGACACGAACCTGGCAAGTGAAAATGAAATTATCATTACGGTAAAGGAGGCTTAACCGCCCATGTCAAAACTTGTAGAACAATCTACTTCGAATTTAAGAACATTAATTATAGAAGCAATCGGAAAAGCGGTCGCCGCAGGTCAACTGCCAAGTGAACCAATTCCCGATTTTACCATTGAAGTGCCGGCAGACCGTTCCCACGGTGACTGGGCAGCCAATGTTGCCATGGTATCTGCAAAAGCATTTAAATTAGCGCCGCGTAAAATTGCGGAAGCAGTCGCTTCCAATATTTCATTGGACAACTCCTATTTCAAATCCTGTGAAATTGCCGGTCCCGGTTTTTTAAATTTCTTTTTAAATGAACAGTTCTATGTCGACGTTGTAAAAGAAGTAATCGCCGAAGGTGACAATTATGGTCACAGCAACTTTGGTCAAGGCAAAAAAGTAATGATTGAATTTGTATCTGCAAATCCCACAGGCCCTATGCATATGGGAAATGCACGCGGCGGCGCTTTGGGCGATTGCTTGGCTTCTGTTATGAGCGCAGCAGGCTACAATGTTTGGCGGGAGTTCTATGTGAATGATGCGGGAAATCAAATTGAGAAATTTGGAAATTCTTTGGAAGCACGCTACCTGCAAATGTATTTGGGAGAAGAAAACGTTCCTTTTCCTGAAGACGGTTATCAAGGCGAAGATATCAAGGAACGTGCTGCTGAATTTGCCGCAATCAACGGGGATAAATTTGTCCACACAGATTCCCATATCCGCCGGCAGGCATTAATTGAATATGCATTGCCTCATAACATTGAAAAAATGCAAAAAGATTTGAAAAAATACGGCATTACTTATGACCAATGGTTTTTGGAAAGTACGATACACAAAAACGGCGAACTGCAGGAAACCATTGACGAACTGACAAAACGCGGATACACTTATGAAAAAGACGGAGCCCTTTGGTACAAAGCTACCGAATTCGGATCAGACAAAGACGATGTATTGGTTCGTCAGAACGGCAATCCAACTTACTTTGCGGCAGATATTGCGTATCACCGCAATAAATTTGTAAAACGAGGATTTGACTTATGCATTGATATTTGGGGCGCCGACCACCATGGTCACGTTGCCAGAATGAAAGGTGCTATGGAGGCGCTTGGTCTGGACAGCAGCAAGCTGGATGTAATTTTGATGCAATTGGTGCGTTTAACACAAAACGGAGAAGTAGTACGTATGAGCAAACGTACCGGCAAAGCCATTCAACTGGGCGACTTGTTAGATGAAGTGCCTGTAGATTCCGCACGTTTCTTATTCAACATGAGAGAGGCCAATTCTCAAATGGAATTCGATTTGGACCTTGCCGTAAAGCAGGATTCTCAAAATCCGGTTTACTACGTACAGTATGCACGCGCGCGTATTTGCAGCATTTTAAAAGCGCTTGCGGCAGACGGAATTACTCCTTATCCATGCAACGATGAAGAATTGCGTTTGCTAACAGCACCCTCTGAACTGGAACTAATTCGCCATTTATCCGCATACACCTCTGAAATTATAGAAGCTGCAAAAGATTACGATCCTGCTCGTATCACCAGATACGTTATCACATTGGCAACTCTGTTCCATAAGTTTTATGATGCATGTCGTGTAAAAGGAGAGAATCCCCATTTAACAAATGCAAGATTAACATTATGCATTGCAACTTCTACTGTCATTTGCAACGTATTGAATATGTTCAAAATCTCCACACCTGAGTCTATGTAACAGAAACATCTTGGAAAGGCGTTGAGTGTTAAGATGAAATTTCCATTTAACCTACCGTTGTTGCTGGACGGCGCTACGGGCACCAATTTGTTGGAACGTGGTATGCCGAGCAATGTGTGCGTAGAGGAGTGGATTTGTCAAAACCCATCTATTCTTCTGCAATTGCAGAAAGAATTTATTGATGCGGGCGCACAAGCAATTTATGCCCCCACCTTTGGTGCAAACAGAGCTTGCCTTGCGCGCTACGGTCTTGAAGATAAAGTTGAAGAATTCAATCAGCAATTGGTAGCATTATCAAAACAAGCTGCCAAGTCAAAAGATGTATTGGTAGGCGGTTCTTTATGCCCTACGGGACTTTTCGTTCCTCCCCACGGCGATGCTGATTTTGACGATATTTATGAAATTTATCGAGAACAAATCCGTGTACTGGCGGATGCAGAAGTCGATTTTTTCATAATTGAAACACAAACCTCTTTGGCTGACATGCGAGCAGCTGTTTTAGCCGCTCGCAGTACCAATTTGCCAGTGTTTGTGACAATTACTGTGGATGAAAACGGTCAAACTGCGACCGGCGGTACATTGCTGCCAATTATGATTACACTGCAATCCATGGGCGTAGATGCCATCGGATTGAATTGTTCTTGCGGTCCAGAAGATATGGCTGAATTTATCAATGATATTGCCCAGCATTCCCGGGTTCCCATCATTGCAAAGCCAAGCGCAGGTCTTCCGTCCCATTACAGCGACGGACACGGTTATCTTTCACCGGATGAATTTTCCTATCACATGGAATCTCTTATGGAAGCAGGCGCTACCATTATTGGAGGCTGCTGCGGCACAACACCTGAACATATTGTTGCTTTACGCAGAATGCTTGAAAACAGACAAGATGATTTTTATCATTCAGAACTGGAAGATGAAGATATTGACGACTATGCCGCCGCTATCGAAAGCGAGTCTTTCTTTTTAAGCGACCACTTAACTTACAGCGACCCTATTGAATGCTCTGTCAGTTTGGGAGACGATTTTATAGATTTGGACGATGAACGCGCCAATGTAGCGCTGGTAGAAATAAACAGTGTAGATGATGCGCTGCTATTAGCTGAATATGGCCACATGTCACGACTCCCAATAGCGGTCAGAGCTGAATCATTACCTGTTCTGGATGCTGCCCTTCGTTACTTTCAAGGCAGACTATTGATTGACTCTGAGTGCTGTATTGAACCCGAAGCACTTGAAACCATCGCCTCAAAGTACGGAGCAATTGTATATTAAAAAAGTCCCCTTCAAAATGAAGGGGACTTTTTTAATATATTCTGTTATTTATTAGAAAAGGCTTCCGCCAAATAATCCTTGCATAGATTCAGTAAGTTCTTCCGCTGTACTTCCGGCTAACAACTCTACTAAGCTGTTCATATTGTCATCACCTGAACCTACATCCCATTTCCCATCAGTTTTTTCCATAGCTAATGTAACTGTAACATCTTTTAATTCAACAGAAGATTTTTTAGATTTAGCTGCATCAATTAGAAGTGTAATCATTTCTTTTGCTGCTTCTTCTTGTGTCATATTGCTTGTATCATTTTGTGTTGCAAACTCTGTTGCTTTTGCCAAAAATTCTGTAGAAACTACTGGAATAAATTTAGACATATCTACCGCTTTACCGGAAACGGTTACATTCGCTTCTGTATCGCTCACAGTTTCAACATTTTCAACTGTATATGTGCTTTCTCCAAAGAAACTGCTCATCAAATCTTTTAGTTGAGCCTCTGTAACACCGGTTGCTTCAAGTTCTTCCTTATTATAACCTTCTAACTGGCTAAAATCACCTGTTTTAAGCGCATCCAATTGTGTCATGAGCGCGCCGTCAGGAGTGGAAGTGTCATATTGGGAACTACCGCTACAACCTACAAATATGGCGCATACCATTACGGCAGCTGCAAAAAGAGCGCCAATCTTTTTTACTGAACTTTTCATCATACTCATACCTCTTCTCATCTATTTTTCTCCTTTTATATTATATAAGATTTATCGAATTCTGTCAAATTCGGTAACTGTAATTTTATGACTTTTGAGTAAAAAAATGAAGATAAAATGGGCATTTATCTTAATAAATAATACGAACGTTTATATATATGATAAAAAATCTATCTATTATGTCTAAAACTTTTCTGATTATTTTTGATACTAATCCTAAAAATAATGATAAACTTTTTTCTATTTCTAAATATAAAGCACCTATGAGCTTGATTAGCAAAAAGATTGAAGTTTGAGTGAGAAATCATATTACAATCTAACAAATCATTTAATATATTCATACTTGAAAAATCTACCTTGAGGAACAATAAAGTTTTATTAGAAAAGCAGTAAAAAATACGCTTGCATAAAATGATTTTTTAATATTCTACAGTCTTCTTCCACATAGATAGGGTATCATATCTATATCATGACCACTTTCTTTTTTCATTTCAAAAGTGCTATTGTAAAATATGATAGCACTTCGTTTCAGTTTATATTTTCATTCTTCTTTGTAAAAATATAAAAAGTTTAGCTCCATCCATAGAGCTAAACTTTTTACATACCTTTTATTTTTAATAATAATGAAATAGTTGCATAATGTTGCTTATTCAAAAGCTTCAAAACAATTTGTCTTGATTTTCCTAAACGATATAAATATTTTTGATGCATATAGTTAGGAACTTTTTGGGTAATATACTGTTTTAACTCCAACATAAGTGGATGCTTATAGTTAATTTGGGCAACGCGTACCGAACCTAAATAAAAAGCATGATATACAGCAATAAACTCCAACTCATCTTTATATTGCTCATATGCACCTTGTTCTTTGTAATAATTCAATAAATCCTCTACCGCATCTACAATTTCAATTAATCTATCCGTTTTTAATGCATTGGTAATAGAACCTTTTCTTTTTAGATAAAAGTAGAGTGGTTTATCAACAAAACCAAAAGTTTGAGCATGCAGATACAGTTTAGGTATTGTTCTTAAATCTTCGTACCATGCCCTATCAGGAAATCGAACACCGCTAGCAATAAATATTTCTTTTTTAATTAGCTTATTACAAGCTATAGGCGAACACATTAATAACTCACGATTTTCATTTAGTGAACCGTTTGTACTTTCAAAACCTCGTTCAACTTTAATAATCTCTCCTGATTCAGAAATAATTGTAAATCCAAATACAACAATATCCGCTTGCTTCTTATTTGCTTCATCATAAGCTAGTTTAAGGGTATCCGGATGGATATAATCATCGCTATCCACAAAAAGGATATACTCGCCTTTTACAGCCTCTATACCGGTATTTCTAGCACCACCCAAACCCTTATTTTTTTGATCTATTAATACTACATTACTATATTTATCTTCATATCTTTGGGCAATTTCCTTACTTTTATCGGTAGAACCATCATTTACAATAATCACTTCATAATTATTAAAACTTTGATTTACCAATGAGTCCAGACATTTTTCCAAGTATGCCTCCACATTATATACTGGAACTACAATGGAAACAGCAGGTTTCAATTTTTATTTCCCCTTTCGTATAAAATAATTATTGACTACCTAACTTTTTTAACTTTAACAGAGAGCTTAAGGTAAAATAGCTATTTTTATTTAACATTTTCAAAATTACCATTCCTTTAGAGCCCAATCTGTCTAAATATTTGTTTTGCATATAGTTTGGAAAATGGTCTTTCATATAAGCGTAAAAAGTTTTCAGTAAATGATGTTTTCTGTCCAGAGCAATCACATGTAAAGAACCCAAATAATATATATGATTTAACGCGATAAATTCCATTTCTTCTTTATAAGTATCAAATAAATTCTTTTCCTTATAATAGGAAAAGACATCCTCCACCGCATCTATAATCTCAGAAATTCTATCTGCTTTATCAATATTCATGATGGAACCCGGACGCTTTACATACTGATAAAAAGGTTGATTAATATACACAATTTTTTTTGCATAAATATATAGTTTCGTTGTGGTTCTTAAATCCTCATACCATACACGTGGAGGAAAACGTATATCTGTTTTTAAAAATAAATCTTTATGTATTAACTTATTCCAGGCCGCAGGAGCACCTAATACTATTTCAGGACACTCTCTTAGGCTATTACCTTTAAAAGAAACATGACTTTCTTCTGACAATATATTTCCTTGGATATCCACATTGGAAAACCCAAAAATAAGCATATCCGCATTTTCTTCTATTATTTTTTTGTATATGCAGGAAAGAGTATCTTTCAATAAATAGTCATCGCTATCTACAAACAAAAAGAAATCTCCAGTTGCATGTTCTATGCCGGTATTTCTAGCACCACCTAAGCCTTGATTTTCTTGAATGATAACTTGAATATTGCAATACTGCTCTGCATACTTCTTTGCAATTATACCACTGGAATCCGTAGAACCATCATCAACTACAATAATTTCAAAATTGTCAAAGGACTGAGTCACTAGCGAATCTAAACATTTAGATAAATAAGGTTCTACATTATATACAGGAACAATTACACTTATTTTCGGCATCAATCTTTCTCCTTTTTCTGAAAACCTCGGAACGGGAGAGGAATTTTATTTCTAAAATAATGCATAAGATAACCTAAAAAAGTCCAAAAAATAAATGAGTTAGGGGTATGAACATAGAAAACATCCGATAAAAACAGCATCGAAACCCCACAAGCTACTATGCTGCTCATTAATACAATAATATAATGGTAATCCTTTTTCTCTACACGATAAAAACGTCGAACAATATAGATAAAAACAGCACCGCAAAATATAAAGAAAATAGTAATTCCAACGATACCTTGTCCAGCCAAAATGTTAAAAATAACACTATGCGGATTATTTACTTCTCCATCTGGCTTTGTTATTAAATAGGTATCTGGCAATTCAGCCAAGGCATAATCTCGTAAATTAAAAAATGATACTCCGAAAATTGGTTTTGTTAAAAATATTTCTATACTGCTATACCATAATTCCAGACGTCCGTTAGAAATATCATCTTCTAAATCTTGCTCACGTCCAAACACTTTATTATTTGTTGGAGGTTCGGAAGGATTCTCTAATATTTGATTAGAGGTTACATTTTCTACAATTTGATTATAAACCGCAGTTACACCTTTGGGGATAAAGTATACACCTATCATTATTACTATAGCAATTAATATGCTGATAATCTGTTTCCACACCATTTTTAATTTGAATTTTTCCCAACGAATTAATAAGGCGTAAACATAAAATGCAAGTGAAAGCATTATGGCAATAATTCCTGTGCGGGAGTCAGAAAAAATAACATATATTGACAACATAACAATATTGCAGATGTATAGTATTCTCAGTACAACATTTTTCCACGTATGGATAAAATATAAAGATAAAATAATACCAATACTACAAAATACGGAACCATAATTTGGGTCAGTAAAAACACCCCATAATCTACCCCAAGTAAACCCACCAATAATCTGAAATTCACCGCGTATAGAATAATAGGAGTATCCCATACAAAGCATTACAAAACTGGCAATTGCTGCAGCAAATAAAATGGCTAAATAAATATTTGCAAGAATATGAAACTCTTTTTTATACACCTGAGTATCTTGCTTAACATCACAAGCATATAATAAATAATAGTGAAAAGCCATCCAAACTAATGCCTTTACTCCCTCAGCATAGCCATAATTTAAGTTTAAACCTAGAGATATTATATAACTAATATAAAAAGCAATTAATATCCATATTCTTTTTGTTTTTATGTAATTAGGTATTCTTATAACTCTATATAAAAATAATATAGTACCGGTAATCGCGGAAGCCCATACTCCAACAGACATCCATGAAGTACCATAAGTCACTATAAAATAAGTCATAAAACTAAAAAGTAAATAAATTATTTTAAATGGTGTTCCCAAAAAAATTTTATCTAATTTTTCAAACACTGAATTTGATTTACTATCCACACTGCTAAGTAATTTCATACGCAACACCCCTCTTATACGCTTCTTTCTCCTGCGACGTACAATACGCCACTTAACATTTATACAAACTTCTATGGTGTTTACCTGTATCTTCTGAATTTAAACTTAATATTTTTTCATGATACATTTTTATACTTTATGATAAAAATCTTAGTAGACCATTCAATAAAGGATATAAGTACTAATATTTATAATAATCGGCATACATATATCTTTAACAATCGTTTCACTCGAAAGTACTTATATCTTCTTATCTATTTTGCTTCACTTTAGCAAATAAAATAGGTAATTTATTTTTTATGATAAAAATTCCTTTACCGCTTAAATAGCAAGCATTGGTTTTTTTATTTTTTAAAAAACCACTTAAAGTTTTAACGATTGTACTTTCAGTAGAAACAAAATTTATTAATTCTTGATATAAGTAACTATTGTACAAATTTTTAATAAATTCCTTTTGTTGTCGGCTTGTCATTCCTGAACGCTTATCGCAATTTCTTTGTATTGCAGAAGTCACATATCGTACATAGATATTAGCTAAAATACGCTTTACTTCCTCTGTATACAACTCCCATTTTTTATACAATTCCATCATTTTGCTAATGCGTAACATATGTAAATCGTAATAATCCGAAACAAATTTTGATGTTAAACCATAATCAATTTTTTTCTGATAATGATATGGTGTGATATTTAAAATATTTAATGAATCAATATCCTCGACAAAAGAAATGCTAAACAAAATATCCTCAATTAAAGCAACTTGCTCATATTTTAGTTGTTTTTGCCGCAAATAATCAAAATCATATAGTTTATTCCATTGATAACCCAGCAAAGTTTTTTCCTCTAAACGGATAATATGAGGCCTTAGTTCTTCTTTTGAAGAAAATAAATGTTCTGGATAATCTACTTTTATACTTGTAGATAGCTGATTTGCACTGTCATAATACTCTTCTATTAAACCCCATATCACAAGCTTTGCAGGATTTTTCTGTATAGAATCTACAGCCAATTGTAAAGCATCTAAGTCTAAATAATCATCGGAATCCATAAATAAAATATACTTTCCATCTGCTATCGCCATACCTTGATTGCGCGCATTACTTAACCCACCATTTTTTTCTAAATGTAATACTTTAACGCGACTATCATGTTTCGCAATTTCTTCGCATATTTCTCCACATTTATCAGGCGAGCAGTCATCCACCAAAATTAACTCAATATCTCTAAAAGTTTGTTTTAAAATACTTTCAGCTGCTCTATGCAAATACGGCTCCACACCATATACAGGCATTACCACACTAATAAAAGGTCTACTCATGTTTGTGCTCCTAACGTTTTGCTTTTAACGATGCAAACATTTTTACATTTTTTTGTTTAATAGAAGAAATGAATTTACCTTCCATATAAGCCAAATTTACATTTTTCCACTTTATCGGTTTTAACATTAATTTCATATACGTAGAACGAGGCTGAGCCATTCTCAAAGCTCTGGTGACATTGGGATTATTCAAAATCTTGTGGATTTCTGCTTTTTTCTCCGCAGTAGATAAGGTACAGTTAGGGGTTGTTACATTTTCAATACAGCCTACCACACGCTCTATATATCGGCGGTGAATCATTTCCATACTTTTGTAGTCTTTAATCTGCCAGTGTTTATATAAATCCAACATCCATTGATGTTCTTCTTCACGTTTTTGATACATATCACTGCGATATTTTGTAGTTTCGCTTTCTGCTCTTGCACGCATAAAATGATAATATTTTTTGGAAGTAACTCCCACTCGTTCAATATCCCGTATCACGCTTAGATTAAAAGGAAAATCATCCCAAAATGTATTAGAAAATCTTAAATTGTGGTCATTGATATACTTTGCAGAATAAAGCTTATTCCAAGGCGTATAAAGCAAATTCAAATCAAACAAGCGATAAGCCTGCTCGCGAAATTCTTGTTGTGAGCCAAATATCTGGTCAGGCTGAGATAATTCTGTTGTAATGTAATTGTGGTCATCATAATACGTATCAATGTAATAACCGGCTACCACCAATTCCAAATCATGTTTTTCTGCCAACTCATACATATCTTGCAGCATAGTCGGTTCAGCCCAATCATCAGAATCCATAAAATAATAATATTTACCTTTTGCAATATCCATAGCCGTATTTCTGGCGCTGGGTGCACCGGCATTTTCTTTATGAATTACATATATCCTAGAATCTTTTTCAGCATATTCATCACAAATTTTACCGCTGTTATCAGGCGTGCCATCATCTATAATTAAAAATTCAAAATCTTGAAAGGTTTGATTTTGAATGCTTTCAATCGCTTTTCTTATATATTTTTCGACTTTATATACAGGCATAATGACACTGATCTTCACATCAGACATATAGCTTTACTCCTCCGCAAGCATCTCTTATTTGCAGGCAAACTCTTTTTCCGCCGCATGTAATGCAGATGCAATTACTTTATCCATATCATAATATTTATATTCTGCCAATCGGCCTCCAAAAATAATATTTGGTTCGTTTGCAGCCAAAGAAGCATATTGAGCATATATTTTTTGATTTTTCTCATCATTAACAGGATAATATGGCTCGTCTCCCAATTTCCAGTCAGCAGAATATTCTTTGGTAATGACTGTTTTCGGCTGTGTGCCGAATTCAAAATGTTTATGCTCAATTATACGCGTGTACGGCGTTTCCCTATCTGTATAGTTTACCACCGCAACACCTTGATGATTCTCTTCGTCTAAAACTTCACTTTCAAATCGTACGCTTCTGTACTCCAATGCACCATATTGATAATTGTAATACGAATCTATGGTTCCGGTATAAACAATTTTATCGGCTAAAGATGAAAGCTGCTCTTTATCTTGTAAGAAATCTACATTCAAACGAACATCGCAGCCATTGAGCAATTGTTCAATTAAAACATTGTACCCACCCTCAGGAATCCCTTGGTAACGGTCATTAAAGTAATTGTTATCATACGTATACCTTACGGGTAAACGTTTAATAATAAAGGCGGGTAACTCTTTACAATCTCTTCCCCATTGCTTTTCTGTATAACCTTTAATCAGTTTTTGGTAAATATCTTGTCCCACTAAACGAATTGCCTGTTCTTCTAAGTTTTTCGGCTCTCCGGTAATCTGAGACTTTTGTTCATCTATTTTAGCTTTTGCTTCTGCAGGTGTTTTAATACCCCACATTTTAGAAAATGTATTCATATTGAATGGCAAATTGTAAATTTCACCATAATAATTTGCGATAGGTGAATTAATATAATGATTAAACTCTACAAATTTGTTTACATAATTCCAAACCTTTTTATCGCTTGTATGAAAAATATGAGCTCCATATTCATGTACTGTAATTCCTTCTATTTCTTTACAGTAAATGTTTCCGCCCAAATGGTTTCTTTTTTCAATAATCAAACAAGATTTTCCGTTCTCAGTCATCTGTTGAGCAAATACTGCGCCAAACAAACCACTGCCTACTATTAAATAATCATACTTACTCAATTTCTTTTTATCACCTTTCATAGTAGTACAAACCTTCCCTTATACTCCGGACATTATAACATTTTTATGAATTGATTGCAACGAACTAGCCTGCACAATATGTAGAAAAAATACATCTTTCCAATAAAATTTTATGAAAATACTTCAGGATTTTGCTTTCAGATTGAAATTTAATCCTAATTATGATTAAATATAAACAATATTAATTTGTCAGAAGGTTTTTAAATGAATGATATATTATACCTAGTAATTCCTTGTTATAATGAAGAATCCGTCCTTAACGAAACTGCATCACAGCTTTTAAACATTGTAGACTCTATGATTAAACAAGAAATCATTTCTGATAAAAGCAAGATTTTATTTGTGAATGATGGTTCCAAAGATAAAACATGGGAAATGATTGAGCAGTTGCATAACCAAAATCCAAAATTCTGCGGTGTATGTTTATCAAGAAATAAGGGACACCAAAATGCTTTGCTGGCAGGACTTATGACTGCAAAAGAATATGCCGATATGGTCATTTCTCTTGATGCGGATCTTCAAGACGATGTTCACGCCATCCCTAAAATGGTAGAACAATATAACCAAGGGTATGAAATTGTATATGGCGTTCGTTCTTCCCGGGATAAAGACAGCTTTTTCAAAAAATTTACGGCAGAAGGGTTTTATAAATTCATGAAACTTCTTGGCGTTGATATTGTTTTTAACCATGCTGATTATAGATTAATGAGCAAACCTGCTTTAAACGCTTTATCACAATTTGAAGAAGTAAATTTGTTTTTACGCGGAATTGTTCCATTGATTGGGTTTAAGTCTACAACCGTTGAATATGAAAGAAATGAGCGTTTTGCGGGCGAGTCAAAATATCCGCTGAAAAAGATGCTGGCATTTGCTTTTGATGGAATTACATCATTCAGTATAAAACCAATTAGAATGATCACTTGGCTTGGCGCGCTTATATTTCTGATTAGTCTAATTGTACTGATTGTGTTTATTTGTCTAAAATATACGGGCGTCACCGTTAGCGGATGGACATCTATCGTAGCCTCTATTTGGATGATTGGCGGTATTCAAATGTTAAGTTTAGGCATTATAGGAGAATATATAGGAAAAATTTATCACGAAACCAAAAAGCGTCCGCGTTATATTATCTCAAAGGTTATTTTAGACGAGGAGGTTCCAATGAATGGTTAAGCCTATCTTAAGCCGCATTTTTCAGGGTTTATTCTTTGCATCCTTCGTGTGGATTTATTTTAGTGTTATGTTTACGAACAGCGGCGATAAACCTTGGATATCTATTTTGGTTGGCATAGCAATGCTGGCAATCGGAATTGGTATAGCCTACTTTTGCAAAAAAGTTGTTATAAAATGGAACCCTAAAGTCATACATGGTATCTTTGCAGGCATTGCTGTTATTATATTGGCCTTACTAATCTACTTTTCATTTTCTTTACAGGCTGTTTATTCTTGGGATGCAGACCACGTCTATCGAGCTGCTACTGCCCCTTTAACCGGCGAACAGTTACCTGATAATTATTTTGCTACATATTCAAATAATATTTTTCTATTTTTAATTTTCAAAGTATTTTACAAAGTTATTTTTGCTATAACAGGAAGCACCGATATTATTTATATCATGTTATTAAACGCAGTGGTAATATTTATCTCTATTATATTTATGTATTTAATAGCAGTAAAATTATGGGGACCACATATGGGACTGCTGACAGGAATTATCTGTTTGTTTTTTGCCCCATTTTATGTATATGTTGCTTATTATTATACTGATACTTTTTCTCTTCCTTTTATTACAATTTCAGTTTATTTATATTTATGTGGTGTAAACAGCAAAAATAAAATTGGAAAATACTTATTACTTGTTGGATCAGGTATCATTGTAGCGCTGGGATTTAAATTAAAGGCGACCGTTATCATTTTGCTTGTAGCTATGATTATCCATTTATTTCTCAGCCAAAAAATACGAAATGCTCTGAAGTACACAGGCGTTATTGCTGCAAGTTTTATCGTCATATTTTTCTCTTATAATATTACAATTGATCAGCTAAACATTGTATCCGAAGAAGAAGCGTATATGAAACAAATACCTTATACTCATTGGGTGATGATGGGATTAAAAGGACTCGGAGGATATGATGCCGACGATGTTTTGTATACACAATCCTTCCCAAATATAGAGGAAAAAAGAGAAGCAAATTTAACTGTTATCAAACAAAGACTTTCTGATTACGGCTTTACCGGTTTGATCGATCATCTGACGAACAAAGCTGTCCATAATACATGGGGAGACGGCACTTACACCATATTTGGAGAAGGGATAACACAACCGCAAACAGATTCCATTTGGTGGAAATTTGTCTTAGCTGATGGGAAATACTATCCTATTTTTTATTACTATTGTCAAGGGTTTCATTTGGCAGCATTAACATTACTGATGACTTCCCTGGGTATTGGTATTAAAAAAGGGACCGTTAATGGCACACTCCTGTTTAAGGTTGCATTATATGGTTTATTCCTATTCCTGTTAATATGGGAAACAAGAGCTCGTTATGTTTATGGATTTACTCCTTTGTTACTTCTAATCGCTGCAGATACACTTAACAAACTAGTAAATATAAACTTTTGCCGCTTAAAAAATAAATTCAAAGCGACGGAAAAACGTTCGCTTTTCAAAAATAACATCAAGCAAAAAGATACAATAAAAAATTAGAATCATAATGTAAAAAGGCAGAACAAGTGTAATACACTTGTTCTGCCTTTTTACATTGCTTCTTTTATCATACTTTTTCATCATAAACTTTTTCGTATTAAAAATTTAACTATCCGGTTTAGATATCACAAAAGATCAGCAGCAAATGCATTCAAATATAGACCTATATATAGATAAATTGACTCAATCAGCTTCTCTATATGAACATACAAGAGCCTATGTCCCATAAAATTCAAGATATTTTCTATTGAATAGAAGCTATATTTAGTATATAAGCTTTGAAACACCATTGATTTCATACTAACTGTTGAATCATCATATCTCTAAAAAATGAGACATGCAATAAAAAAGTGTATAACCCCTAAAATTTGTGCATACAAATAATTAGTAGTTTAAAAAGGGGTGTAAAAGTTTTGAAAGTGAATAGGGGGAAGATTGCCAACCATAGCATAAGCCATGACGTGGAGGACCGCAGCGTAATACTGGGTCAATATATTTCCACAACACACTCCACCGTCCGAAGCACGGCTAAAAAATTTGGTGTTAGTAAAAGTACCGTTCATAAAGACGTAGCAGAACGTTTAAAATACATAGATCCCCAGTTATACAAAGAAGTAAAACAAATATTAGAAATCAACAAAGCACAGCGTCATATCCGTGGTGGTATGGCAACAAAATTAAAATATAAAAAACATACAGATTGTGAAGAATCCTAGAAGATATACA
>CALWUU010000011.1 GCA_944384835.1 uncultured Clostridia bacterium | reverse complement strand
CCGGGACAATAGGAAGATGCCAACACAAATAATCCTCAATAGCTCAGCCGGTAGAGCATGCGGCTGTTAACCGCAGGGTCGTTGGTTCGAGTCCAACTTGAGGAGCCATCTTAACAGAAGAGTGCAGTTTTTCTGCTCTCTTCTTTTTTTATTTGGATTTTGAGTTAGAATGATGTGTACTATTTTAATGGCTGATATAGTGTTCTAATATATTTTGGTTAATTTTGGGCGTTTTATGGTAATGACATTGTGATATACAAAAATGTCTATGTTTTTTATGGAACTATATTGCTTTAAATTGTATTTCGTATATGCTATAATCCAAATATAAATATTTTGATGAAAAGAGTTGAGTCTTTATGACTTTGAATCAGGAGCAGTTGGTGTCTTATTTCCAAAGAATAGGGCTCCATTATGAAGATTATGCGAATCATAAATTGGATAGTAAATTATTAGAAAAACTTTGCTTTGCACATAATATTACGATTCCTTTTGAAAATTTAGATATTCTTGCGGGGAAACCGCTGCGTTTAGACGGAGCTTCTCTTTATGAGAAAATTATTGCAAATCGCAGAGGAGGTCTTTGTTTTGAGCTGAATGGTTTGAGCGCTATTTTTTTACGCTCTTTGGGTTTCGGAGTACAAGATTTTTTTTCTAGATTTTTTCGTGATGCATGCGGGCAAATTCCTATGCAAAGACATCGTTTGCTGAAGGTAGAAGCAGAGGATGGCACTTTTATTTGGGATATTGGTATCGGGCAACGTTCTCCAAAGTATCCACTGCGTTTAGCAGAAGGTTTGGTTCAGAAGCAGTGTGGAGAAATATATAAATTTGAAAAAGAGCCATTCTATGGCTGGATACTCTATGAATACTACAAGGAAGAATGGTTAAAAATTTTATCGTTTACAGAGCAGCTGCAGATAGATACCGATTTTATTCCTGCTTGTGCATGGTGTGAATTCCATCCGGATTCTCCCTTTAAAAAACAGCGAATGATTGCAATTAAAACAGCGGAAGGCAGAAAAAGCGTGGATGGCGATATCTTTAAAATTTTTAGTGGCACTCGGGTAGAGATTTTTGAGAATCAGACAGAGTTGCAATTAAAAGAAATATATAAAGATCATTTTGGTTTGAGTTTATAAAATCAAGTCATTATAGTAAAAGTCAGCACTTCATCAAGTGCTGACTTTTACTATGTGTAAGTTTTCATATCGTAAATTTAAATAGCTAATCATTTTATCATTTTTATTGTAAATTGTGAAAATAAACACAATTACTAATATTTGCTGTAATGAAATACTGTATTTTATTTTTAGAACGGGAATGATATTGTTATGAAATAATATTTAGGTGATGATTATGGCGATTTTTATAGGAACTATTATCCTGCTTATTTTATTATGTGGTGTTGTAGTTTCAACAAAAGCAATTTCTAAAAGAAGCAAAGAGGATCAGTCTGATGCCGTTTATCGGGACAATTACCGTTATCGTGATCAATATCGAGAAGAAAAAGATGATTCAGATTCTATAGAATTATCGCTTACAGAAGAACAAACTGTGGAATTTACAGAAAACAATGCAGAAGATGAGTCCGAAGATAATTTAAGTGCAGAGTCAATAACTGTGATTGCTCCGGGAGAAGATATGAAAAAATAAAAAAGAAAACGTCCAAAGATTACTTTGGACGTTTTCTGTTAGCTTAAAATTTTGATTGAGAAGAATGGGAGGTAGAAAAGATAGTTGCGGTCTACCTTTAACTACAATAACATTATAAAATGATATTGTGACAAAGATATGAATAGTTTTACGTTCATTTGTAAACAATCAACGTTATTTGGGAAGAGAAAAAACCGAATCATATCGATTCGGTTCATTCTCGTTAGCTTGAAAGGTTATTTGATTGAGGAGTGTGGAATGTACGAAAAGAATGGTTGCGGCTTCCTTTCCTTTGTACATTTATATTATAACTTGAAAAACGGATCGAGTTGTTAAGGCTCTGTGAATAGAGTAAATTCATTTTGTAAATAAACTTTCAAAATATCAAACGTTTGTTTGTTTTTTTACTGTATATGTGGTATGATAACAGTATCCGAAATAAGGAGGATAGCTTAAATGAAACCATTAACGAAAAGCCAACAGAAAATATATGATTTTTTAAAAGACCGTTCTCAATTTGGAATACCTCCTTCTGTAAGAGAAATTTGTGCGGCTACGGGACTAAAATCTACGTCAACCGTGCATGCCCACTTAAAGACTTTAGAAAATTTAGGTTATATTTCACGTGATGCAGGACTCAACCGAGCTATTCACATTGAAGGCTGCGAGCAAACAGCACAAGTGCCTATTTTAGGTAAAGTTACAGCGGGTCTTCCGATTCTGGCTGTGGAAGAGATACAAGGTTATTTGCCGATTACCGCCAGTCAGCAAAGAGGAAGGGAATTATTTGCATTAACCGTACAAGGGGAAAGTATGAAAAATGCCGGCATTTTAGATGGTGACTATGTTGTGGTAGAACGCACTCCAACAGCACGTGACGGTGATATTGTTGTAGCTTTAATTGAAGATGAGGCAACAGTAAAACGTTTATACAGAGAATCCGATTGCGTCAGGTTACAGCCGGAAAATGATGCATTTGAGCCGATTTATGCAAAAGAGGTTATAATTTTAGGAAAAGTAGTTTCTGTGGTACGTTATTATTAGGAAATGACATTGCATAAAAAAGAATCACCAAGACGGTGATTCTTTTTTGTGCAAATGTTAATTTGATTGTATTCTTATGACAAATATGATAAAATCGACAAAATAGATGTTTATGGAGGATTCATATGATAGGCGTTATAGGGGCTATGGATATGGAAGTAAATGGTTTGAAAGAGTGTATGCAGAATGCAGAAGTTGAAACCATTGGGAGCATTGATTTTTACAAAGGAACTATTCTGGGCGTTCCATGTGTCGTGGCACGCAGTGGAGTAGGTAAGGTAAATGCAGCGATATGTGCGGAAATTATGGCGCTTGTATATCATCCCAAAGCAATTATCAATACAGGAGTTGCTGGCGGAATAGGAAAGGGCATATCCGTAGGTGATGTTGTTGTCTCCAGAGGACTGGTTCAGCATGATATGGATACCAGCGCAGTAGGAGATCCCAAAGGATTCATTTCCGGAATCAATTTAATTACGATTCCCGCATCAGAAAAGCTGGTGAATCTGGTGGTAGAAAAAGCAAAACACACGTATCAAGGCGCAGTACATATCGGCATTATCGCGACAGGAGATCAATTTATTGGACAATCTGATAAATTAAAAGAAATTGCAAATCAGTTTCAAGCGATTGCATGTGAAATGGAAGGCGGCAGTATTGCTCAAGTTTGTTATATGAACGATATTGACTTTGTAGTCATTCGCGCCATTTCAGATAATGCAGATGAAGCAGCTAATGTTTCTTTTGAAAAGTTTGCTGCTGTGGCAGCAGAAAAATCCATTCAATTGATATGCGAGATTCTTCCTGCGTTAGCATAAAATAGAGAGAAAAAAGTGTATTCCTTATGGTTATGGAATACACTTTTTTTGCGTTTGAATGCATACAAAATTGGGGAATGTATCTATGGGTTTTGCATATATGAACATGTTTTTATAAATAATTAACAATTTTGTAGCTTGTTAAGAATTGTATTTTATGGTATAATTGAGAACATATAAGTGCGGATAAAATAGTTATTTTTTTAATATTCATTCTATAAAAAATTGCAAAGAGAGGTACTTTTATTAGAAACAAGATTATACATAGGAAGAGGTAGAAATTATGGATTATCAATACTCAGAGATTACCCCTGAAGTAATAGAGTTAGCAAAATTATGCACACAAAAAGGCGGTATCGACCCAAGCTTGTACGCAAAGTATGAGGTAAAACGTGGTCTTAGAGATATCAACGGCAAAGGTGTACTGGCAGGTCTTACCGAAATATCTGAAGTGCATGCAAATGATATTATTAATGGTGAATCTGTACCGTGTGAAGGCAGATTATATTACAGGGGAATCAATGTTGAAGATATTGTTGCAGGGTTTATGCACGATGAACGTTTTGGGTTTGAGGAGACCGTTTATCTGTTATTATTTGGAAATTTGCCTAATGAAAAACAGTTAAATGATTTTCGTAATTTATTAGCTAAGTACAGAACATTACCAACCACTTTTGTACGAGATATCATTATGAAAGCACCAAGTCCTGATATGATGAACGCTTTGGCAAGAAGTGTACTTACTTTATATGCATATGACGATTTACCCAATGATACGTCTATTCCAAACGTATTGGCACAATGTATACAGTTAATTGCTTTGTTTCCTGTGTTGGCAGTGTATGGATATAACTGTTATCGTCATTATCATGGAGACCAGAGTCTTATTATTCACGCTCCGCAGCCGCATCTTTCTACGGCGGAAAATATTTTACATCTGCTGAGACCGGATAGCAAATATACAAAAATGGAAGCTCGTGTATTGGATCTTGCTCTTGTACTTCATGCAGAGCATGGAGGCGGTAATAACTCTACCTTTACAACACATGTAGTATCATCTTCGGGAACAGATACATATTCAGCAATTGCCGCTGCTTTAGGCTCCTTAAAAGGACCGAAACATGGCGGTGCTAATATTAAAGTAACTCAGATGTTTGAGGACATGAAACAAACAGTAAAAGACTGGACCGACGAGGAAGAGGTAAAAAATTATCTGGTTTCTTTGCTGCGTAAGCAAGGCTTTGATAAAACAGGGCTCATCTACGGTATGGGGCATGCCGTATATTCGTTGTCTGACCCAAGAGCGAAATTATTGGGCCAATTCGTAAAAGGATTATCAGAGGAAAAAGGCCGTCAAAAAGAATATGCTTTGTATAGTATGGTAGAAAGAGTAGCACCGGAAGTCATTTCGAAAGAACGTAGAATTTATAAAGGTGTTAGCGCCAATGTTGATTTCTACAGCGGCTTTATTTACAGTATGTTGGATTTACCGGCTGAATTGTACACTCCGTTGTTTGCAATTGCACGTATTGCAGGCTGGAGCGCTCACAGGATAGAAGAGTTGCTCAATAACAGTAAGATTATTCGTCCTGCTTATATGAATATTGCAGAGCACAGACCTTACCAAGATTTAAAAGATAGACCATAAATAAAAGAACATGCAGTATTAGCTGCATGTTCTTTTATTTACATATAGTCAAGCCAGATGTATTTATTTTCTCATATAAAATATTGAAAAAACTACTTGACCGCTTTTTTACACCGTATCATTTTATTTGGCCTGCATATAATTGATATATTCCAATCCCCAAATTTTTATGCTTTCTAAAACAGGAGCGAATTTTTTTCCTATTTCACTTAATGAATATTCTACTTTTGGAGGAATTTGAGGATATTCCGTACGAACAATAAGTCCTTCTGATTCAAGCTGTTTTAATTGCTTGGATAAAGTGGCATGGGTCATTTTAGGCATTTTTCGTTGCAGTTCATTGAAGCGGGTGGCACCACTGCTTAAATGATGCAGAATCAAAATAGTCCATTTACCTTGAATGAGTCTTTGCGCAGTTGCAAAGGGACACACGCCGAACAAATCTTTACTCATAGCAGGAGTCCTTTCAGTATTTTTTAGTATACTTAGTTTAATTTAAAATCGTACTTGTATCGACTAATCTAAGTTATATAATAAAAGTATGATAGTTTATTGAACTATTATAACAGATAAAGATGAAAGGAACAAATAGAAATGAAACCGATTGAAAAAGTAAATGATTTTTTGACACAAGCAGGTATATTTTATCTATCAACAGTTGACGGGGATAAGCCCAAATGCAGGCCGGTGGCTTTTCATATGCTTATGGATGACAGATTGTATTTTGGAACAGGTGATTTTAAAGAAGTTTATAAACAAATACAAAAAAATTCTCATGTAGAATTTTGTGCAACAGTTGGAAAAGAATTTATAAGATATTTTGGAACTGCTGTATTTGAACCCAACGATATCATCGCCGAAAAAGTACTTGCTGCTGCGCCGGATATGCAAAAAATTTACAATGAAAAAACAGGATATCAATTAAAAATCTTCCATTTAGAAAATGCCACAGCTGAATTTAGAAATGCGCTGAATGCAGTAGAAACTTATACATTTTAGCAGTTGCAAAGGAATTAAGCATTGCTGTCAGTCCATTGTAAGACACATGAATGCAATGGGTAAAATACGAAAAAGACACAGTGTGCTTGATAGTTTTCCGATTTACCGCAGCAGAAAGCGGTACAACATATTGGAGAAATATAACGCAATGGAAAAACATATCCTGTTGTGAATTGAAACATAAAAAATACGGCAAACATAGTTTCGTCCGTTGTTTCATTGGGTGGGAAACGTTCTTCACTGCCGACCTTTTTTCTATTCAAAAGAACGACCGTCTCGGCAAACAAGCTTGGATAAACATTATATCTATAAGCTTTGCAAAAAAGAGAACATATCGTGATATAAAAAAGCTCCCTGATTGAAAATCAGGGAGCTTTTATTTATTCCACAGAGATGGCTTCTGCATCCTCAAGCCATATTGATGATTTGACATCACTGGGCATAAGACAACCGCCTCGGGGAGATAGTGATACGCTTCCAACAGCCGGTCCGTCCGGCGTGCAGGAACGTTTAAACTGTTGTGCAAAAAATCGTCGATAAAAAACAATCATCCAGTGTTTGATAGTTTCCTTGTTATATTTATCACCCAAAGCAAGACATGCTAAGCGAAAAATTTTATGGGGCATAAAGCCATAACGAAGAGTATAAAACAAAACAAAGTCATGCAGTTCGTATGGTCCCACAATTTCTTCTGTCTGTTGAGCAATGGTATCCCCCATAGGAGGCAGCAGTTCCGGACTGACAGGTGTTTGAAGAATATCCATTAGAATATCGCTTAAAGGGGTAACATTAATATTGATACAGTGTGCCACCAAATAACGAACCATGGTTTTTGGAATATCGCAGTTTATGCTGTACATAGACATATGGTCACCGTTATACGTTGCCCAACCCAGCGCAGCTTCTGACAGATCTCCTGTTCCTATTACAATTCCTCCAAGTTGATTGGCAATATCCATCAATACTTGCGTACGTTCTCTGGCCTGCGCGTTTTCATATGTCACGTCATGCTGATTGGAATCTTGTCCAATATCTTGAAAATGCTGCAGCACAGATGCGGAAATATCAATCTCCCGAAAAGTGCAGCCAAGTTCTATTGCTAAGGAGCGTGCGTTCGTTTTTGTACGGCTTGTAGTACCAAAACAAGGCATGGAGACAGCCGTAATACCGCTGGTATCCAACTGCATAGCTTCAAAAGCACGTACGGCAGCAAGCAGCGCCAAAGTAGAATCTAACCCTCCGGACAGACCGATTACCACATGACGGCAGCCAATATGAGTTAATCTGTTTTTTAGACCGTTTGCCTGTATATTCAGTATTGTTTCACAGTGGGCAGGCAAGTCCGGCATATGGGGAGGCAAAAAAGGATTTGCCTGTATCACGCGTTCCAATTCTAAAGGAATGATAGGCAAAGAAAAAGATACTTTTTGATAGCAGGAATTCGCGGCATTGTTCCAGCAAGAGGTATGGAGACGCTCTTGACGGAGCAATTGCAGGTCTATATCCGCATAAATAAAACCGGTATCAAATAGCGGGCTTTCTGCCAATATGGTACCATTTTCCGCAATTAGGTCATGCCCTCCATACACATAGTCCATGGTGGATTCTCCCTGACCTGCGTTTGCATATACATAGGCGCATTTCAGTCTGGCAGACTGACCGGCTACCAATGTTTTACGATAAGCATCTCTTCCCACCGCTTCTGCACTGGCAGATAAATTGAAAATAACTGTTGCGCCTTCCTTGGCCAGTGTATTGGAAGGCGGCTCTGTGCCCCAAACATCGTTACAGATTTCAACACCAAATTGAAATTCTGTTATTGTATCGCATGAAAACATAATATTTGTTCCAAAAGGTACGATTTGATTACATACCTTTACTTGGCGATAAGCAGGAGCGGTACAAAAATAACGGGTCTCGTTTGCTCCGTCTTGCTCTGCCAAATTGGTTTTTGGGACAATCCCTAATAAATTGCCATGATAACATACTGCCCCACAGTTGTATAAATTTGTATCGATCATAATAGGAAGTCCAACAATACAAATGATATTTTCCTGCTTTAATTCTTTTAAAATTATTTCCAAGCTATGCATAGCAGAAGCCAACAGTGTTTGCTGAAAAAACAAGTCGCCGCAGGTATAGCCTGTTAAGCATAGTTCAGGAAACACAATTGCGCTTACTTGCTGTTCTGCTGCCTGTTTTGCAATGGTAATGATTTGTTGGGCATTATAAGGACAATTTGCAACCTGAATGGATGGGGTTGCAGCTGCCACCTTTAAAAAACCGTCATGCATGCAAATACCTCCTGTTTATGACAAAAGTCAACGACACTTTATATCAAGATATAAAGCAGCATTGACTTTATGGATGACTGTGAATTAACTTTCTTTTTTAGGTTTAGAAATTCTTGGTCTTTTATCAAATTCTTGTGGGCTTAATACGCCGGGTAGATCATAGGTGTAAGTAGCGTCATCAAACTCTTTGCTGGCACAAAATGACAGAGCGCTGCGAATTTTTTTCATATTAGACCAAAGACCAACCATAGATTTATTTTTTTTATGAATTTTCAATGCGCAATATAAGCAATACCAACCGGTCTTTTTGGTTAAAGAACGGTATGCCTTTTTATATTTTTCATAAACGCCGTTTTGGTCTAAAGAAGCGCGTACCATTGCTGTGGCCAAAATAAAGTCATTGATTTTTTGGGCATTGATTGTTGCCAAAGTGCTGGCGTTTTGTTGGTTATAGTAGTATAATGCCCGATTAATCACAACTACTTTTTCAGCATGAGAAAATAATTTGTGAGCAATAGCCATATCTTCAAATGCCATAGTAGGGAAAGTAATGCCGTAGTCTGCAAACAAAGAACGTTTATAAATTTTGTTCCAGGCAAGGCTTTGAATTTGAACATCTTTTAATAACTTTTTTAAAGCCTCTTCTTTGTTGAATACGCCGCTGGTGCGAAAAGGATATTTATATAGAGAATCTGACTCAACAAAATGGTAATAATAATAACAGCAGGCGATATCGGCATTGTGAAGAGTAATTGCCTGATATAATTCCTGAAGAAAAGTAGGAGCAAGGTAATCATCGCTGTCTACAAAACAAACGTATTCACTGTCTGCCAATGCAAGTGCCGCGTTACGCGCCATAGACATACCTTGATTGGGCTGATCAATTACTGTAATATTATGATATCTTGCTTCAAAATCTCGTAAAATTTCCAGACAATTATCAGTGGAACCGTCATTTACCGCAATTAGACGAAAATCACGAAAGGTTTGATCCATTAAAGTTTGTAAACATTTTGGCAAAAATTTGCTAACGTTATAAACCGGCATAAGCACCGTTATTTTAGGTGGTTGATATTGGTTTGCGTTCTCTGCCAACGGATTCATCCTTTCTTCAAATAAATGATTTAGTGGAAATATACTTCATTAAATTATACAATATTATGTCGAAAAATCAATATCTTTGTCTAAAAATAAGGGGTACAGCATAAAAACTGTGCCCCTTTTTATATTTGATTAATTCGATGAATGTGAAGTATCATCTTCTGAAGATGATGTTGGCGGATTGGATGATACCGGAGGTGCTTCAGAAGAAGATGGGGGCTGCTCTGAAGATGAAGGCGGCGGAGTTGGTTCCGGCTCTGGTTCCGGCTCTGGTTCCGGAGTTGGTTCCGGAGTTGGCTCCGGTGTCGGTTCCGGTGTTGGTTCCGGATCGGGAACACTTTCGCCTTGTGGCGGAATCACATAAACATCTGCAAATGCAGGATAATAGCTTGACGGCAATGGTTCTGTTTTTACCGCAACTCCATTTTTATAATAGGTGCGGCTTGCAGCAGTTTTATATCCCGGATTGCCGCTTCTTTTTAATCTTGCAGCACTGAAGGGATTTGGGTCAGGAGCAAGACTGTTATCTGTATTATATTCCGCCTGTGGTTTACTAATGTTAGCTGTAATCCATGCACTTGGTTCTATGGTGTCGTATTCAGGCGACTGATAGCCATAGAAGGTGACCCAAACAGTGGTGCCGTCCATTCCTGCTGCAATGTATACAGGATAATCGGTATCGTTACGGAATACAAAGTCCAAAGAACCGTAGGACACAGTAGCATCTAAACCGATTGGAACGTAAGAAGATGGATACGTATGATTATAACGGGTAACAATGGTCATATTAGAGCGCAAAGCGGCACCATAAATGGTAGAAGATACCTGACAAATACCGCCCCCGTATTCTTGAATGAATTCGCCGCCGGAAATAGCGGTAGCCGGTAAATAGCCGTTGGAACCGTTGGTTGTATTTCCTGTGGTGTTGTTAAATGAGAATTGTTCACCCGGTTGCAGAATAGTACCGTTTGTAGCATTGGCGGCAAGTCTCATATTATGGTTTCCGTTTGCTGTGTTGGTAGAAACTGTGCTGTAAGAGCCCAGTTTTTGCATATTGGCTTTGATGTCTTCCGCTGTCTTAGTACATTTTATAATTTCCACAGGAACTTCAATTATACCTGTTTTGTCTGTTTTCAGCAGTTCCTGCACCTTTGTTGCTAATTCGTCTGTTTTTACTTTACGGCCATCTACAGGGTCCGATACGGTAAAACCGCCGTTGTAATAACCGGTAATGGTAGGCTCTTGAGCGTCTGTGTTGAAGGAAGCGGTCAGCTCTGCCAGTCTTGGTTCTAACTCTTCTTCAATCAATGTTGGTTTTAATGCAAAATCTTTTGGAGATACGCTTAACTCTGCCACTTTGGACGCATGCTCTTCTTCATCGCAGTACCAGTTATATTCATAAGCTTCGTCAATGGTATCCTGCAAATGCAAGTCAAACGGAAGCTCTTTTCCTGTTAATACAACAGTTTGATCATCCAATGTCAGTTGAATGTCGTATCCCTTCGGATAGACTTCCGCCAGAAGCAATGCTTCCATTGCTTCTTCTTTTGTCATACCAGATATATCAATTCCCTCAATAGAAATGCCTTGTGAAAAACGTTCCGTATCAGAATAAGAAACGGTATTGGAACTGTTGCCGGAACCGAATCTATTAAAGGCGCCGGTAGTAAAAATAACTGCTATAACAGCGGCTATTACCACAACAGCTCCTGCTACTGAGCAGCCTATTAATACATTTCGTTTTTTAGTGTCTATATTTTGTTCAGACATTTTTCTCCTCCTAGCAAGGATTCTCATTCTTCATTTCTTCTGTTATCATAATATAATGTTTACCCTGAAAAGTAAAGTTACAGCTTTATTACGAGTTGAACCATAAGTTTTAAAATTGCATAGCCATTCTTTTTATGATATATTAAATATAACTATAATTTCAGTGAACCGGAAATGAGAGGTGACCATTGTGCGAGTATTCATTTTTTCCGCAGCCGCCGGCGGCGGACATATCAGGACAGCTCAAGCATTGGAACAATATATCAATCACCATGTAGCAGATGCAAGCGTAAAGGTTGTTGATGCATTAAAAGAGGTCAACTATATTTATGATAAATTGATATGCAAAGGTTACCATTTTGTTGCTACAAAAACGCCTGTCATATTTGGTCGTATGTATCACAATACCAATGATGACAGTCCCCTTGCCAAACTTGTACCAAAAATCAATCATATGCTTAGTAAACGGTTGCTGTCACTGATTCGTGCATTTGCTCCTGATATCATTGTGGCAACACATCCTTTTGTGGCTGAAATGATATCTCATCTCAAAGGAAAGGGTCTTATTGATGCTAAATTATTGGTTGTCATGACAGATTATGCGCCTCATAAAACATGGATTGTAGAGCATGCAGACGGGTATATTGTAGCAAATGATGATATGATAATTCCTATGGTACAAGACTTCAAAGTAGAACCGGAAAAGATTCATCCTTTTGGAATTCCTATTTTGGAAACCTTTTTTCATCCTCAGCCAAAAGAAATTTTGCGCACAGAAATGGGACTTGCGCCGGACAAACCAACGGTCCTTTTAATGGCAGGAAGCTTTGGCGTGAAAACCATTGTACAAATTTACCGTGATATCATCTGTGTGCCGCTGGATTTCCAAATGATTGTGATTACAGGAAAAAATCAAAGGTTATATCAAACATTAAAGACAACGGTTATGCTTAGCCCTAAAAAGACAAAGCTGATATTGTTCACACAAAAGGTAGAACAATATATGCAGGCAAGCGACTTGATTATTACAAAACCGGGTGGGTTAACGATTACAGAAGCGCTGGCCAGCAACTTACCGTTGTTGGTATTTGATTCTATTCCGGGACAAGAAGAGGATAACGCAGATTTTTTAGAATTGCATGGAATGGCAAGAAGACTTCACAAACATGAAAGCTGTAAGGACGCTTTAAAAGAAATTTTAGAAGATAAAATGCAGCTGGCTTCTATGGAACAGGCATGTAAAAATTTTGATAAGTCAGACGGCTGTGCAAAGATAGTTTCACTCATGCAAGATATGATAAAATAACAATACTTTATTGAAAAAGACTGTTCAAACAAACAGTCTTTTTCTTATCACACAGAAAAGATGTAACGTAACGGTAAACTTTCATTTTTCCATATACAGACTATTCCCTAATGAGCACAAGTATTGTATAATTAAAATGATTATATTAGGAGGATGGATTATGGAAATATATTTGGATAACAGTTCTACTACAAAGGTATGCCTTCCTGCTGCGCAAAAAGTAATGGAATGTATGACAGTGGTATACGGAAATCCATCTTCTTTGCATACAATGGGCTTTGCCGCCGAAAAAGAAATGACGAAGGCTCGCGCTGCCATTGCAAAACAACTTGGGGTAAAAGAAAATGAGATTATATTTACTTCAGGAGGAACAGAGGCAAATAATTTAGCGATTTTTGGGGCAGTGTCGGCAAAAAAACGTTTTGGCAATAAAATTGTAACCACGGCAATCGAGCATCCGTCAGTATTGGGATGTATGGAACAGCTTGAAAAAGATGGATTTGAAGTTGTATTCCTGACACCGGATCAGAACGGAACCATTTCACCGGAACAGGTGATGGAAGCAATTGATGAACAAACAATATTGGTCAGTATGATGCTGGTAAATAACGAAGTAGGAAGCATTTTGCCCATTGAAGCTGCAGCCAAAGCAATCAAACGGAAAAAATCTCCTGCGCTGTTTCATGTGGATGCCGTACAGGGATTTGGAAAAATGGCAATTTGTCCGAAAAAAAGCGGAATTGATCTGCTGACCATAAGCGGACATAAAATTCATGCGCCAAAAGGGATAGGTGCGCTTTACATTGCCAAAGATATCCGTATTCCTCCCCGTATCTTTGGCGGCGGACAAGAAAGCGGGATACGGCCGGGGACAGAAGCACTTCCTCTTATCAGCGGTTTTGGAGAAGCTGTCATGCAGCTCCCAAATATATCCCGGGAAATGACGCGCATTCAAATGTTGTATGACAGCTGTAAAGCACGGCTTCTGCAGCTGCCGGGAATTGTAATCAATTCTCCGGAACAGGGACTGCCCTATGTGCTGAACTTTTCTACTTGTTCTGTCCGTTCAGAAACCATGCTGCACTTTTTGGCATCCAAGCATATTTTTGTTTCCGGCGGTTCTGCATGTGCCAAAGGTAAACAAAGTCATGTACTGACTGCTATGGGCTTGGACCGTGCCAGAATCCAGACTGCAATTAGAGTGAGCTTTTCAAGAGAGAATACCCGGCAGGATGTCAATGCTTTCATTGAAGGGGTAAAAGACGGATTATCCACTCTGGCCACAGGTAAGTTATAGGAGTTAATGAGTTTATGAATGAAATTTTATTACTGAAATTGGGCGAACTGGTGCTCAAAGGTTTAAATAGAAAATTATTTGAAAATATATTGTTAAAACGCATTCAATATACATTATGCGATTTAGGTAAGTTTGATATTAAGTTGGCACAATCAACAATCACAATCGTTCCGCAAGAGGAAACGGTTGATTTGGAGGAAGCTGCAGAGAGGGTTTCCAAAATTTTTGGCATTGCAGCCTTTTCCCGTGCACGGGTGACAGAAAAAAATATGGATGCCATCAAACAGGCGGCGGCAGATTATTTGGCAGAAGAATTGGAAGAGGCAAAAACATTTAAAGTGGAAGCAAAGCGGTCTGATAAAAAGTTTCCGCTGAATTCTCCGCAAATTTGTACCCAAGTGGGCGAATATTTGTTGGAAAAATATCCTCATTTAACTGTGGATGTGCATAAGCCTGACAGCATTGTATATGTTGAAGTCCGCGATTACGGCGCATATATCAGAGGACGCGCGCTGCAAGGAGCAGGCGGTATTCCTGTAGGTACGGGCGGAAAGGCGGCGGTATTAATCAGCGGCGGTATTGACAGCCCTGTTGCTTCCTGGATGATGGCAAAACGCGGCGTCGAACTTACAGCCATTCATTTTGCAAGTCCTCCGTATACCAGCGAACGCGCTGAGGATAAAGTTGTCCGTTTGTTAACACAGGTGAGTGCATACAGCGGCAGAATGAAAATGTATACGGTACCCTTTACAAAAGTGCAAGAATTAATACAGGCAAATTGTCCTGAGGAATTGTTTACGATTATTATGCGCCGCTTTATGATGCGTGTTGCTGAAAAAATCGCACGAAAAGAAGGCTGCGGAGCATTGATCACAGGAGAGAGCTTAGGGCAGGTAGCAAGCCAAACTATGCAGGCAATCGGCTGCACGGATATGGTAGCAGATATGCCTGTGTTCCGTCCGTTAATCGGCATGGACAAAACGGAGATTGTGACCATTGCCCATCGCATCGGAACATTTGATATTTCCATTGAACCGTACGAAGATTGCTGTACCATATTTACACCAAAACATCCCAGAACAAAACCGATTCCATCTTTTGTTGAAATCGGAGAATCTGCCCTTGATGTGGATGCTTTGGTGGAAGAATGTGTCCAAAATACTCGTTATAAAAAAATCGGCTATCGTCAAAACGATTGATTTTTGTTTGAGAAAGACAATAGTTGCCCATATTCGTTGTAAGTATCTATTGAGAAAGGAAGCGATGTTATGAATGCAGAAATTATCTCAGTCGGCACAGAATTATTGTTAGGTCATACTGTAAATACAGATACCACCATAGTTGCCAGGGCATTATCTGACTTAGGTATCAATTTATTATATGCCGGTACGGTGGGAGATAATGAAGGTCGTTTAAAGCAGGCGCTTGAACAAGCTTTGCAGCGAAGTGATTTGGTCATTACCACAGGCGGGCTGGGTCCAACAAAAGATGACCTTACGAAAGAAACTATTGCGGACGCAGCGGGAAAACCGCTTGTGGAAGACGCTGCAAGCATGGAACGGATCAAACAGTATTTTAAGGGCAGATATTGCGGAGAAAATCAATTAAAACAAGCGTTGCTTCCAAAAGACTGTGTTGTACTGCCCAATGATGTGGGAACAGCTCCCGGCTGTGTTGTAACAACAGATGAAGGTAAAATGATTATGATGTTCCCGGGTCCTCCTTCAGAATTAAAACCAATGCTGTATCATTATGCGGTTCCTTTTTTACAGGAAATAGAACAGTCTTTTATTTATTCAGATAATATTCATGTGTTTGGCAAAGGTGAAGGAGCGGTTGCGGAAGACATTGCAGCATATATCGACGGAGACAATCCAACGGTTGCTACTTATGCGAAAGACGGAGAAATGTTTGTACGTGTCACAGCAAAAGCGAAAACAAAAGAGGAAGCTGCCGCGCTTTGCGCGCCGGTCACAAAAGAAATTGTTGCAATTTTGGGTGATGTAGTGTATGGTGTAAATGTAGACAGCTTAGAGCAAGCGGTTGTCAATCGTTTGCTAAGCAGAGGCGAGACAGTAGCAACGGCAGAATCCTGTACCGGAGGTCTGGTCTCAAAGCGTCTGACTGATATTGCAGGTGTTTCGAAAGTATTTGAAATGGGAACCTGTACGTATTCGAATCGTATCAAAAATATGATAATCAATGTTCCAAATGATATGCTTGCTCAATATGGAGCAGTCAGTGAACAAGTGGCCAAAGCAATGGCAGAAGGCGTCTGCAAAAAAGCAGGAAGTACTTATGGAATTGGTATTACAGGTATAGCGGGTCCGGGAGGAGGTACTGCCGAAAAACCGGTTGGACTTGTTTATATCGGTTTGACTGACGGAACCAAAACATGGGTGAAAAAATTAGGAGAAACACAAACAGTAGAACGAAGCAGAGCTTACTATCGTACACTTTCCGCTTCCACTGCGTTAAATATGCTGCGCCGATATCTGCAGGGATTAAATCCGGTAGAATAATATCATGCAGAAAATTAGGAGGTACTTCATTGGCGGGAAAATACTCAAAAAAACAAAAACGTCCTTGGATTGCCGCCGTTCTTCCCTGGAAAGGGGATAGGACTGGAGAGGCGATTCGCAAAATTGTGTTTCTGATAGCGCTGATTACTTTTTTGGTAACAGGCGGTATTCTATTATGGGAAATGGTCATTCAGCCTGCAATGGTAGATAAGAAAGCAAATGAAATCCAGCAAATTTATCATGAAGATACTACGGGTTCAGAAGATTACGATAAGTTTGCGGAACTGCAAAAAATCAATCCTGATATAAAAGGATGGATCCGTATTCCTGATACAGTAGTGGATTATCCTATTTTGCAGTCCAGCGAAGATGATCCGGAGTATTATTTATATTTGGATTACGAAAAAAATAGCAGCAAATATGGAAGCTTGTTCTTTGATGCAAGAAATTCTATGGATTTAGATGACCCAAATTCTAAAAGTTTAATTGTGTACGGACACAGTATGAATGACGGCAGAATGTTTGGCAGTCTGTTAGAGTATGGTTCCTTGGATTATTATAAAGCGCATCCAACGTTTGAATTGGATACCACAGAATCTGAAGGAGATTGGAAAATTTTTTCCATATTTAAAACCAATACATTAGAAAGTCAAGGAGAGCCGTTTAACTATTTAAGAACGTCTTTCTCCAGTGACAGTGATTTTTTAAATTTTATTTATCAAATAAAAATTCGTTCTCTGTTTAATACAGGGGTTGATGTATCGGCAGATGACCAGATTGTTTTGTTGTCCACTTGTTCTTATGAGATGTCTGAGTTTAGAACAGTCATTGCAGCACGCAAAGTGCGCGAAGGTGAAGATACAACTGTAGACACAACCAATGCTACCTGGAATTCAACTGTTTTATATCCTGACGGTTGGTATAGTGTCAAAGGCGGAACAAAACCACAGCATCCGGCTACGTTTGAAGAAGCATTGGAGCAGGGTAAAATTGATTGGTTAGCAGAAGAATGATGAATATAGAAAAAAGCATGCCTTTGAATAGGGCATGCTTTTTTTATCTTTTTTGTAAAAAGGGAACAGAGCAGATATCATCTGCTCTGTTCGGGAAAGAAGATATATGAAAAAGTTTGTCGTAAGCTAACTCATAGGGGAGTACTCTGTCAGAGTAACTGTAGCTGTAAAGCTTTCACCTGTACTTGGACGATATACTTCCAGTTCCACAGTATCTCCCGGTTTTTTCTTTGCAATTACATTCTGCACTACGGTTTCGGAATTTACACTGGTTCCATCAATTTCAGTAATGATGTCGCTCTTTTGCAGTCCGGCATCAGATACATTACTGTTTAACTTGACAATACTGTATCCTTGCGTTAAACCATAAAAACGTGCAGTAGTAGCATCTATATACTGACCGGTTACGCCTAGCATAGCACGGTCTTTTACATAGCCATATTCTTTTAAGCTGTTGATAATGGGCTGAACGGTATCAATTGGAATTGCAAATCCTAATCCTTCATAACCGGTAGCAGTAATTTTGGCAGAGTTGATGCCGATTACTTGACCGTACATATTTACCAGAGCACCACCGGAATTGCCAGGGTTAATTGCAGCATCGGTTTGAATACATTCCATATCATAACCATTATAAGTAATGGAACGATTTAGTGCTGATACATAACCTACTGTAACGGAAGAATTGAATTGTATTCCGCCTGGATTACCAATTGCAATGACTTGTTCTCCCACTTGCAAATCTTCAGATAAACCGAATTCTGCAGCCTGCAAATCTGTAGCGTCAATTTTGATTAACGCCAAGTCGGTTGCAGTATCAGAACCTACTATAGTTGCATCGTAACTGGTACCGTCAGATAAAACAACTTTTAAAGCATCTGCTCCTTCAATTACGTGAGCATTAGTAATAATATACCCATCAGATGATGCAATAATACCAGAACCTTCTCCTGTTTCAGAAGAAGTGTCCAAATATCTGCTGGAATTGCTGTAAGCCTGTATGCATACAACAGAAGGGATTACTTTTTGAGCGACTTCTTCTGTTGTTAGCTCGCCAGTGATTGTAGATGTTTGACTGGTACTGTCAGCCTCTACTCTGGTAGTATTCACAAGAGAATTGGAGCTGTTAGTACCAGAGGCGGAAAATGGAATTGCTCCCATATTTACTAAGCCGATAAATCCGCCGATAGAGCCTGCTGATATTACCAAGCAAGCCGCTGCACCACTGACAATTTTGACCCAAAGTTTAACGGGTTTCTTAGGCGGCTTTTGTTTTGGCGGTTCTCCGGAACCATTGGAGTAACCGGTGTGATTTTGATACACTCCGCGATAACTGCTGCCATTCCATTGAGTGTTCCCAACAATATCATTTTGTTCAGGTGCCTGCCATTCTACTTCCAATGGCTGCTCATTATTGTTATTATATGGATAATATGAATGGTCGTGATTCATAGCGTATTATCTCTCCTTCAAGATATCATAAATTTGATTTTCTATGCCTATATTATGTCTCTTGATTGTGATAACTATGTGATGACTATTCATATGTTTGCTGAGAATTGGGAAAATATTAAATAACAAAATTTTGAATGTCCCATGGAGTGGAAGCAATCATTTGTGCACCTGCATTCAGCAGCTCTTTTTCACTGCGATATCCCCACAGCACACCGGCGGTTTGCATACCGGCATTGTTTCCTGTATGCATATCCACATCACTGTCTCCTATGAATAAACATTGGTTTGGTTTTACCGATAATTCATTTGCAATCATAAGAGCGCCGTCAGGTGCAGGTTTTCGTGGAATTTCATCTCTTTGACCATACCATACATCAAATAGATGTTCACCAAATAATTTTGGAATCGATAACTCAGCCAAACTATGAGGTTTGTTAGTAAGTATCGCCAAAAGCATTCCTTTTGCTTTTAATGTTTGAAGCAAAGGTAAAATATCCTCATATAATTTTGCGCATTTCAGTGGATCTTCTTTATAAAAGTCCATAAATATTTGTTTGGCAGTGCATACATCTTCCGGTGTATAAGTTGGATGGACAATATGAAGCATGTTGTGGATTAATTGTTCGGCACCATGCCCAACAAGATTTCTATATTCTTTTGTTGGTATATTGGTATATCCTAATTGATCTAATGTTTTATTGCAAAAATAAGCAATAGAATCTAAGGTATTGCATAAAGTACCATCTAAATCAAAAATGCATGCTTTAATCATTATCGTTTCCACCTTCCTAGCTATTATATAATTATATTGTCATATTGTAAAGTCTTTTATGAATTAAAATCAGAACAATGGTTTCCTATTGCGGTTTTAACTGATTATTGTTATACTGAAAATACAGTCATTTTAAAGAATGATTCTTATTTCGTATATATTTATAGATATAGAAAGAGGTATTTTTCATGGATTATGCAAAAGTTGCTTTAGAGAAACATTTACAATGGAAAGGAAAAATAGAAATTGTACCGACTTGTCCGGTTGAGACAAAAGAAGATCTTTCCGTTGCTTACACACCGGGTGTAGCTGCGCCTTGTATACAAATTAGTAAAGATGTAAACGATGCATATGAATATTGCCGCAAATGGAATTTAGTTGCAGTTGTAACAGACGGAACAGCAGTACTGGGGCTTGGCGATATTGGTCCTGAAGCAGGCATGCCTGTGATGGAAGGAAAATCAGTTCTATTTAAAGCTTTTGGCGACGTGGACGCTTTCCCAATTTGTTTGGCTTCAAAGGATGTAGAAGAAATTGTACAAGCGGTTAAAATGATTGCGCCAACCTTTGGCGGCATCAATTTAGAGGATATTGCAGCCCCTCGTTGTTTTGAAATTGAGAAACGTTTGAAGGAAGAATTGGATATTCCCGTATTTCATGACGACCAGCATGGTACTGCAATTGTAGCAGCGGCAGCAATGGTAAACGCCTTGAAAATTGTAAATAAAAGAATCGAAGATATACATGTTGTAGTAAACGGTGCAGGCTCTGCGGGTATTGCGTGTACCAAATTGTTTATGGCAATGGGCTTAAAACATGTTATTTTATGCGACCGTGACGGAGCCATTTATGAGGGAAAAGAGGGTCTGAACGAGGGTCAGCAAGCCATGGCGGCTGTTACAAACCGTGAACATAAAAAAGGTTCTTTGTCTGAAATCATTCAGGGGGCAGATATGCTGCTTGGAGTTTCGGCGCCCGGCTGTGTGACAAAAGAAATGGTTCGTTCTATGGCAAAAGATCCTATCATATTTGCCATGGCAAATCCTGTTCCTGAAATTTTTCCAGATGAAGCAATTGAAGCAGGTGCCAAAGTTGTAGGTACAGGACGTTCAGATTTTCCAAATCAGATCAACAATGTTTTGGTTTTTCCGGGAATTTTCCGCGGAGCGTTGGATGTGCGGGCCAAAGAAATCAATGATGAAATGAAAATAGCAGCTGCATATGCCATTGCAGGTCTTGTGAAAGAAGATGAACTATGTCCGGAATTTATTATTCCCAATCCGTTAAACAAAGAAGTTGCACCGGCAGTTGCACAAGCGGTAAAAGATGCTGCAAGAAAAACAGGAGCTGCGAGAGTTTAGGAAAACACCGGAAAAGGGTGAAACAATGGCATGAATGGTAATACAAAGATTCAATTATTGGCAATTGATTTGGATGGAACCACATTGCGTGATGATGCTTCGCTATCGCTGAATGTAAAAAAAGCGCTGGAGTCTGTAATACAGCAAAATATCTTAGTAGTACCTTGCACCGGAAGAGCGCTGGGATCTTTATCGCCGGAAGTGAAAGCAATACAGGGAATTACCTATGCAGTGACCTCCAATGGAGCTGCCATTGAACATTTACTGTCGGGACAGAGAATTTATTGCAATCTATTGGATAAAGAAGTATCACTGGCTATTCTGGAACAGGTATCTTATCATGATGTAATGGTCGAAGTATTTATACAAGGAAAAGCCTATACAGAACAACGCTTTTTAAATCATCTGACACACTACGGAACCTCAGAAAACTATATTCCATATGTGCTCAGTACACGCAATCCGGTGGATGATATTCGTGCAGTGATAGAACAGTCACCTGAAAATATAGAAAATATTAACTTAAAAACAGCTGATAAACAATTGCGCCAAACACTTTGGAATCAGTTGGTACTTATGCAGACCGTTTCTATTACATCTTCTTCCGCAATGAATATTGAAGTAAGCGCTGCTAACACAGGAAAAGCACAGGCTATCGCACATTTTTGTAAGAAATTAGGTTTTACTATGAACCAAGTTATGGCAATTGGGGACAGTTTAAATGATGTAACACTGCTCAGACAGGCAGGAATTTCGGTGGCAATGGAAAACGGTGTGAATGAAGTAAAACAAGCGGCTGATTTTATTACCTTGTCCAACGAGGCGGACGGTGTTGCTCATGCAATCAAACATTTTTTGGGTTAACAGAAAAATGAAATAAAGGGTGAATGAAAATGGATTATAGAGAATACGGCAGAACAGGAAAAAAGGTTTCCGCAATTGGTTTTGGCGGCTTGCGTTTTCCAAAAGAAGATTATCAGTCAGGAAATTATGAAAATAGTGTGAAAATCATTCATCGTGCCCATGAATTGGGGGTAAATTATTTTGATACAGCTCCTGATTATTGTGATGAACACAGTGAGGATATTTTTGGGCAGGCATTTCAAACAATGGACCGCAGTACTTTTTACGTTTCCACTAAATGCGGACTTTGGAATGCCGCAAATGGTGACGAGGCAAGAAAAATTTTGGAAAAATCCCTTACGAAGATGGGCTTGCAGAAGATAGATTTTTTTCATATTTGGGCTATTAAAACCATGGATGATTACGCAGCATATATGAAAAAAGGCGGCATTTATGAAGGGATATTAAAAGCCAAAGAAGAAGGTTTGGTTGACCATATCTGTTTTTCCACCCACTTAAATGGTGACGATATTGCAAAAGTCGCGCAAGAAGGAGTATTTGAAGGTGTAACATTAGGCTATAATGCCGTAAACTTCGCGTATCGCCGTAAAGGGGTAGAGGCTTGCGCAAAAGCGGGAATGGGAATTGTGACAATGAATCCGTTGGGAGGAGGAATTATTCCTCAGCATCCGGAGCGTTTTTCCTTTATTCGTGGAAATCGCGAGGAACCCATTGCTGTTTCCGCTTTAAAATTTATTCTGGCTCAACCTGAAATTACGATAGCTCTGGTAGGTATGAACTCCATTAAGGATGTAGAGGAAAGTGTGGTTGCAGGCGATCATATTGTTCCTGAAACACCGGATTTGCTCGAGAATATGGGAAAGCATTTAACAAAGGAATTGGATGCATTGTGTACAGGCTGCAGTTACTGCGATGAATGCCCTGTGGATATTGCAATTCCGAAATTAATGGATGCATACAACGAATTTGTACTGACAGGAGGAAACAGTCAGGCTGTTAAGGAACGTTTAAAAGTACAATGGAGTATGGATAACAGTACGGCAGCACGTTGTGTGGCATGTGGAAAATGTGAAAAGCTTTGCACGCAAAAACTTCCTATCATAGACAGACTCAAACAAATTGCATTGATGTAATTAAAAAATCCCCGTTGCATCTCAACGGGGATTTTTTATCTATTAGAAAATAAGCGCAGCGGCCATGGTATCTAATAATGCAGAGGCATGGTCATTCGTTTGTTCGGCAGACACTTGAATGGTAATAGCTTTTTGATTTGTTATTGCC
>CALWUU010000010.1 GCA_944384835.1 uncultured Clostridia bacterium | reverse complement strand
TCAATTCATCATCGCGGTATAAGCGGCAATAGAGGGCGGTAATCTTGTCAGACTGCCTTAACATATTTTCTTCTCCTTTCTCCGTTATAGCTGCCTGTAAAGCGATAGCAAGTTCTGCCGGATTTTATGGTTATTTCGTGTTCCGGCAGTTCTTGATACAGCGGATTTTTTACAATAATATGTCCGTCCTTAATTGTTCATTTCCGTTCCAAAGATAAAGTTACGCAGCAGGCATAGGAAAGGGGGACCCTTTCCGTAAAAATCCCCGTTTTGACGCTATGCGCCGGACGGGGATTTTCTCTTGTTGCGATAATCCTAAATCCTTTTGTATTCTCTCACTCAATATCCCGATTGAAAAGTGGTATTTGTTGCACTTTTCCCCTCACTTTATATGTCGGAATATACAGTGGTTTTGCCAAAGCTGAAATAGTTGTTTTTTCATTTTTTCGTCTTTTGTTCATATCAAATCATAAGAAAACTTTTGGACAGACACAGCGATTTTTCAAGATATTTTGCAAAACGATTTATACACAAATTATCGTTTGTTTTTATTCCCCTTAATTTCTAAAAACGCTTGACAATATTCAACAAATAGAATATGATTATTATATTCTACTTGTTGAATATAAGGCTAAAGGGGATGATTTTATCATGCTGAAACATGGAATACTGGGATTGCTAAACTACGGGGATATGAGCGGCTATGAAATCCGCGAGGTTTTTAAGAATTCCTTAAACTATTTCTGGACAGCACAGACCAGCCAAATTTATCGTGAACTTGGGGCTTTAGAAAAAAACGGCTGGATTAAGAGACGGGCTGTTGAGCAAGACGGGAAGCCAAATAAGAATATCTGCTCTATTACAGATGAAGGACGAAAAGAGTTGCTGCGGTGGTTGTCGGAACCGGATGTAGATATGGATATGCGCTCTCCCACTTTGATGAAAACCTTTTTTATGGGGGAATTGCCGATTTCAAATAGTTTAAACTTTTTCAAGAAACTTAACAAAGAATACCGCGGTCTTTTGAACAATCTTCAAGCGGCAGATCATTCTATTGGTTCCTATCAAGAAATGATACCGGATAAACGGAACGCGTTGTTTTGGCAGATGACCGCAGACTTTGGAAAACGATATATGCAAATGTATCTTGATTGGTCGGAAAGCTGTATTCATATTTTGGAAAATATGGAGGGAAAACAATGAATATTCTTGTCATCAACGGAAGTCCAAAAGAGGAACGCAGCAACACACTTCGGATCACGAACGCCTTTTTAGATGGGATCTGCAAGTCACAGAAAGGCTGTTTGCCTACAATCGAAAGACTTCATATTGCGCAAATGGATATCAACTCCTGCCTTGGGTGTTTTTCCTGTTGGAAAGCTACCCCTGGGCAATGCTGCATTCACGACGATATGCGAGCAGTCCTTGAAAAGCTGTTGTGGGCTGACTTGACAATTTGGAGTTTCCCTTTATACTATTTCAGTTTGCCGGGAAAGCTAAAAACCGTAATCGACCGGCAGCTTCCTTTATCGCTGCCTTTTATGGAGTCTCATGTAGAAGGCGGCGGCCACCCTGCCAGATATGATATGAGTGGAAAGAAAACCGTTTTAATCTCTACTTGCGGATTTTATACAGCAAAGTCAAATTACGATAGTGTAACAGCGCAATTTGACAGAATTTGCGGAAAAGGAAACTATACTACTTTGTTTTGCGGAGAAGGCGAACTTTTCAGAGTACCGGAATTATCAAACCGTACAGACGAATATCTTGCCGTTGTTCAGCAGGCAGGGCAGGAGTATGCTTCCGGCGGTATAAAAGCAGAAACACACGCAAAGCTGCAAGAATTGCTATTTCCGAGAGATGTTTTTGAGCGTATTGCAGACGCAAGCTGGGGTATCACGCAAACAGGTGAAAAGGAAGATGTTTCACTGACCTTTACCAAACAAATGGCTGCACTTTATAATCCGGCAGCGTATCGTGGGACAGATATCATTTTGGATATGGATTATACGGATATCGGAAAGCGTTATCGTATTATCTTGGGAAAAGCAGAGAGCTGTGTAGTAGAACAGTTTCGTGAAAAACCAACAACCACCATACATACACCTTTTTCTGTATGGCAGTCGATTGCTGCCGGAGAAATGGAAGGTTCTGCCGCTTTAATGAAACATCTGTATTCTGTCGAAGGCGATTTTGACCTCATGCTGAAATGGGATGAGTATTTTGGGCAACACCAAAACGCAGATTTAACAAAAGATAAGCCAACACCAAATGGAAAAACAGATATGCGCTATGTTTTAATCCCGTGGATTGTGTTTTGGATAGCTGCCAATATCCACGCGTTTTGGGGAAGCATAATTAGCATTTTTGTTTGCTGCTTATTGCCTTTGCTGTTCTATAAAAACAAGAAAACCGTTTATGATGTAATTTCTGGCGCATTGGTAAGCATATTTTCCATATTGCTGCTTATCAACTTGCCGGTAGTTATTGTAATGCCCTTATCTTATTTCGCGTTTGGTATTATGTGGAGTCTATCTGCTTGTTTGAAAATACCTCTTTCCGCAGAATATTCTATGAATGATTATGGTGGGGAAAGTGCGCTGCAAAATCCCATGTTTATCAAGACAAATCGCATCTTAACTGCTGCATGGGGTATTCTTTACTTAATTACACCTGTTTGGACATATTTCATTATGTGTACGGACGCAGGAAGCTATATCGGTATTATCAACTCTATACTTCCGGCAATTATGGGGATATTTACTGTATGGTTTCAAAAATGGTATCCAAAGAAAATAGCGCGGGGAAGCCATAAATAGCATTTAATTGTGAGATAATGAGGGGGAAATATAACGAATTTTCAATGGGTCTTATGCCCGATATGCGGAAACAAAACGCGGGTGAAAATTAGAGAAGATACCATACTTGAGTACTTCCCTCTATTTTGCCCAAAGTGCAAAAAGAGACGCTAATCAGCGTAAAAAATATGCAACTATCCGTTATCCAAGAGCAGGACGCAAAGATGCAGAGCCGATAACCGCATTTCATCTTATGTGTTATCGGCTCTGTCATTTTATTTTGGGGTGTCAATATGTTGATTGCTATTTCTTATAACCTACAATCAAAAAATCCTAATAGTTTCTGCGTAGCTTTGTGCTTTGCGTCCTTGACATCCTGTCCTGACTTTGCTATTGAGCAAACAAGAGGGCGCAACCGGATAAACCGCTTGCGCCCTCGATTGACTATGGAATGTTACGCAGTCGAACGAAATAAAGCCTTATCCATGCGGCTTTGCACAAGTGCTAAACGCATAGGAATGGTTTTATACTCATACCTTTAAAATGGCGTTCTATCGCGTAACAAAAAGAGCAAAGGTGGGTAAGAAACAACTTGCTTCTTACCCACCTTTTTTTGCACCCCTGTATGGCGGATGACTAATTTTAGTTAGTAATCCTGTTTTATGAGTAGCTACCATTGGGGCTGTTTTTATTTTTATAGATGACTAAAGAAAATAATAGAGAAGAATCACGATGGATTTCCTTGACAATTGATAAAACAATATGATATGATTTTTACACTTACATATGATATTTTCTTTTGTTTGATAGAGAAACATTATGCTAGCGGAAAAATAATAGATAAGCGGAATAGGATATCCGCTTTATTTTTTATCCTCGGATTAGCTATAACTAACTTAAGTTAGTTATAGCATACAGAAGAATGAATCATAAAAATTAGATGATCTGCATCTAAAGAAACTGGGTGATTTATTACAATGATGATCAATAAACGTTTGATACAAACCGTACCTGAATCCAAAAAATATATTGCGTTCAACGTAGCGCTGCAGTGGCTGTCTTTGGCTGCCAATATTGTCATGGTTGGCGCAATCGGTTTCTTTTTACAAAAGTTATTGACAAATACACAGGATGTTGCTTCTGTCATTGCATTAGCTTCTATTGCGGCAGGTGCAATTATCGTTCGGTTTTTATGTACCATAGGCGCTGCTCGTATGAGTCACTTATCCTCAAAATCTGTGAAAAAAACTTTGAGAAATAAAATTTACAGCAAGTTACTGAGATTGGGTAGCTCTTATCATAGTAAAGTCTCTACTTCTGAGGTAGTACAAATGTCAGTAGAAGGAGTGGATCAGCTGGATATTTACTTTGCATCTTATCTTCCGCAGTTCTTTTACAGCATGATAGCTCCTATTACTCTGTTTGCAGTACTTTGCTTTATTAACTGGCAGTCCGCGCTTATTTTATTAGGATGTGTGCCGTTAATACCCATTTCCATTGCTTTGGTACAAACATTTGCAAAAAAGCTGTTATCTAAATATTGGGGACAATATACGGCGTTGGGAGACACTTTTTTGGAAAATTTACAGGGTTTGACCACTTTAAAAATTTATCAGGCAGATGCGAAAAAGAATGAAGAAATGAATGTGGAAGCGGAACACTTTAGAAAAATAACCATGAAAGTGCTTACTATGCAGTTAAATTCCATTTCTGTCATGGATATTGTGGCATTTGGCGGCGCTGCGGCAGGCATTGTTATGGCGGTCAGCCAATTAGCGGCAAACCAAATTGATTTTGCCGGTTGTATCATTATTATTTTGCTTTCAGCGGACTTTTTCATTCCTATGCGCCAGTTGGGCAGCTTTTTTCATATTGCGATGAATGGTATGGCTGCCAGTGATAAAATTTTTCATCTGTTAGACTTAGAAGAACCTCAGGAAAAAACGAAAACAGTGCCAAAAGATAATTGTAATATTGCATGCAGTCATGTGAGTTTCCGTTACAATGAAGAACGAGAAATCTTAAGAGATATCAATGCCCAATTCCCTCAAGGCAGTTTTACGGCCATTGTAGGCGAAAGCGGCTGTGGTAAATCTACCTTAGGAGGTATTCTCATGGGGCGTAATACGCCATATCAAGGCAGCATTACCATTGGCGGTACAGAATTGAGTGAGATTGAAGAAAGCAATTTAATGAGAACCATTACTTATATTAGTCATAACAGCTATTTATTTCAAGGCACCGTACGCGATAATTTGTTAATGGGTGACCCCAATGCCACGGATGAACAAATGTGGCATGTGTTGGAACAAACAAAACTGGCGGATTTTCTACGCAGTGAACAAGGCTTGGATACGCCTTTATTGGAAAAAGCAACTAACTTGTCAGGCGGTCAGTGTCAGCGTTTGGCCTTGAGCCGTGCATTGCTGCATAACAGTCCTATTTATATTTTTGATGAAGCTACTTCAAATATTGATGTAGAGAGCGAAGATGATATTATGGAGCAGATTTATCATTTGGCAAACATAAAAACGGTCATTCTCATTTCTCACAGACTTGCAAATGTAGTACGAGCCGACCATATTTATGTCATGAAAAACGGAAGTATTGCAGAGCAGGGTACACATGAGAGCTTGATGGAACAGCAAGGCATTTACTATGGACTATATCATAGTCAGAAACAGTTGGAGCAATATGGAAAGGAGGCGGCCGTATGAAAAAGAGAAGTAACCTTACAGTAATGACGCGTCTGGTAGGTCTTGTAAAACCGTTGACCGGTTACATGATTTTAGCGGTGCTGCTGGGTGTTGTCGGATTTTTATGTGCCATCTTCATTACCATTTTCGGCGGCTGGGCTTTGCTGGATGCCTTGCATATGGAAGCCCCGGTTCCTATGGCTGCGGCATTTGCCATAGCAATTTCTATTGCTGTTGCGCGCGGTTTTCTCCGTTACGGAGAACAGGCATGCAACCATTATATTGCATTTAAATTACTGGCTTTGATTCGGGACCATGTGTTTAAAGCGCTGCGTAGACTTTGTCCCGCGAAATTAGAAGGAAAAGGGAAGGGAAATCTGATTTCAGTGATTACTTCGGATATTGAATTGCTGGAAGTATTTTACGCTCATACCATTTCTCCTATTTTAATTGCATTTTTCGTATCTGTTATTATGGTTGGATTTATTATGAGCATTCATTGGGTTTTGGGATTGGTAGCTTTGGCGGCATATTTGGTGGTTGGCATAGCGGTACCAATGATTGTATCCAAAATGAGCGGAGATACGGGCAATCAGTTCCGTGAGCAATCCGGTTCTTTAAGCAGCTTTGTGCTGGATAGTTTGCGCGGTTTAGGAGAGAGCATCCAATACGGAACCGGCAAGAAACGTTTGAAAGAATTGGATAGCCGTACGGATAGTCTGACAAATGAAGAGGAGAAGCAAAAGAAATATTTGGGAAGGAATACTGCAATTACCAATACTATTATTTTAATCTTCAGTTTGCTTATGCTAACCTCGGCTTCTTTATTGTATATAAACAATATGATTGGTTTTGAGGGATTGCTGATTTCCGTAATTGCAATGTTGAGTTCGTTTGGTCCAGTAGTTGCTTTGGCAAACTTGGGGAGCACCCTGCAAAATACATTTGCAGCAGGTAATCGTGTATTGGACATTTTGGAAGAAACACCTTTGAC
>CALWUU010000009.1 GCA_944384835.1 uncultured Clostridia bacterium | reverse complement strand
CCGCGATAAATGAGCCCCTCGTTATATAATTTTACAAAGACTTCCTTTACAGCTTTGGAACAGCCTTCATCCAGTGTAAAACGTTCACGGTCCCAATCGCAGGAAGAACCCAATTTTTTTAACTGAGATATGATGGTGCCGCCATATTTTTCTTTCCATTCCCATGCGCGCTTCATAAAACCATCACGGCCAATTTCTTCTTTTGTAACGCCTTCTTTTTTCATTGCTTCTACAATTTTCGCCTCAGTGGCAATCGAAGCATGGTCAGTACCCGGCAGCCATAACGCAGAGTAACCCTGCATTCTTCTGAAGCGAATCAAAATATCCTGCAAAGTTTCGTCCAATGCGTGTCCCATATGCAATTGACCTGTGATATTCGGCGGCGGAATTACGATTGTATATGGTTTTTTCTTAGAATCCACTTCAGCGTGAAAGTATTTTCCGTTCATCCAAAACTCATAAATTCTCTCTTCTACTTCATGCGGCTCGTAAGCCTTTGCAAGTTCTTTGCCCATGCACGTTCCTCCCATGTATATCAACAACAAAATTCACAAATGTTTAACTTATTTATTATGCCATTTCTTCCCGTCTTTGTCAATTCAGCTCAGCCACTGTCTGCGTGCATTCTCCGCTGGAAGCAAACGCATCAATTAACACAGAGATACAAAGACTTTCTATGACAAACTCAGGTTGTTCTATCTGCAGTGTATACCCATTCCTTACCTGCGGCGTCCATTGTTTTCCGTGAATGAAAATGACGGTGCGGTCAACATCCACCACGTCAAAATTGCCCAGCAAAACATCTCCCCGAAACACCCAGGTTTGACCTTTTATTTTAAATAAAGGCTCTGAAGCTGCAAAGCTGCATAACAAAGTAAGACGATTTTCTCCGTTGATTAAAACCCTGCCGCGAAGCATTTTAGAAAAACCAATACAATGAATAGCAGCAACTTTCTCCTGTTCCATTGTTTCTATATAAACACATTTTTCAAACCGATGTTTTTTAATAAACACCTGATAGCAAGGATGTCCCAATTCATCCATAACATGAAACAGAAGATTGCCGGGTTCCATTGATTGTTTCAAGTATAAAATCATAGATCAGACCTCCTATTATCGCACATAGGCTTCCGCTTCTTATGATATTATCATATCATGTTTGGAATGTTGAAACAATCTGAAAACTGACGAAAAAAGTCCACCAAAATAATTGGTGGACTTTTTATATTATTCCGGAAGCGCCATGGTAAATGGTTTTGTGGTAGCATCTATTGCTTTAAACTCATAACCGCTTTCCTTTGCTTTTTGAATAATAGCAGGCAATTGCTCCAAGGTCACGCTGGAGTTGTTATCCATGAGCACAACAGACTTACCGCTGTTTAAAATACCGTTTACTGTGGTGTCATAAATTTGCTGACCTGTTGCCCATTGATTACTGTCACCGGAATCTAAGCTCCAGTCATGATACGTAAATCCGCGGCGTTCCATTTCAGCTACAATATCCTTAATAGTGTTCTGATTATAACTGTTTACACTGCCCCCTGCAAAACGAAACACAGTTGGTTTTTCACCTGTTGCCTCAGTAATCAAATCAAATACCTCTGCAAAATCAGCCAAATAATTTTCTACGGAAGCATATATGGTTTGGTAATCATAAGTATTGGTCAGTACACCTACGGTATGACCTCTATCATAAATTTTTTTGATAGCGTCTTTTAAATACTCATCTGTATTTTCATTGCAATAAATAAAGAAGGTCGCCTTTACACCTTGCTGATCCAAAACATCCAATATCTGATCGGTTTGAGCAGACGGTGCATTATTAAAGGTTAAATACACAGACTTTTCTCCCTGTACAGCACCGATTTTTTCAACCTGCGGCACATACATATCAGGATATAATGCCTCATATGAGTTGGCGGTCGTCTGCTGCGACACAGCGCTTTCTGCTGTCGGAGCACTCTCAGCCACAGACGACGCCGTAGAAGCTGCATCACTTGGAGATGTTTGTGCCGGCTGATAAAACACAAAGTACCATATTGATACACCGGCAGCTGCTAACACAAGCACTGCAGATACTGAAATGATAATAATATTTCTAATCAGATGATTATCTCTGCTATATCTGGAATACCGGCTTCTGCTGTTTCTGCGGTACACCTGATTTCTTCTGCCCAAACCACCACTTCCTTTATACTCATTTCTTGTCACTGATTATATCATAAAAGCCATGTAGATGCAATTTATAACCAAATATTGTATCTGCCACACTACCTTTGTCACATGTGACAAAGCGTTACTTTCATCTTGCTGTCATGCCGATTACAGATTTCTCTTGTTTTAAAAAATCTTGCCCTTTTTTCTTGTTTTCATCATCTTTATGATAACACGCTTTGATTGCTTTGATTTTAATCCCCTGAGCAGTAAAACGCTGCTCATGTTCTGTTGTAATGTTACCTGAGGGAGACTGACCATTCTCGTAAAGATTGGTAGTGTGCCATAAAATCTCAAAACCGCTTTCTCTGAAATAACGCATGGTAGATTGATATAAGCCGCCGTCATCTGTTTTAAAATGAATTTGTGCTCCGTCTTTCATAAATGTTTTATAAGTTTCCAACTGATTGGTATGTGTCAAACGTTTTTTATGATGCCGCATTTTAGGCCAAGGATTACAAAAATTGATATAAACCCGGTCAATTTCATCATTTGCATTCATCATCTGTAAAATTCGTTCAATATCGTATGCAACCAATGCAATATTTTCCACCTTACGGTTCTCCTGATGATAACGAGCTTGTATGTTCCTTCTGGCTACACCAAGTACATCCGGGCTTAAATCAATGCCTATGTAATTGATATCCGGATGTTCCGCTGCCAACTCTGCTAAAAACACACCTTTTCCGCAGCCCAGCTCCAAATGAAGCGGCTGCTTTTTGGGAAACCAATCGCTCCATGTTCCTTTTAACTCTTCGGGATGTTTTATAAAATACGGACATGCGTCCAATTCCGGTCTTGCCCAAGCTTTTTTTCTCATTCTCATAGTTTATTCTTCTCCAAAATACGAAATATCCCTAGGGTATTATAACAAAATAATCTTTTGCTGTCGACGAAATAAAAAAATTGTAATAATTGAAAAAATTTTTTTAATTTTACGGTTATTTTCTTATAACCTCTTGCTATTTCAGACATATGGCAGTATAATAGATTGAATTTTATTGTGAATGCGAAATGTGAAAAAATGAATAGATGGAGGATACTTATGAAACATATTATTGACCCGCTGGATTTATCTGTTGAAGAACTGGACAGTTATTTGGATTTAGCTGACCGCATATATGCAAATCCGGAAAAATATGCTCATGTTTGTGACGGAAAAAAGTTAGCCACTCTATTCTATGAGCCGAGTACACGTACCAGATTAAGTTTTGAAGCTGCAATGCTTAACCTGGGCGGCAGTGTGCTTGGCTTTTCTTCTGCCGAAAACAGTTCTGCCACAAAAGGAGAAAGCGTTGCAGATACCATACGGGTGGTATCAAACTTTGCTGATATCTGCGCCATTCGTCATCCCAAAGAAGGAGCGCCTATGGTTGCCGCTCAATATTCTCAAATTCCTGTGGTAAATGCAGGTGACGGCGGCCATCAGCACCCTACTCAAACACTAACTGACATTATGACCATACGCGCTTTAAAAGGAAGACTGGGCAATTTGACCATTGGATTATGCGGAGACTTAAAGTTTGGAAGAACTGCTCATTCCTTAATTACAACACTGGCACGCTATGCAGGAATAAAATTTATTCTGATTTCTCCGCCTGAATTGGAAATTCCGGACTATATTAGAGACAACACTCTGATACAAAAGAAGATTCCGTTTCAGGAAGTAGAACGTTTAGAAGATGTGATTGGTAATCTAGACGTACTGTATATGACCCGTGTGCAAAAAGAACGCTTTTTCAATGAAGAAGATTATGTGCGTTTAAAAGACAGCTATATTTTAGATATGGAAAAAATGTCTCTTGCAAAGGACGATATGATTGTGCTTCACCCATTGCCAAGAGTAAATGAAATTGCCGTGGAAGTGGACAACGACCCGCGTGCCGCTTACTTTAAGCAAGTACAATATGGTGTGTATATCCGCATGGCGCTGATTATGAAGTTATTGGAGGTGAACGATATTGAATGTTGACAGCCTGAAGCGCGGTATTGTAATTGACCATATCAAGGCAGGCAGCTGTATGGACATTTATAAATACCTGGAACTGGATAAGCTGGATTGCAGTGTTGCGATTATCAAAAATGCAAAAAGCAATGCAATGGGAAAAAAAGATATCATTAAAGTAGAAGGTCTTTTGGATATTGATTTGGACGTACTTGGATTTATTGACTGCAATATTACGGTCAATGTAATTGATGACGGAAAAATCATTGAAAAGAAAAAGCTAACCATGCCGGAAACCATACGCAACGTAGTATCTTGTAAGAATCCGCGCTGCATTACTTCCATTGAACATGGAATTGATCAGATTTTTAAACTAAGCGACCCGGAAAACCATGTGTATCGCTGTGCATACTGTGAACAAAAATATGAAAAGAAATAAAACAGCCAAAGTATTGGATTTTTCCAATATTTTGGCTTTCATATTACCCACACTTTCATTTCCGAAAAGCAAAAAATCTTATACAGTAAACAACTGAAACTATATGAAAAACTAACCGTAAAACTTACGGCATTTTTCCAAAGACTGACGACAACTGTTTTGATATTTCTTACATTAATAAAAAAATTATAAACTTTTCATAACTTCATACTTTTTCACAATATTATATGTTATACTACTACAAGCGGAAAATAGTAATATAGACTGGTTACATATAAAGATTTGATTGGTTAAAGGAGAATTTAGCATGGTATTTATCGAAATCCTAAAGGCAATCTTTTTGGGCATTGTAGAAGGCATTACAGAATGGCTTCCTATCAGCAGTACCGGACATATGATTCTGGTAGATGAATTTATCAAACTGGATGTATCCAAAGAATTTTTGGATATGTTCATGGTAGTTATCCAACTGGGCGCAATACTGGCTGTTCTGGTGCTTTATTTCCAGAAGCTCAATCCGTTTTCACGGAAGAAAACGCTCGTTGAACGAAAACAGACATGGTCATTATGGTTAAAAGTGATTATTGCTTGCCTGCCGGCAGCAGTCATCGGACTGATTTTTGATGATAAAATCAACGAATTATTCTTTAACGCTTGGACTATTGCTATTACATTGATCGTATATGGCGTACTCTTTATTATTGTGGAAATATTTAACCGTAAGCGCAAACCAAAGGTTCGTGAATTGTCCCAATTACCTTATTCAATGGCTTTTTTAATTGGCGTATTCCAGTTGTTGGCATTAATTCCGGGTACTTCTCGTTCCGGCGTTACCATTATCAGCGCTTTGCTGTTAGGTGCTTCCCGCTTTGTTGCAGCTGAATTCACCTTCTTTTTAGCAATTCCTGTTATGGTAGGTGCAAGCGCCCTGAAATTAGTAAAATTCGGTTTTTCTTATACAGGTATGGAAATCGCAATCCTAATTGCAGGTGTGTTAACTGCTTTTCTTGTATCCATTTTGGCAATTAAATTCTTAATGAAATACATCAAAAAGCATGACTTTAAAATATTTGGCATCTACCGTATCTTACTGGGTATTGCCGTTATTATTTACTTTTCAATCGTAGGTACTTCAGTATAACTATAAAAAGCAGACTATTAAAAATAGTCTGCTTTTTCATTTATCTTAAAATACTGTGGTATATCGAATACATCATAATATGTTATAGTATAGGAACGCAATTTTAAAATACGAATTCTATTTTCTTCCCAATCGACACAGTAACCAAACGGTTCTCCTAAACATTTTCAATCCTTGTAATCTCCTATATAAAAATTCACTTTTGGCATCCTTTGAGTATCTCCTTTCCAAATATACTTACGTGAAAAGTAGGTCTTTTACTTTATGCCAGCCATCCAAACATTCTTGCAAATGTTGCAATGATAAAGCATAACCCAAAGCCTGTTACAGTTGGAAGCAAAAAACCAACAGCAGTCCATTTCCAACTTTTTGTTTCTTTTCTAATAGAAAGACAAGTTGTGGAACAAGGCCAATGCACCAAAGAAAATACTATTACGCACAAAGCTGTTATCCACGTCCAGTTATTTGCCACCAACAGTTCTCTTAACACCGTTAAATCACTGATTTCAGTTAATGTCCCTGTTGACATATAAGTCATAATCATAATTGGTATCACAATTTCATTTGCCGGAAAACCCAAAATAAAAGCAAATAAAATAGTGCCGTCCAAGCCAAACAATTTCCCAAATGGGTCTAAAAAAGATGCGCAGTGTGCCAATAAAGTAGCATCTCCTGCCGTTATATTTGCTAAAATCCAAATAATTAAGCCTGCAGGCGCAGCAACCACTGCTGCTCTTCCCAAAACAAAAATGGTTCTGTCCAGCAAGGATCTTACAATTACTTTTCCTATCTGAGGTCTTCTGTATGGAGGCAGTTCCAACGTAAAAGAGGAAGGCACTCCCTTTAATACCGTTTTGGATAATAATTTACTCATAGCAAATGTGAGAATAACTCCTAATATAATAACCCCTGTCAGCATCAATGTTGATAGTAAAGAACCTGTAAATCCTGTTGCAATATTACCAACAAAAAACATGGAAATAATTGATATCATTGTGGGAAAACGTCCGTTGCAAGGAACAAAGTTATTGGTCAGCATTGCAATCATACGTTCCCTTGGTGAATCTATAATTCTGCATCCTACCACACCTGCCGCATTGCAGCCAAATCCCATGCACATGGTTAGCGCCTGTTTGCCGCAAGTATTGGCCTTCTTAAAGTAATGGTCTAAGTTAAAAGCTACTCTGGGAAGATAGCCGAAATCCTCCAGCAGCGTAAACAAAGGGAAGAAAATCGCCATAGGCGGCAGCATAACGGATATCACCCAAGCCAATACACGATAAACGCCTAACACCAAAGCCCCGTGCAGCCACTCAGGCGCATGCATCCACATAAAGAAATCCGTCAACCGGTCCTGTACCCAAAAAAGACCTTCTGATAATATTTGAGACGGATAGTTTGCACCCGATATGGTAATCCAAAAAATAAGCGCGAGCAACGCGATCATGATGGGAATCCCCGTCCAGCGGTTGGTTAGGTATTTATCTATTTTACGGTCTTTGCTATGACAATTCACCTTATTATAAGACACCACATTGGCGCAAATGCCCTCCGCTGTAATAACAAGGCAGGCAACAATTTTATCTTTAATGTTATCTTCCGTGATATCACAGCGATTTAAATATTTTTTTGCTTCTTCCAATATATCAGCAAGCACATGATCTTGCTGAACATCATATCCTATATAACGGTTTAAATCTTCTATCATAGATGTATTGCCTTCTAAAAGACGTATGGCAATCCATCTGCAATTCCATTCTTTCCCTAATTTTTCTGTTAAGTGGGGTTCTACCATAGAAACAGCCTCTTCAATGGGAGGAATATACTTTATTTTTAATGCATTTGGTTCCGGATCTCGGGCCAATGCTTCCACTGTGGCAAGCAAATCGTCAAGTCCCTTTTTACTTCTGGCCGTTGTTCCTATCACAGGTACGCCCAGTTCTTTCGAAAGTTTTTCCAAATCCACGCAAATTTGTTTTTTCTTTGCTTCATCCAATAAATTCACACATACTACTACACGTTTTGTAAGCTCGATTGTTTGTAATACCAGATTCAAATTGCGCTCCAAACATGTTGCGTCGCATACAACAATGGTTGCATCGGGATGCCGAAAGCAAATGAAATTTCTTGCAACCTCTTCTTCTGCCGAATGCGCCATGAGAGAATACGTACCCGGCAAATCTACCATAATGTAATTTTCACCATGAAAATCGCAGATTCCATACGCGCTGTCTACTGTTTTTCCCGTCCAGTTGCCTGTATGTTGATTTAATCCTGTTAAAGCATTAAAGACCGTGCTTTTTCCCACATTAGGATTGCCTGCCAAGGCAATTATTTTTCCGCTTTCCTTATCAATATCCCGCTCCTCACACTGCTTATGTTTTGATTTTCTCCTCCTTTTCCACCCCATATCTCTCACCTCGTTTATTACCTTTATGATAAGCTCATCAATACGGAAGATGAATCTTCTGATCTCAAAGCAATCACCGCACCTCGGATTAAAAATGCAATTGGATCACCTGAAGGACTTTTTTGTACGCATTCTACCTTTGTGCCTTCAATCAAACCCATATCCTGTAATCTTCTTCTCATGCTTGTATCGGACAACAATTGGCTGACTGTGCCGCATTGACCCACTTTTAACTCATTGAGTGGAATATTCTGTTTTTCCATTACAACGCTCCTTTTTCTTAAAATGGAATTTCTCCTGTTACTATATTATTGCTGTCAGATGATTCTGTGAGAAAAATTTATAGTTTCATTTTCTTATATATAAATAAAGGCTTTGCGCAATTGCGCAAAGCCTTTATTTATATTCTGCATCATTGAGTGTAATTAAAAATTCTTTTAAATGAAAAAAGAGCTCTCTCATCTTATCCTGAGTTTTTTGAAATGCTTCATTCCCAAATGCTCTGTTTTCAATATATGTTTGATACCAAAGTTCTATTTGTAGAGATTGGCAATGTGTCATTTGCGTACCATAATATTTTGTCAGGTGTCCCCCGAAAATGGATCATTGTGCTTTACAGAATATCCCTGTTCTATCAATTTACCTTCTATGAAAGAAAAAATGATTGAGAACATGTTTTCCCGAAATCATTTCCCAGAACAACATCTGCATCGTAATCCAATCTAAAACTGTGTAAATCAATAAAATAGATTTGATTATAATAATTTAGTTTCTCTAATATTAATGTTTGAATCTTATCGTGATATGGCTGATAATAAGAAGCAATTCTATATTCTATTTCATATGCATTAGGTTCTGTTTGATACATAGCATATCCCTGAGTGGTATGTGTATAACATACATTGGTTTTATAGGAAACTCCTTTGGCATCTGTTATATTTCTGTTTACATCAACTACATATCTGCTGGTATGATTTACAATCACAGTATATCCTAATTGCTGCAAAAAAGAATATCAAACCGGCAAAGACCAATCTGTGTTAGGAAGAATTACATTTGGTTTTAAGTTCTGTTTCATTTGCTGCGTCAAATATGTTCCGCTATGAGGAATACTGATGACTTCAGGAATCATATGAACGGACGTATTGATGACATAAAAAGGATAACAGCATTGCTGATGTTCATAATAGTAGTACATTGATATCGCCTATACTTTCACTGTAACTAAAATTGATGATTAGGAAACAATATGATTCGGCTTTTGTCCATGAGCAACAGCCGAAATATTAGACCAAATGGTACGATACATATGCTGAAAAACACCATACGTTGTTCCCCCAATGTGAGGAGAAAATGTTACTTTATACTGTAAATATTCCGGTAATTGCAGTAAAGGGTGGTCAAAGGGAACGGGTTCAGGAAACAAGGTATCCATACCGGCTCCTGCAATTTTTTCACTGACAATTGCATGGTACAAATCTTGTTGATTTACAATTTCTCCACGAGCAGTATTGATTAAAACCGCAGTAGATTTCATACATTCAAACACATGTTGATCCACCATATTTTTGGTTTCTGCAGTTACGGGAACATGAATGCTAAGGATATCGCAAGAACGGTAAAGTTCCTGCAATGGTAAATAGGAAACTTGATATTCTTGTTCTATGTCTGCCGATGCCTGATGGCGACTATAATAGCTGACACGGCAGCCGAAACCTTTTAGCCTTTTTGCAGTTTGCTTTCCAATGGCGCCAAACCCTAATAATCCCACATGACAATGCTCCAGTTCAGGAATACCATCTAAAATAAATGAACCTTTGGCTTGCATCTGCTTGCCCCTACGAACCAGGGCGTCGCCTTCTATCAGTCTGCGCGTACAAGCAAGCATTAACATAATGGTATGCTCTGCAACAGAACATGCATTGGCTGAAGCGTTATTGCAAACATATATTCCTCGTTCTTTTGCTGCCTCTATATCAATCAGATTATAAGCAACCCCTTCAGACTGAACCAACTTTAAATTTGGTAAATGTCTGATGACATGTCCGCTTACAGCATTCACTGCATCCACTAAAATAGCATCTGCCTCTTTTGCTTTCTGTATGACTTCATCATCTGTGTATGTTTGGCCTATATAAATTAATTCTGTATCTTTAGGCACCAATGACCAATCTGTAAATTTTTCTACCCTTTCCTGAGAAGTCAAAATTGCTACCTTCATGTATCTCTTCCTTTACCGTTTAGTTCCAATGTCCTCATGCTATCACAGTCCTCGTCTACGGTCAAGAATATTGTTTAAAATAAATCTTATTGGGATATATGTATCGAAATTTCTAATTTTATCATTGATTTGATAAGTGATATAATTAATCATCCAACTTCTGAATCAAAAAACTGCAAACCATAGTTATGATTGATTCATTTCTCAGATAAACGACCTATTCGAACCATTTTAAATTAACACTGTGATTATAAATTTTGCTCCTGAATTTTCGACTGAAGCGAAATCTAATTTCAAGATTTATAATTTGATTTCTTTTGAATATCATATTGTTAGTATTGTTCTCATATACAACTCGCAGAATAAAAAACACTCTACGGTATCAAACCGCAGAGTGTGAAAGATAAATTATTTGCTATATTTTTTTCTAAAAATAACTGTTCCTGCAAGACCTGCACCGGATAGACACAACAATGCGATTCCTAGAAATACATAGCTGTTGTCACCGGTTTGAGGATTAGCAGAGTTCACATCAGTATCAGTAGTTGTTGTTCCGTTTGTCATTTCTTCAGTTGGGGCAGAAGAAGCATCACCTGTTGCAGGGATTTCCTCTACAACTTGATAGCCGCATACAGAACAAACTTTCTCTCTGCTGCCCGCTTCTGTAGCAGTAGCTTCTTTCGTTATATTCCACTCACCAAAAGTATGGGCAGATATATCTGCTTTTTCTCCGCATACGGAGCATTCATACCAATGATTTTCAGAATCGTATTTCATAACCATGTTATGCTCATGTACAGAATAGGAACCATCCGGATTTTGGTGCAGATAGAAATTATCAGCAAAAAAGTTTGAATCTACAGCGTTGGAGAACGTACCGCCTGAAACAACGATAGAGGAAGAAGCTGCGTCAGGTGCTGCAGGTTGCAATCCATTATTATAGGTAGCTTTTGAAATTTCACCTGTTATGGTACCGCCTTTAATTGTGACAGAAGGAATGGATGTTCCACCGTCATAGTTTACTGCAACAACATTACCGTTTACAACAGCATTTCCGGAAATTTCGGTTGCACTTGCAAAACCTTCATAGGACCAAGTAATTACCTGTCCGTTTAAAGCACCTCCACTGATAGATGCCTGTGACCAGTTTTGTATTGCTTGTTCATTGGAGGTAATTGTACCGCCTGTAACAGCAACATTGCCATAATCGTCATTTTTTAATGCAATAAAGTTGTCCTGTCTTAGGGTTGCATTGCCGCTAACGGTTAAACTGGAAGCTGCATCTGCTGTACCTATATTACGGATCAAAGAAGAAAAATATCCATTGTTTACAACATTTGCAGTTCCTGTAATAGTCATAGTACCATGGTTGTCAATAACATACCAACTGTTTCCGCCGGAAGAGGTAGTACTTGTGCTTGCTTCTGCACTACGGGTAAAGGTAGCTCCTTCTAAAATGGCAGTACCATAGTTTACAAGAGCCCCTTTTGCATGGGTCACATTATCAACTGTACCTGCGCCGGTAACGGTGAGAGTGCCGTTATTGGTAATCGTATGTCCGGCTTTGTTGGTTAAAGTGATACCTTCCGGAATATACAATGTAATATTTGCGCCTTGAGGAATGGTAACATCCTCAGATACATTTTGAGTCAATTCGATGGTTGTGGCATTCGAACCGGCTGCTGTAATTGCTTCGGCAACGCTGTTATATGTTTGGTCGCCAATTTTTGCAACCCCGGTATCTGCACCCGCTGCAAATACAACACTTGGCAACAGAGTAAATGTCATAATGACAGCCAAAAACAGCGCCAGCCACTTGCTTTTCATTGCTTTCATAAAACCTCATCCTTTCATCCGTATTTCATTGTTGATAAGAAAGAAAATAAAAAATAACTTTTCCCTCAATAAAACTACTTTTTATTTTATGACCCTTCTGATAACAATGAAAATAACAGAATAATTTCTTGCAAAAGCATACTTTTGCAAATTTACTATAATTTGTAATTTATAACGCAATTATAATATAAATAGCCTCTTTTTTCAAGTTAAATTTACCTTTTTAGGTATTTTGTAAAAGTATACTATAATAAGTATGATTTATAGTATACTTGCACGTACATATATAAAACGACTCGTATTTACAAAACAAAAAAAGAGAAGAGCACCCATATTTTTGTGTATGGGTGCTCTTGATTATTGTAGATTTACTAAAATATAGACAGCATTTTACAGTGTAAACCAAAAATGATAATTTTACCGTTGGAATATTTCCTCTTATTTTCAAGATAAAAACATGCTCGAAATTTTGTTTTTATTATCTTAAAATCCCATGACTTTATGATAACGCTCTATAATATTTAAATTCTATCACTATAAATAACTTAAATTTGTAAAAATAAACAACGGTGTGTTTCACACCGTTGTTTTTGATTATTTTCTTTGAAATGCTTTTTTGGGCATACC
>CALWUU010000008.1 GCA_944384835.1 uncultured Clostridia bacterium | reverse complement strand
TTCGGAAAGCTTTTCTAGTTTAACATATCCTTTTCGGTTTGTCAACTGCTTTTTCTTCTCTTTTTTATTTCCCTGCCGTCTTTCGCCTATCCGCTCCTTGACGGCTTGACTATCTTATCACATCCCTTCTCCTTTGTCAATATCTTTTTTCTTCTTTCTTTTTATTTTTATGTTGCAATATACATATATTTTGCATTAAATTTTCATTTCAAGAATATTAATATAAAAAGGAAGCCGTTTTCTGATATCAGAACACGGCTTCCTTTTTTAGGTTTTCATCAATTCTTTTTCTTTCATTTTTTGAGGTCCAGGTAATGTAAAACTGATACCTGTCAAAATAGGTATACATACCATAATTGGGTAGGAATACCGCAGTAAGGATACTGGTGATAAAATTATGGTAATCCATAAAGCAAATAAGATTACGATTGGTAACAGATATCTATACTTCTTATAATAAATACAGATAGCACTAAAAATAATAAGGCACCAGAATCCAAATCCCGGACTAAACAACATGGATATCATAGGTATTTTCTGATGTGATGCATTTGCAGTAAAACTGCTGTATGCTTTATCCAGCGCAGGGAATAAACTTTGTCGTTCAATCCATAAAAAGCCATTCTCTTCTGTATCAAAATAATCACTCCACTGATAATTATCCCATGCGATATAAGGGTGATATGCTAGTGGATCAGGATAATTCATATCCGGATACCAACTGCCGATGTTATTTGATAAAAATGCGTCAACATATGCTTGCGGCGCTTTAAATCCTATAGAAAAATATAAACTCATATATTTTCCCAAATCTGATTTAAATTGTTCAGTATCAAAATAATTCTTGACCAGGTCAGCTGTTCTCGGGTTATATGCTTGTCCAACATCATCTAAGTCAAACAATTCATAAACAGCACTTAATTCTTCTTCCGTTAATTCATCACCATTATCTCTAACAGCACGAGCTACTTGTTGTAACGGTATCGATAACGCTTCTCTTGCGTCACCTTTTTGTACATTTGCTGCATTATACAATGGTCCAGTATATAAAAAGTTCGCCGCAACGCAAATAACGCATATAATAACTGCTTTTATCCAATGTTTTTTGCTAAACCAAATAAAAAATGGTATTAATAGCAACAACATATAGAAGCCATTATTCCTTAAAAACATCATTAAGCATATTGCAACTACAAACCTTATCATTAAAAAAATAGAATGATAAAATTTTTCCTGATTTTTTACCATATCAAGAACAAATAGAACTACTAATAATACAACTGCAGCAAATAACACATCTTTTGTCGCGCTAACAGAAAATATAGCATGTATCGGAACTAACGCATAATATATAATAGAAAGTAATGTTATAACAACCGGCGCTTTTAATTTTGTTAAATAATAACATGCATATGAAAATGCAGCAGACAACATTAACAATTGCGTAATTGAATAAATTGCCAATCCTGCTGAATAGGATCCAAATATAATGTTACCTAACATGATTGTTCCGTATAAATATAGTGTATGTAAAATTGGATGATGCGCATTGAGCTGTCCGTTTGTAGAGACACCTGCAATTCGGCTTAAATCTACTTCTGTATGATCAAAAATCTGTCCAATTTGCCAAGGGGCATCATAGTTATATACACCCGGATAAGCTGCCAAAAAAGTAGGAAGCCAGCATACCAAAATAATTCCCCAAATAATTAGAAAAAACTTTATGTTTGGTTTAAAAAATGTTTTATTTGTTTTTTCTATGCGCAACCGCAGTAGAAATTCTTGCGCCTTAGGCAAATAATGAAACACTACAATAAAAAGAGAAGTAAATATAAAAATCAACGAGCCAATAGCTGCCAATAATTTTAGCAAACTTGTAAAAGGCCAAAAAGCTACATGATCACTTAAATATAGAGATTTTCCGAATACCAGCGTAATGGACAGAACAGCAGATGCTAATATACCAACTACTAATTTTCGCTTGCTGCATAGTTTCATTGCATGATATATAATAAAGGTAAATATACAAAAGAAAAGCAGAGACCATATGCTGTTACTGAGAATTGTAATATCATCCGTTTTTATAGAATAAGCAAAACCCAATGTACTGCAAAAAGAAAAAAATGCGGCTATTAACAAACGATAACGGTTTACAAATTCATTAAATTCTATTTTCTGTTTCATTGTAATTATCCTCAGCTTGTCCCATTTTTAATCTTTGCCAATTCTTAAACGAATTTAAATCTAATTCAAATCGTTGTCTGTCTTTTTGAATGATAACATCTAAAATCAATCCACCAAAAAATGAATGAATTGCTATTAAATATAAACATCCGCATACAATCAAGGTTGGAGTTTTGGCTACCAAACCTGTCATAAAAAACTCAATGATAATCGGAATAAAGAAACCTGTGCTGATAATTGCAATAATCAATGCGAGTACTCCGAAAAAAGGAAGCGGTTTATAGTTTTTATATAATCTAAAAATTGTTCTTAATACCTTAAAGCCATCTGAGTAAGTATTTAGTTTAGACACACTGCCATCAGGACGGTCTCTGTAAGTTACAATTACATTGTCAACTTGTAAATTTTTATCCAGTGCATATATCGTCATTTCTGTTTCAATTTCAAAACCTTTTGACAATACGGGGAAGGTCTTTACAAAAGTATAACTAAAAGCACGATATCCTGTCATAATATCTCTGATATTATTTTTAAACAAAAAATTAATTAATCCCTTTACCATTTTATTGCCAACATTATGGAAAGGTCGGTTATTCTCTGTAAAATACGTAGAAGATAGCCTGTCCCCCACGACCATATCGGAATTTTTTTCTAACACCAAATTGACCATTTCCCTTGCATGCTCTGCCGGATACGTATCATCACCATCGATCATCAAATAGCATTGAGCATCAATATCGCGAAACATAGAACGGATCACTTGACCTTTTCCCTGTTTTCTTTCATAACGCACAATCGCTCCGGCTTCTCGTGCTAAGACATCAGTATTATCTGTGGAATTATTATCATACACATATATTTTAGCTTCAGGCAAAGCCTGTTGATAATCTTGAATTACTTTTTGGATTGTTTTACTTTCATTATAGCATGGTATTAATACCGCAATTTTGTCCATTATATCCCCCATAGTATACGTAAGTTTTAAACCTGAATAATCAAATATGATTAAGCAAAACAGCGAACAGATATCTTCATTTTTACTGTTCTTCTGAATCAACCAAGCGTAAACTTTTATATCTTACAATCCCAGAGAATAAAAAGATATAATCGTTAATATTTTATACATAAAAAATGAATAAATTTTGAACAACTCCCGGAATTGATGTCCAGACTAACTGTACGGAAATAGTTTGGCAGCGGATAAACAGCCGCCTCTGTCGCAAAGCAGCAAAATTTATTTAAAAAATTACAGATATTTTTAATCGCGATTTCTACACCCAATATGGAATAATATAGTCATGTCCTTATACACATGTATATTATTCCGCCTTGATTTTAAATTTATTTTATCTAAATGTTTGCTTTTACGTCAACTTATTTTCATATCAAATTTATGTAAAATACGCTCTGGACTATATTTCATCGTTAATCAAAAAAAGCCGCATTTTTCTTTCTTATCTGGTTCTGACCAATCGTACTCCTACAGAATCAAAATCTGCCAGGATACCGTTTTGTGTTTTTTTCAATGTCAATTCTATGCCATAAATGATAGGAGAAAAATCAAAAATCTTCTCTATCAATTTCTGTGCTGCTTTTTCTATTAATAGATATGGTTCCTCTTTTAATGTTTGCGTAATTAATTTCATCAGTTCCCCACATTCAACTGTATTTTCCACTTGATCGGTTTCGATGGCTTTCTCTAAACTGCAGTCCAGTATGACGTCTATCTCGAACTCCTGCTCCATAATTTTCTCTTCTTTGGTATAGCCATGGCGCGCCATTACTCTCAATCCGTTTATTTCTATTTGATCCATAAAATCTCCTTCACAAAATGCTTGGCTTTTTATCTCTTATCTTTGCCATGTAATTTTCAATTAATACAGAACTACAATATTCCCTTTCACTTTGCATCGGCTTTCATAGCTTTGTTTTTTCTTTGTTCTGGAATCATAAATATTCGTAAAACAAAATTCTCCCTGATCACTGTCCGCTTCATACTTTTCTAAAATAAAACGGTCATCTACACACGTAATAAAATGACCTATATCTCTTGGATAAACCGCTTTCAAATAAGAATTTAAAAATCCTCTGATTTCCAAATTTTCTTCTTTTTTTGTAATATGGAATCCTCTCATATTTACTGTGTCAATCCAAAATTCCGCTTCTCCTTCATCTTCTTTTAATGTCAGAGGAGCTACTACAAATCGTTTTCCAGTTTCTTTTTCCATGGCACACAAGCGCAAATCATTCCAAGGAAAATGCTTGGCTTTAAAGTACATATTCTCGTCATCCATACCAATATAACGAATCATACCATTGGAATCCGCGGTAAACAATACTTCCATTAAAATTTCTTTTTCGCAGCGGGCAGCATAAATCAGGCTTTCCAAATCACATGTCCATACCTTATCGCAAACATTTTCACCCAGCCAGCATTTATTTTTATAACAATGTTCTTTTTCCCGCTCGGTTCCGTATGGCTGCAACACCAACAGCTGAGTTTCTCCGTTTACCTCATAAGGAATAAAACAGTTGCAGTCCGATTCACATATACGCTCATCTTTAATATAATGATATTCTTTTTCCTGCATATCATATAAATAAGCAATATGTTTCAATCCTGTCAAACTGCGGTATTCCGTAAATAGTTTTCTGTGTTCTGTATTCTCTTCTGTCAATACAAGAATATGGTCCTGACTCAATGCTTTGCATTGCAGAAAATTACCTATAAAATTGATTTGCTCAAAGTTTTTCTCTTTACCCGTCTTTTTGTCAATACGAAGTATCCAAGCCAAGCTTTTTCCATTTTCCATCAACACAATAATGTCTTTTTCAAAAGAAAAGTAGTGTTGATTGTAGGCTTCATCATTTAGAATATAGTTTGCCACAATGCGCTCTTGCTGTTCTGCGCGGTTATATTCCAGCAGAAATAAACTGTTATGGCCTTCTTCTACCTTTTCTTCTGCGTAGTAAATGACATCATCGTTAATCTCAATGAGTTCTACATCGCAATCATGAATAAAATTTCTCATATCAATCACTGTCATAACTTACAACCCTCCGCGCAAGAATTTTTATTTTGATTATAACACAAAATTTGTCGAATTTCATTACAATTTATATTTTATGTTGTATAATATAAATAAATCACAGAAAGGAAGTACCGTCATGATCGTAACCAAAAAAGGCACCGTAATTGAACTGGATATTCACGGTATGTATGAAGATGATGCCAAACGCGAAATTGAACGGTACTTATCTACAGTTGGGCCAAAGGTACAGGAAGTTGTTGTAATACACGGTTATCATAAAGGACAAGTACTCAAAAACATGGTGCGTACACGTTTAAAACATCCACGTATTGCCAGTAAATTAGTCTCGCTCAACGAAGGACAAACTAGACTAATTTTAAAATTTTAAGCAAAGTGTTGACAATGAAATCTTAAAAAATTATAATATATCTAGATAACATATCGGTAGGTGAGGCTACCGCAGAGGATACGGGTTGCTGCCGCGGATTAGTGGAGACACTATGAGCAGGTTAACAGGTTATGTCGAAAACAAGGCATAACCTAACGCAATTGCATGCCCTGCGAAGCTGAAGCTTGAACGAACGCATCTGTACGGTCTTTTGCCGTGCAAATATTTGTTTTGTAAAGTAAGCCTTGCTGCCGTAATTGGCCGCAAGGCTTTTTTTCCGCTATCCAATCCCAAATTGGATTTTATATAGATATTTGAAACGTAAAAGGAGTGAGTAACATGGACGCAGGAAGTAGCAACGGCATAAAACCGAAAGGGCAGCATAGAGCAGTAACGTATGCGGACACTGCGTTACATGGCTTGCTTATATCATAAATAAGTAAAGCAAACGGTTCTTACGTTTGCTGTTTTGGTAATGCCTTACTTCCTCAAACTACGGCAATCTGCCACAAAGGAGGTAACGGTTATGAAAAAAATATATCCATTCAGAAAAAATGTTATGTCTCAAAAAACAGACATACAAAATAAACATTTATTAAATGCGGCACAACAAACACCGGAAAAATTGCTGCTCCAGTTAGGTTCTTCTTACAGCGGATTAAATGAAGCATATGTGGAAACCGTGCGGCAGGAATATGGAAGCAATAGTATTTCTCAGGAAAAGAAAGATACCATATTGCAAAAATTATTACGTTCTTTTGTTGATCCATTCACTTTAGTATTACTTGCATTGGCGCTGATTTCTTTGTGTACAGACGTTATTTTTGTCAGCGCTGAAAACAGAGATTTTACTGCTGTGACCATTGTTTTGGTCATGGTTCTTTTAAGCGGAATCGTACGATTGGTACAAGAATTACGTTCAGGCAGTGCAGCCGAAAAGCTAAAAGAACTAGTTAAGACTACTGTTTTGGTAGAACGGGAAGAAAGCGGAAAACAAGAGCTTCCCGTCAGTGAAATTGTACGGGGCGATATTATCCATCTGGCAGCCGGCGATATGATCCCTGCTGATGTACGGATTCTGTCCTCAAAGGATTTATTCGTCAGCCAAGCCGCTTTAACAGGTGAAAGCGAACCGGTTGAAAAATTTGCGGAACAAAACTGCGCATATACTTATCATACACCTTTAGAATGTCCCAATTTAGCGTTTATGGGTACCAATGTTGTAAGTGGTTCCGCCGTTTGCATTGCAGTGGCAACCGGAAATCAAACGCTGTTTGGCACTATGGCAAAATCCATTACCCGAGTCAAAACAAAAACCGGATTTGAAAAAGGCGTTCAATCTGTTTCTAAATTGCTGATCCGCTTTATGTTCGTAATGGTACCCATTGTGCTGTTTATTAATGGCTTTACAAAAGGAGATTGGCTGGAAGCGGCATTGTTTGCGCTATCTGTGGCAGTAGGTTTAACTCCTGAAATGCTGCCTATGATTGTAACCACTAATTTGGCCAAAGGCGCTGTGCAAATGTCAAAAAAGAAAACTATAATTAAAAATCTCAATGCCATACAGAACTTTGGCTCCATGGATGTTCTTTGTACCGATAAAACAGGCACACTAACACAGGATAAAGTAGCCCTGGAGTATCATTTGGATATTCACGGCAATGAAAATGACAGGGTATTCCGGCACGCATTTTTAAACAGTTACTTTCAGACAGGACTGCGCAATTTAATGGACGTAGCTATTTTAGAATATGCACAGAAACATCAGGAAGATGTATCATCTATCATCTCCCGCTATCAAAAAGTAGACGAAGTACCCTTTGACTTTTCCAGACGCCGCATGAGCGTTGTGGTACGCGACACAGACGGAAAAACACAAATGGTAACAAAGGGCGCCGTTGAAGAAATGCTTCAGGTATGCACGTTCGCCGAATACAAAGCTAAAGTAGAACCGCTTACAGATGAAGTAAAGCTAGAAATATTGGAAACCGTAAAAAAATTAAATGAAAGCGGAATGCGTGTGTTAGCCATCGCGCAAAAAAACAATCCATCTGCAGAAGGCATTTTTTCCGTAAATGACGAAGCTGATATGGTGTTAATAGGATACCTTGCTTTTTTAGACCCACCGAAAGAAACCGCAAAAACAGCCATTGAAGCTTTAAACACCTATGGTGTTTCCACAAAAATATTAACGGGAGATAACGATGCAGTAACACGCTGTGTCTGCCGTCAGGTAGGACTAAAAGCAGATAACCTGCTGCTTGGCTCAGATATTGAGTTCATGACAGATGAACAGCTATCTCAGGCTGTAGAAACAACCAATGTATTCGCAAAACTTTCTCCCCACCAAAAAACACGGATTGTACATGCGCTGCGTGAAAAAGGACATATCGTTGGATTTATGGGAGACGGCATAAACGACGCTTCCGCCATGAAAGAAGCGGACGTCGGAATTTCAGTAGATACAGCCGTAGATATTGCAAAAGAATCTGCTGATATTATTCTGCTGGAAAAAGATCTTATGGTATTGGAACAAGGCGTTATTGAAGGAAGAAAAATTTTTGGCAATATTATAAAATATATCAAAATGACGGCAAGTTCCAATTTTGGAAATATGCTTTCAGTTTTGGCAGCCAGCATATTTCTGCCATTTCTCCCTATGCTTCCAATTCAAATTTTGGTTTTGAATTTGATTTATGATATTTCCTGTATTTCTATTCCATGGGATAATATGGACACAGAATTTTTAAAACACCCTCGCAAATGGGATGCTTCTTCCATAAAAAATTTCATGATATGGATGGGACCTGTCAGTTCCATTTTTGACATTATCACATATTTTATTTTATATTTTGTTATTTGTCCTGCCGTTTGCGGCGGTCCCTTTGGAGCAGCAGGGGTAAATTCCGTTTTATTCACAGCGCTGTTCCATGCAGGCTGGTTTGTAGAATCTTTATGGTCACAGACTTTGGTCATTCACATGATTCGAACCCCTAAAGTTCCTTTGATTCAGAGTCGGGCTTCTTTACCCGTTTTGGCTGTCACTACCATTGCAATTATGATCGGCACTGTCATTCCATGCACTCCATTGGGTACAAATCTTGGTATGACGGCACTGCCAGCTGTTTATTTTATCTGGATGATAGGAATGATTTTAGCGTATATGACCTTGATTACGATTATAAAAAAACTATTTGTGAAAAAATACGGGGATTTATTGTAAAATAAAAAAGAGTCAACTGATGGTTGACTCTTTTTTATTTTACAAAGAAATATTTTTTTCAAGTAATTGAAACGCTTGTTCTTTATCCTTTTGAATTTGTTCTGCTAAAATGCGTAAATTTCTAAATTTTTGTTCTTCTCTAATATAACTGATGAGCTCTATTTTGGGACTGGTTCCGTATAAATTGCCGCTGAAATTCGGAATCCATGTTTCGGAAGCTACAATATAATCATCGCCTACCGTTGGCTTTACTCCTATATTGGTTACACCATAATAAACCGTTCCGTTTTCCAACGTAACCAAAGAAGCATATACGCCGCGTTTGGGTTTTACAAAATTAGGAGGCAGTGCTTGATTGAGCGTTGGAAATCCCATGGTTCTGCCAAGTTTATTCCCTTCAACCACCGGAAACTGATAGAAAAAATTACGCCCCAGCATCTTTGCGGCTATCTCTGTCTGACCTTGCTGTAAACAGCTGCGAATTTGGGTTGAACTGATTGGAACACCTTCCTGTAAAGACACTGCTTGTACCACAGTAACTTTGATTCCGTTTTTTTCTCCAAACCGTTTCAATTCCTCTGCACCTGCTTTTCCGCCTTTGCCAAAGTGAAAGTTAAATCCGCAATATACATTCACAGCTTTACAATATTCTTTCAGTACAGTATGAACAAACGCTTCCGCTTCCAGGTTCATAACATCTCGGAAGGAAGGGATGAATACTTGTTCCACACCAATTTCTTCAAATATTTGATTTCTGGAATCAGGTGCCAATAAAGCAGGTACTGTTTTTCCTGTTAACACCTGCAAAGGATTTTCCTGAAAAGTAAACACAGAAGGAACAAGACCTTTGGTCTTATCTGCAACAGCACAGCCAATGACTGCCTGGTGCCCCAAATGGATACCATCAAAGCATCCCAGCGCAACAGATGCAGGCTCTAAGCAATTCTGTTTTAATTCTGTAATCAGTTTCATACTTTGTCCTCTCCACAAAAAAGCCTTAATATGCGAAGTTCTCCCTTTTCTACCGATACCACTCCCAAACCTAAAAAGATATCATGATAACTATATACACGATATACCTTACCATCCTCTTTTTGCTGAGCATTTGATAAACGGAGACGCTCCAGGCTTAATCCTCCCCCATTGGCAAAACGTGTTGTTTGCGCCTGTGAAATGTTTAAAGCAGGTTTGTCCTGAAAAATGGAATCAATCGGAAGCACTCTATCCTCAAGGCTTCCGCCTTGCTCTTTGATTTGTTTGGCTTTCTGTAAAGGAATGGTCTGTTCCAAAGTAAAGCCGCATGCCACGGTGCGCCTTAAAGCAGTCATGATGCCATATGTACCCAGTGCCATACCAATATCATGGCACAAGGTACGTATATAGGTTCCTTTGGAGCAAGCGACACATAACGTACCTGTTTGCGATGCTTCATCAAAAGATATCAATTCACATTTAAAAATCGTAACGGGACGTGCTTCCCGCTCTACCTCTATTCCTTGACGCGCCAACACATAAAGCCGTTGTCCGTCCTTTTGTACTGCCGAGTACATAGGCGGAAGCTGCATAATTTCTCCCCTGAATTGAGCAAGCACTTGTTCCAGGTCCTGCCGGGTCACTTTACGCGCACTTGTGCAGGTTACCTTACCCGTACTGTCCTGTGTATCCGTTGCCATGCCTAATTGAAATTGTGCCTGATACTCTTTATTGGTATCTTCCAAAAAAGCAGCACAGCGCGTAGCTTTTCCCAAAAGAATGGGGAGCACCCCGGTAGCCATAGGATCCAGTGTACCCGTATGCCCTACTTTTTTCTGGTGAAATAATCCACGCATGACCGCAACCACATCAAAAGAAGTGAACGATTGCGGTTTATCAATTAAAATTACGCCGTCCATGGTTCTCCTCCTTTTGATTGATTTCCCTTAAATACCTTGGGAACGAAAATAGCCGCTTACTGCTTCCGCCAATTTCTTTTTTACGTTTTCTTTTTCATCTTCAATGACACATCCGGCGGCGCCTTTATGTCCTCCGCCTCCAAACTGAGCACAAATGGCAGAAGCATCGTACGGAGGCGTTGCTCTGACAGATATTTTATATCCGCCTGTTTTTTTCTCACGTAAAGTTGCGGCAATCAACACACCTTCCACTTGACGGGGCAAAGCTGCCAATCCCTCAATATCGCCTTCCGTGGCACCTGACTGTGTCATCATTTCTTCGGTGATTTCCATAATATCAAAACGTCCGTTTTCATAAAACGCAATGCTCTCCATTGCCAAACGTTCCACATTCAATCTGGCTCTGCTTTTGGTATCAAACATAATGCGATTGATTTCTGCCGCATCAGCGCCTGCATCCATTAAACTTGCTGCAATACGCAATGTAGTGGCAGACGTATTGGAATAGCGAAAGCAGCCTGTATCGGTGCAAAGACCTGTATATAAACAATTTGCAATTTGTTTATCAATAGAAACTCCCATCATACAGAACAATTCATAAATGATTTGTGTAGTAGAAGCGGCAGTTCCGTCTACATAAGACATTTTGGCATATTCCTTGTGTGACATATGGTGATCAATGGCAAGGTCAATGGAATCCTTAAACTGTTCCGTTTCTTCCCCAAGCAGTTGTGTGTCGGCAATATCTACCGCAACAATAAATTTAGGCTCAAACTCTTCCGGTTTTAATTGCGCAAACAGATTTTCATATTTGGGAACAATCGGATCGGAACATGCAAAACGGACATGTTTTCCCAGTCTTTGCAATGCTGTGCAAAGAGCAGAAGCCGAACCCAAAGTATCGCCGTCCGGAGACTTATGGCTGAGTACCAATATATCATCGGCTTGCTGCAATACATCTGCCGCTTGTTGTAATTTAATCTTCATGATGGTTCTCCTCTTCTAAATCATGAATCAGTTTAGAAATGTTCGCACCATATTCAATAGAATCCGTTGCTGTAAACATCAGCTCAGGAACATGACGTAATTTTAAACGGCGTCCAAGTTCCCTGCGAATAAATCCCGCCGCTGATTTTAATCCTTTTTCAGCCACTTTTGCCTGTTCCAAACCCTGCATTGCGCTGATATAAACGGTACAGTAAGAAAGGTCATTTGTAACCTCTACACGCACAATACTAATCAGACCTTGCTGTACCCGCGGATCTTTTACTTCTCTGAATATTGCGGTTAATTCTCTGTGAATATCTTCTGTAATACGTCCCAATCTATGACTGGCCATAGTATTCAACCTCCTTACAGCGGCACAAAAAACGACCGCCGAAAAACAAATGGCAGGCGAACCGGGCGCCCGCCATTTTAATCAAAAGGACTTAGTCCTCTCTATATTCTTCCATATTATAGGATTCAAATACGTCGCCTTCTTTTACATCGTTAAAATGTTCCAAGGTAACGCCGCATTCATATCCTTCCGCCACTTCTTTTACGTCATCTTTAAAGCGGCGCAGGGAAGCAATTTTGTCGTCTGCAATAATAATACCGTCACGCACAACGCGAACCAAGGAGTTGCGTACAATTTTGCCGTCTGTTACGTAAGAACCCATAACAATACCAACATTGCTGATTTTATAAACCTGACGGCACTCTGCCCGGCCATAAAATACCTCCCGGTATTTTGGAGCCAGCATACCTTTCATTGCAGCTTCCACATCTTCAATTGCTTCGTAAATAATACGATACAAGTGAAGGTCAACGCCATCGCGTTTTGCATTTTCTTCCGCAACCGGATCCGGACGCACATTAAAGCCGATGATGATTGCATTGGATGCGTTTGCAAGCATAACATCAGATTCACTGATAGCGCCAACGCCGCCATGAATGACTCTTACACGAACTTCGTCATTGCTTAGTTTTTCCAACGCTTGTTTCACCGCTTCAAATGAGCCTTGTACGTCAGCCTTTACAATAATTTGCAGTTCTTTCATTTGTCCTTCCTGCATTTGATCAAACAAATTATCCAAAGTGACCTTTGTCTGTGCGTTGAAGCGTTCTTCTTTTTGTTGGGAACGACGCTGCTCTACCAACTGACGGCCCAAACGTTCATCGGATACTACATTGAAAATATCACCGCCTGTTGGCACATCATCCAAACCTGTAATTTCCACAGGAACAGACGGTCCTGCAGATTTTACATGTTCTCCTCTGTCATTGGTCATAGCGCGTACACGACCTACTGTAGTACCTGCAACAATGCTGTCTCCAATATGCAAGGTGCCGTTTTGCACCAAGATAGTTGCAATCGGTCCGCGGCCTTTATCCAATCTTGCTTCAATGACGGTGCCTTTTGCAGCTCTGTCAGGATTTGCTTTCAGTTCTTTCATATCTGCAACCAGCATAACCATTTCCAGCAACTCAGGAATGCCTTCTCCTGTCATCGCTGAAATTGGAATACAAGGTACATCGCCGCCCCATTCTTCCGGCAAAATCTCGTGCTGCGTTAATTGCTCTTTTACGCGGTCAGGATTTGCAGTGGGTTTATCCATTTTGTTGATTGCTACAATAATGGAAACTCCGGCAGCTTTTGCATGGCTGATTGCTTCTACTGTTTGCGGTTTGATACCGTCGTCTGCGGCAACTACCAAAATTGCAATATCTGTTACTTGTGCACCGCGTGCGCGCATGGTTGTAAATGCTTCGTGACCCGGAGTATCCAAAAAGGTAATTTCTCCGTTGCCAACCGGAACACGATATGCACCAATGTGTTGTGTAATGCCGCCTGCTTCCGATTTTGTAACATTTGCTTTACGGATGGCATCCAGCAATGAAGTTTTACCGTGGTCAACGTGACCCATAACGACAACAACCGGTGCTCTTGGAACTAAGTTATCGTCTTCGTCTTCACTGTCATCAATAATTTGTTCTTCAATGGTAACTACCACTTCTTTTTCGACTTTTGCATGGAATTCCATTGCAATCAGCGAAGCGGTATCAAAGTCGATTACATCGTTTACAGTAGCCATTACGCCCATCATCATTAATTTTTTAATGACTTCTGCGGCAGTTGCTTTTAAACGCAGTGCCAATTCATTTACTACAATCTCATCGGGAATGGTAATGGTCATTTGTTTCTTTTGGCGTTCCAGCTGGATACGTTTTAAGCGCTCTGCTTCTGTCTCTTTCCGGGAATTTTTTGGTTTTCCTCTGTATTGACTGCTGCGCTGTGTTAACTTTTGTTTGTTTACGGTTTGGTCTGTTTTTACTTTTTCATTTGCCAAGCGGTCATACTTCTCGTTGTAACGATCCATATTGACCTGTGAAGTACGAGTATCTACAATTCTGCCTGCCGGCTTTTGTACAACATCGGAAGTGGTGAATGTTGTGTTTTCGGACACAGATTCTTTTTTCTCCTGATTTGCTTTTTCTAACTTTTGCCCTGCTGCTTTTACTTGTTTATTAGCTTTTGCAGTCCCATTGCTTTTTTGCTCTTTTTCCGGTTTGGCAGCAGCTTTCTCTTTGGAAGAAGAATCTTTTCCGCTCTCTTTTTCCGCTGCTTCCTTAGGATTTGCAGTTTCTTTTGCTTCTGCCTCTTCTTTTGCAGGAACAGCCGGTCTATTTTCTTCTCTCTCTGCAAAATACTCGTCAAAAGATTCTAAGCTGTTTTCCTTTGTAAAAGTATCAAAAACAATATCAAGATCTTCTTCTGTCAGCGCAGTCATATATTTTTTAGGTTCATCGCTGAATGGTTTTAACACTTCGATGACATCTTTATTTTCAACATTGAGGTCTTTTGCGACCTCATTCACTCGGTATTTTTTCATCATATAATCCTACTCCTCCTCGTGTTTCTGCTGCGTTTTCTCTTCACTGCACATGGTACGCATTTTATTGGCAAAGCCGGCGTCGTTTACCGCAATAACACCGGTGCGCCTTCCTAATGCCGCCCCGATTTCATCCATGGTCTCATTCATAGTAAGTACATCTATCTGCTCTTTCTCTGCTGCGAGACAAACGCCTTTGAGCGTTCGTTTTGATAAATCATTTGCAACCAGTACCAAGCAAGTTTGCCCGCTTTTCATCGCTTCAATAGCAGGATCATTTCCCAGGGAAAGGCGTCCTGCCTTTCTGGCAATGCCCAGCAAAGAAAGTAATTTATTCTGACTCATACTGTGAAATTTCCTCCTCCATTTTGTCATATACCTCTGCGGGAATTGGACAAGAGAAGGCTCTTTCAAATCTTCTGGCCTTTCGCGCGGCTTTCAGGCAGTCTGCTTTTTTACATACATAAGCACCTCGACCCGGTTTTTTACCAGTCGCGTCTAAAGAAATATCTCCTGCCGCCAATATATTGCCCTGCTCATCCTTTTGGTCAGGAGCCTTTACAACACGCACCAATTCAGGTTTTGGTTTCATTTCTCCACATCCGGTACACATACGCATGGGAATACGTTTTTTATGCATGATAAACTTCACCGCCTTTCGCGCTTTTTATAAAAAATTGGCTGTTCGATCACCAATTATACTTGTTCGTCTTCCACTGTTGTTTCTGCTGATTCTTCATCTGTGTGTTCCTGTTCGGACACAGGCTGTATCTCTTCCGGTTCTTCTCCGTAAAAACCGCTCTCGGGCTTAATGTCAATTTTCCAGCCTGTTAATTTTGCAGCCAAACGTGCATTTTGACCTTTATTTCCGATTGCCAAAGACAACTGACTGTCAGGTACGGTAACACGGCATGCGCGTGCCGCTTCATCTGTCACAACTACGGACAATACATCTGCCGGAGACAGGGAAGCTGCAATAAATTTTTCAGGATCTTCGCTGTATTCTATAATATCAATTTTTTCACCGTTTAGTTCATTTACAATATTGGAAACGCGAGCGCCGCGGGATCCGATGCAAGCGCCTACGGCGTCAACATCTGCATTATGGCTTAATACGGCAAGCTTTGTTCTGGAGCCCGCTTCACGGGAAACTGCCTTAATTTCAACAGTTCCATCGTAAATTTCCGGAACTTCCGTTTCAAACAAACGTTTTACAAGATCCGGATGTGTACGGGAAATCATAGCGCGGGGACCTCTCTCTGTTTCCTTGACATCTACTACATAAACTTTGATGTGGTCGCCTTCTTTTAATACCTCGTTGCCAACTTGCTCGCTTTTTGGCAAAACCGCCTCCGCTTTTCCAATACGTAAAGAGGCAGCGCCTGAGCGGGGATCAATTCTTTCTACCAAAGCACTGACCAGCTCTTGATGTTTGCTTTGGAATTCCTGCATCATTTGTCCGCGCTCGCCGTCACGAATGCCTTGACGAATCATATTTCGTGCTGTTTGAGCAGCAATACGACCGAATTCTTTTGTATTCAATTGGACTTCTACTTTATCCTCATAAGTTGCATTCGGATCTATTTTCTGCGCATCTTCCAAAGAAATTTCTTTGTTTGGTTCAAATACTTCATCTACTACTTCCTTACGCAAATAAACATCAAACGCGCCTTTATCGGGATTCACTTCCACACGGGCATCCTCATTGTCGTAGCTGTTTTTGCACGCGGTTAAAATGGCTTTGGTAATTTTATCTATCATAAAATCCACTTGAATGCCGCGCTCTTTTTCCAGAAGATTTAATGCTTCAAACAATTCACTACTCATTTTTCTAAAATTCCTCCTCAAAATCTTCATCATCAATATCTACATAATCGTCACAAACTCTGACAGACGAAGTGTCTTTTTTATCAATGTCTAAAAATTCTCCTTCCTCTGTTTCAAGAGTAAGTACTGAATTTTCATAAGCCTGCAGAATGCCCAATATTTCTCTTCTTCCATCTTCCAAAGGACGAATTAATTTTGCAGTTACAACGGCACCCAGAAACGCCTGAAAATGTTCCGGACGCACCAGTTCACGGTCAACGCCCGGAGAACATACTTCCAAACAATATTCTCCGTCTATAGGATCCAACTGATCCAACGGGTCGTTAATTGCGCGGCTCATAGCTTCGCAATCATCCAATGTTACACCTTCCGGTTTATCAATAAAAATACGCAAGTACCAGTAAGAACCTTCTTTTACATAGCGAATGTCCCATATGGTTAAACCGAGCTGCTGTGCAAACGGTTCGCATAATTTTGCCACCGCGGCAACAGTGTTTCCAGATTTTTTCTTTTGTGCCAAGTTGTTTCACCTCATAATAATAAAAGAGCGGGCTAACCCACTCTTTTGTCCTTCTTACTATTTGTATGCTTTATTTTATCATAAAATACGCATAAATGCAAGGGTTAACCCATTTTTTCTATATGCTGTCTTTTACCAGCGTCCACTATACTATATATGCTGATAACTGCCTGTATTTTTATATAAAAAGAGCAGGCTTGTCACCCGCTTTTTAATCATCACAATATTAATCTTCCATTTGTTTTCCTAAAAATGCCGCTGCTGCTTGAGCCAGCTTAATTTCTACCTGAGTTGGGGGAGTATTTTTTTCATCAAAGAGAATAATAATAGCGCCTGTCACATCACTGGAAGCAATAATAGGATAGGCTACACTTGCATTGCGTTCAATCCCTTCAATGGGACGTAAGGCATGATCTGCTTCACTGCCAATAAATTTTTGTCGGGATTGCATATAATCTTCCATTGCTTGTGTCACACGACGTTCCAAATATTCTTTTTTAGAAACACCTGCTGCAGCTACAACATGATCGCTGTCACAAATTAAAACAGGCACATTGGCTGTTTTGCTAAGTACCTCGGCATATTGCTCTGCAAAAGAGGATAACTCCCCAACCGGAGAATATTTCCTAAAAATAACGCCGCCGTCTGTATTTGTAAAAATTTCAAGGGGATCTCCTTCTCTGATACGCAGAGTGCGGCGAATCTCTTTTGGAATTACAACGCGGCCCAAATCATCAATTCTTCTTACAATTCCTGTCGCTTTCATTTATATTCATTCCTCCGAATCACAAATTTGGTGAATTGTTCGTATTGCCCAATTTACTGGAAATAGTATTTGTAAGCAAAAAGAAATTATTCCATTTCTTCCTACCAATTTTTGTGATTCCAAAACATTGAAGTATATTATCATGATTTTTTAACATTAGGATACAATAAAAAGTACAGCATAAGCGATTTCAGTCAAAAATTTTGCATATATAATATATCTGATTGTATTTATAAATATTATTTTCTATGTGATATCAGCAATATACATCGTTTTTTCAAAAATAATATTTTTTGATATATTTTTATTAAGATTCGATTATTTCTTATTTTCACTATAAACTCAAATGAGACAGAAACTGTCTGTCAGACTGTCAGAAAAGCAGACTGAATTCAGCTGCCAAAAAAGAATGTGAAATTTTTAAATAAAAAAAGAGTTGTACTTATTACAGTACAACTCTTTTTAGAAAGAGGAAGGAAATGTAAGGCAGTTTAAGAAATCACGCGGAGTACAGCCTGCATATCGTACTGCTGTACGTTTTCTATGGATGTAAAACCATGATTGTAGTAAACATTTATGGTTTGGGGAGTGCCTTGTTCCTGTTTTGCCAAGATAAATAGATACCCATTGCATTCCCTGCCGCTGTCCAGTGTTTCTTTAAAGTCTGAGTCGATTTCATTGAGCAGGACCAGCTTTCCTTCTGCTGTGCTTTGGTCGGGCATGTCAGCCGTTACCTTGCAGGTATTAGGGTCAAAAGCGGTCTCCCCGTTATTTTTCACGGTGACTGACGCTACGTAGTATTGGTAACCGTCATACTCCTGGTAGTAATTGTAATACCCGTATGGCTCCGGCGGCACTACCTGACTTTGTGTTCCCGTTTCGTTCACGGTCAGTGTAATGTCTTCCAGTATAATCGTGCCTGTCAAATCCTGTTCAAAGCTTTGGGCCGCCTGCGGTGTTTGACTGCCGCAGCCTGCAAACACCAGTAAGCATCCAATGACGCTTACAACTGTCAAGAGTGCTCGTTTCATTCCTGAACAACCTCCAGAGTTGCCGCAATGACGCCTGAATTCATTTCCTTAGTATAATCACTCAGCTGACCTGTTTCTACTTTCAGCTCGATATCATAGCTTCCCGGTTCCAGGTCTTTTTCTATGGTGAATTCTGTCACTGCTGTTCCCGGTTCCAGCAAGCCTGTTCTGTATAGCTCTTCCTGGGTGTCTTTTAGCACAATCACATACGTAAAGTAGCATGGGTTTCCTTCCGGATTTACCAAGGCCGCCCGTACCTGAC
>CALWUU010000007.1 GCA_944384835.1 uncultured Clostridia bacterium | reverse complement strand
GGTAAACGCGAAAACCGGAAATCTTTTTATAGTTGTTCCTTTCACAATCCATCTCTCCCTTTCTGCTCTTTGTCTCAAAGCAATATGCGTCATTCAACTATTCTTTACTGTCAACGAGCTTTATTCGCAATACAATCAATATACAAAAACTGGTACTAAAAGTGTACTTTTTGTACCGAAACCGCAATTATATGTCATGAACAACAAAAAATAAGGTATAAAAACAATTTATTGTCCCAACTGCGGGGGTTACAGCCCATAAGCAGTACGTGTTTGCGTTTATGCTCTTTTAATACTGTAACATTATTCTAGAACAAAATAAAATTAAAGTCAACCTGTATAGTATAATTTAAAACTTTTTGTGTATTTTAGCAAAAAAACATTAGTTTCATTCCGGATTAAATACAAAATATTTAATTTACAGAGTACAAATTTGATCATTTTCAGCAGATTTTAGCTGATGTGTTAATTTTATTTTTCCTCCCGTTTCAAGCAGGACATAAAGTACACCATTTGTACCATTACTATCTACAAAACCTTCTAAATAAAGAAAAAAGACATCTTGAAACAAGATGTCTTTTTTCTTTATTGGTATATTTTATAAATCAATTGTACCGTTCCAACACCGGTTTTATAATAAAATTAGATGCAATTTCTATTTAGAAAAGATTCCAAAACAAATAAATATGCTTTTTTTAATATTAAGCCGGTTTGAGATATGTTCCGGCATTGTTTTCTATACATATATACTGCATTTACAGCTGTGCTCTGTACATCCTCATATTACTTTTTAAAATACCAAACATTTATGAAAAATATTTTAATTATAAGAAAACAGATAAAACTGTTTGACTCATGCGGTAAAAACATAATTGAAAAATCCTTTGGGGAAAATATTCTATCTACAATCAATATATGTTTTATCTCAAAAAACCAACATACTGTTGTCCATTGCGTACGCTGATATATCCAATTACCATATTCTATTTAATTTTGTTTAATGGTCTATTGTTTTTGCCGCTCTATTTTATCCGCTAAATCATGCAGATACACCCAGCGTTCCATTTTCTGCTCCAACAATTGCTCTGCTTCTTCTTTTTCCTTTAATAACTGTGTTAATGCACCGTAATCACTGGAGCTGTCTTCTATTTCCTGAGATAATTTTTGTATTTGACTTTCTAATGCTTCTACAATATGGTCAATTTCCTGAAATTCTCTTTGTTCATTATAGGAAAACTTGAATTTTTGTTTTTTTACGGGATGAGACCGTTCTTGTTCCTTGAAAGATGTTTTGGTTTCGTGTTCTTTTTTTACACGTAAATCTGTTTTTACGGTATCAAAATAGTCAGAATATCCTCCTAAAAATTGCTTCAGCCTACCGTCTTCCTGAAATTCAAAAATAGTGTCTGTTACTTTGTCCAGAAAATAACGGTCGTGGGAAACAACAACGACAGCTCCTGCAAATGTTTCCAGATATTCCTCCAAAATTTGAAGGGTCTCAATATCCAAATCGTTGGTAGGTTCGTCCAGAAGCAGTACATTCGGCGCTTCCATTAATACACGCAATAAATATAAACGGCGCCGCTCTCCTCCTGAAAGCTTGCCAATATAATTCCATTGCATGTCGCCGCGGAATAAAAAGGTTTCCAGCATTTGCGCGGCGCTTAATTTACCGTTGATTGTTTCAATCCACTCTGCACCGTCCCTAATGTAATCAATCACCCGCTGGCGTTCATCCATATTTCTGCATTCTTGTGTGTAATATCCTATTTTAACCGTATCCCCTACCTCAACAGTACCTGTATCCGGAGATAAGTTTCCGCTTAACAATTGCAGCAAAGTAGATTTTCCGCATCCATTTTTTCCAATGATTCCGATTCTTCCGTCCCGCGGAACAATGTAGGAAAAATCTTGAATCAATATCTTGTCCCCATAGGACTTTGAAATATGATTCACTTCTATGGTCTTTTTCCCAAGACGCGTCCCCACCGAACTGATTTCCAATTGCTGAGACAGTTCTGGTCCTTCTTTGTCTCTCAGCGCTTCAAAACGTTCTATGCGGGAACGGCTTTTTGTTCCTCTTGCTTTTACACCTCTTTGAATCCATTGTAATTCTTTTCTCAGCAAGCTTTGACGCTTTCTTTCGGAACTAAGCGCCATCTCCTCACGCTGTGCTTTGCTCTCCAAATAACCGGAATAGCTGCTTTCATATTGATAAATTTTACCGTTGTTTACTTCTATGATTTTATTGGAAACACGATCGAGAAAATAACGGTCATGGGTAATCATAAGCAATGCGCCCCGAAATTTCTGTAACGTTTGCTCCAGCCATGCAACCATATGGTGGTCCAAATGGTTGGTAGGTTCATCCAAAATCAATAAATCGCAGGGAGTTGCCAAAGCACTGGCAATTGCCACCCGTTTTTTCTGCCCGCCTGAAAGCGTAGAAACATCCTGCTGAAAATCAGAAATGCCCAGTTTTGTTAAAATGGACTTTGCTTCATATTCTTTCATTTGACGCAATTCTTCCGAAGCTCCTAAAAAAACCTGCTGCAATACTGTATTTCCAGATTGCATTACCGGCTGCTGGGGTAAATAATGAATGACCAGATGAGGTGTTTTTGTAATGGAGCCGCTGTCGTATTGCTCCACACCTGCAATAATTTTCAGTAATGTGGATTTACCCATTCCATTCAAACCTACTACACCTATCTTGTCTCCTTGCCCCAAATAAAGAGAGGCTTCTTTTAACAAAGGTTTGATTCCATAGCTTTTTTCTATTTTTTCCGCAGAAAGCAATAGCATGTGCTATCCTCCTTTTTGAAACGTTATACATAACGTTTGCCTGTATTTATGATTATATCACAAGAGAAAAGCAAGGGCAATTTTATACAAAATCTTATTGTCAGATACAGTAAATCCACATTTGTATTTTGGCAGAAACATATTGTACACCGCCGCCAGAGAATACCGGAAAAAGCCTGGCAATACGCCTTGCATTCGATATGGAAACATAGTAAAATACTGTTGAACATATATAAAACATATTGGATGAAACAAACTCATAAATGAGTATACGAGCATTTTTATCCCCACGGAGGTATATCATGAAACAGCTATTATTGGGCAACGAGGCTGTAGCACGCGGTTTATATGAAGCCGGCGTGCGTGTAGTTTCCAGTTATCCCGGTACGCCAAGTACAGAAATTACAGAGGCAGCCGCAAAATTTGAAGAAATATATTGTGAATGGGCTCCCAATGAAAAAGTCGCAGCCGAAGTTGCTGCAGGCGCATCCATTGCAGGTGCTCGTTCTTTTTGTGCCATGAAACATGTTGGTTTGAACGTAGCGGCAGACCTTTTGTATACCATCTCTTACACAGGGGTAAACGGCGGTATGGTCATTGCCGTTGCAGATGACCCGGGCATGCATTCTTCCCAGAATGAACAAGATTCCCGCCACCATGCCATTGCATCAAAAGTACCTATGTTGGAGCCTTCCAATTCTGCCGAATGCTGTTCGTTTACAAAACTGGCTTATTCGCTTTCAGAAGAATATGATACTCCTGTTATCATTCGTCTTTCCACCAGAATCTCTCATTCCTGCAGTATTGTAGATACACAGGACAGAGAACAAATAGACCTGAAACCATATATAAAGCAGCCAAGCAAATATGTTGTTCTTCCTGCGTTTGCAAGAGCCAAACACCCTCTTGTGGAAGAAAGAACCAAAAAATTATCTCAATGGGCAGAAAACTGTGACATAAATCATATGGAAGATAACCACGCAAAAATCGGCGTCATTGTTTCAGGTGCGGCATACCAATATGCAAAAGAAGCGCTGGGGGATACAGTTTCCTATTTAAAGCTGGGTATGGTACATCCTTTGCCTGTTGATTTGATACGCAACTTTGCAAACATGGTGGAAACCGTATACGTCATTGAAGAACTTGACCCTATTATTGAAACACATTGTACCCAAATTGGTGTGAAAGTCATAGGAAAAGAATTGTTTCCAATTTGCGGAGAACTTTCTCAAAAACTCATTAAAAAACTCATGCTGGATCAGGAAGACGAAGTGCTGTCCTTGGACGAACCAACCCCTGTACGCCCTCCTGTGATGTGCTGTGGCTGTCCCCATAGAGGCGTATTTTATGAGCTAAAGAAAGCAAACGTATTTGTCAGCGGAGACATTGGTTGTTATACGCTGGGCGCTTCTGCCCCATTAAACGCAATGGATACATGTTTGTGCATGGGCGGCTCTGTATCCGGCTTGCATGGATTCAACAAAGCACGCGGTGCGGAGGGAGAGAAAAAATCAGTTGCTGTTATCGGAGATTCCACCTTTATGCATTCCGGCATTACCGGTCTGATTGACATTACCTATAATAAGAGCAATTCCGTTGTCATTATCTTAGATAACTCTACTACCGGCATGACGGGTCATCAAGAAAACCCAACGACCGGAAAGAATATTTACAATGAACCGGCTGCCGCTGTGGACTTGGAAGCACTATGCAAAGCTGTAGGCGTACGGCGCGTTACCGTGGTGGATCCTTTCAATTTAAAACAAGTACGCACTGTTTTGAAAGAAGAATTAGCAGCAGAAGAACCGTCTGTGATTATTGCACGCCGTCCCTGTGCACTGCTGAAAACCGTAAAGCACAATTCTCCGCTTTTCATCAATCCGGAAAAATGCGTTGGATGCCGTGCATGTTTGGGTATTGGCTGCCCTGCTATCAGCATGAAAAACAACAAGGCTGTCATTGATGATACGCAATGCGTAGGCTGCGACGTATGCGTTGGACTATGCGGTGCAAAAGCCATTGGCAAGCAGGAGGTAGTTTCATGAAACAAAATGTAAAAAGCGTTGTGATTGTGGGTGTTGGCGGTCAAGGCACATTATTGGCCAGCCGCGTGCTTGGTGCGGCTATGCTGAATCAAGGATACGATGTGAAAATGTCAGAGGTACATGGAATGAGCCAACGAGGCGGTTCTGTTGTTACTTATGTACGTTATGGAGACAACGTGTATTCTCCTGTCATTGAGCAGGGAGAAGCTGATGTGATTTTGGCTTTTGAATTACTGGAAGCAGGAAGATATTTACCATGGCTGAAAAAAAGCGGTATTATCATTGCCAATACACAGCAAATTGACCCTATGCCTGTAATTACAGGCGCTGCTTCTTATCCTGAGCATCTGGAAAAACAAATTGCGGATAAAGGAGCGCATCTGCTTGCATTTGACGCTTTAAAATTAGCACAGCAAGCAGGCTCTGTGAAAGCAGTCAATGTGGTTCTGCTGGGAGCAATGGCAAAACAGCTGGATATTGATAAACAAGTTTGTCTGGATACAATCAAAGCAACTGTGCCTGCTAAATTTATTGAAATGAACGAAAAAGCATTTGTATTAGGCTATAATTCCTAATACAAGAGTAACAATAATAAGTAAATCAAAGGGGAACTTGGAATGTCTGTACCAAAACAATATTTAGATCCTGAAATAGAATGTTCGTCTGCCGATGAAATGCGTCAGATTCAGTCTGAACGTTTGAAACACATGGTGAAACATGCTTATGAAAACGTACCTCTATACAAAGAGAGAATGAAAGATATGGGGGTATCCCCTGATGATATTCATTCCATTGACGACTTACATAAACTTCCTTTTACGGTAAAAGATGATTTGCGCAATACATATCCTTTTGGTATGTTCGCTGTTCCAAAGGAAGAATTGGTGCGGATTCATGCATCTTCCGGCACTACCGGAAAACAAACTGTGGTGGGCTACACAAAAAATGACATTGAAGTATGGTCACGCTCTGTTGCTCGCGCACTTACCAGTATTGGCACCACAAAATCCGATTATGTCCATGTTTCTTACGGTTATGGTTTGTTTACAGGAGGACTAGGACTGCACTATGGCGCCGAATATTTGGGGGCAACGGCAATTCCGGTGTCTTCAGGCAATACAAAGCGGCAAGTGCAGATTTTACAGGATTACGGTTCTAATATTTTATGCTGCACACCTTCTTATGCAATGTATATTGGTGAAACCGCACGAGAAATGGGTATTGATACAAAACAGCTTCCCTTGCGCGCCGGCTTTTTTGGTGCAGAACCATGGACGGAACATATGCGTCAGGAGCTGGAAGCTATTTTAAATATCAAAGCATATGATATTTATGGATTATCTGAAATTGCAGGTCCCGGCGTAGCATTTGAATGCCCTGCACAGCAAGGTATGCACATTAACGAAGATTTTTTCTATCCTGAAATTATTGATCCTGACACAGAAGAAGTTTTGCCTGACGGAGAATTCGGAGAATTGGTATTTACCTGCATCGGAAAAGAAGCACTGCCTTTAATTCGTTACCGTACCCGCGACATTTGCAAACTAGAACGGGGTACTTGCTCATGCGGCAGGACACTAGTAAAAATGTGCAAACCAAAAGGTAGAACAGACGATATGCTGATTATTCGCGGCATCAATGTATTTCCGTCACAAATTGAAGCTGTTCTGTTATCTCTCAATATGGATCCTAACTATCAAATTGTGGTAGACCGTGCCAATAATATGGATCGTTTGGAGGTACAAGTGGAAATGACAGCCTCCATGTTCCAAGATACATTAAAAAGCTTGACAGAAATTGAGAGAAAAATTGCAGCTGCATTGCAGTCTATCCTAAATATTTCTGCAAAAGTACGCTTGTTAGAACCAAAATCAATACCACGTTCAGAAGGAAAAGCAAAACGTGTGATTGATAACCGTCATTTGCAATAATTGATATTTTTACATACAACACTTATTTTACAACAAAGCATTTCCCTTCTATCTATGAGCAAAGAAAAGAGGAATTTTAATATGCAACTAAAACAAATTTCTGTATTTTTGGAAAATAAGTCCGGACGTTTATCCCGTGTTACTCAAATATTAAAAGAAGCTAATATTGATATTTTGGCGCTTTGTGTAGCAGATTCCAACGAATACGGTATTGTGCGCATGATCGTAGATAAACCTGCAAAAGCAATGGAAGAACTGGAAAAATCCAAATTTACAGTATCTTTGACAAATGTAATCGGCGTTACAATCCCGGACAGTGCCGGTGGTCTGGCAACTGTAATTGATTTACTTGCCAAACAGAATATCAGCATGGAATACATTTACGCATTTACAAGTCGTAAAATAGGTGAAGCAATCATTATTTTACGTGTAGAAGATACACAGTCTGCCATTGAAATTCTAACAGACCATCATGTAAAACTGATTACACATAACGAAATTATCAGAGAATAAAAAGACGAGGTTTTCCAATTGGAAAACCTCGTCTTTTTGAGTGTAACCTTTTAATCATCTGCTTGTGCCACTTCTCCCAAAAATAGTTGTATTTGGTAGTCCCACTGCAAAATTCCGGTAACTACAACTATCTGCACAATAAATTCAGGTTCTTTTCCATACTTTTGTTTTATGGTATCCAACAGTTTATTTAATACATCCTCTTTAGCTTTCTCACTGCAATTGGCACAAATATAGGTGCCTGCCGGCAAAACCGTCAAATCTTTTTTGCACGGATATTTGATACACACTGCAAATAAAGAAGATTTCCCGTCTTTTGTATAAATACCTGCTAAATCTTCAAATGAATAATTTTGCTGTTGCAAATCATTGGTCTGCTGATAAAAATGGTCGTGATACTTCCATAAATTGCTTAATGTAGGCTGTTGCATAGAATCTGACAATAAAATAACACGTTCATCTATTTGCTGATAAAAAATATCCTGATGCATCTGTTTGTCATTCTGTTTCTTTTCATAATCTGCTCTTGCCAATTGTATTTTTGATCTTGCATATTTCAATTGTTCTATTTTTTCATTTGCTTTTTGCTCTGCCTGGTTTAAAAATGCAACAATTTCTTCCAGATTATCATATTCCAGCACTTTTTTTATTTCTTTTAAAGATAAATCCATACAGCGTAATGCTTGTATTGTGTTTAAACGGACAATTTCTTGCTCAGAATAATATCTATAACCTGACCATTGGTCTTTTTTGCACGGCTTTACCAAATCAATTCTGTCATAATGACGCAGTGTTTCAGTGGTTAATCCAACTATTTTGGCCGCTTCGCTGATAGTAAAATAGTTTGTCATTCCACACCTCTTGACTTTTGTGTTACACAAAGGTTTATATTTATATTATATAAAAAATCTTATATGAATCAAGTAAATAAAGATTTCTAGGAGGAGACATGAAAAAAATAATTTCTATGATTGGATTATTCTGTATCAGTATTGCCATCTTATCAGGTTGTTCTACTGAACAAAATAACTATACAGAAAAGAATTATACTGCAGATAGTTCACAAATTCAAACCATTGAAATTGATACCGCTGACAGAAAAATTGACATTGAACTATCTGACGATAACCAGATATATATTGATTACTTTGAAAGTGAGAAAGAATTTTATAACATTACAGTTTCAGATGACCGTACGCTCACTATGTCGTATGATACTAATAAACAATGGACAGATTATATTGGATTTAACGCTCCCTTGCAGACTCGTACCATTCGCGTACGAATTCCTCAAGCTCTGCTTTCTTCATTGACTATCAAAACAACCAACGAAGATGTTACGCTGCCATCACTTACCGTAACTGATTCTGTTTCCATTTACGTAAATAATGGAAACATTCAATTTGACACATTAGATGCAGGCAATACTATTTCACTGGAAACGAAAAACGGCAATATCAACGGAACCATATTAGGCAGTTATGATGACTTTACCATTGAAAGTTTTGCTAAGAGTGGAGAAAACAGCTTACCGGAATCTAAAGAGGGAGGCAACAAAACATTAAAAGTGTACACCAATAACGGTGATATCCAAATGGATATAAAACAGTAAACCTTAAGCAAAGGCACGAAAAAAGAGAGTCTTTCACAATAGAAAGGCTCTCTTTTTTATTTAATCTCTTGTTCTATTCCCATAAACAGCGGGCTGTCAAAAAAGTCTGTTACTGTAATTTCCAAACCATCACAAATTTTTTGAATGGTTGATATGGTCGTACTATTATTTCTGCCGCTCATAATGTTGTTCAAAGTCGATTGCGTAATGCCGCTGATATTCGCCAGTTTATTGATTGTAATGTGTTTTTCTTCACATAACTCTGCAATTCTTTCTCTTACTGCTTGACCAACGTTCATATGCAACCTCTCGAATTAAATTCCACTTGTTTAAGATTAACTTATTTTTTCCATTTTGCTAACCCCAAATGAGTTTACAAAATCAAAATATGTGGTAAAATAGTAGATATATAAAGGAAGGTGCACATGAACGAACAAGCATGCTGTTTTAGCGGACATAGAGATTTGCCTAAAAAGCAACTGTTACATATAAATAATTTATTGGTAAAACATATTCTAAAACTAATCCATATTGGTGTGAACACGTTTATTTGCGGCGGTGCACTGGGATTTGATACACTGGCAGCATTGACTGTATTAAAAATTCGCTCTATTTATCCTCACATACAACTTGTTTTGGCATTGCCGTCTCCCATGCAAACAAACGGTTGGAATACGAACGATATTGCAGTATATCAAACTATTTTAAAACAAGCCAATCATGTTGTTTACATGTCGCAGGAACATCACGGAGGATGTATGCACATGCGAAATCACTATATGGTAGATAACAGTCTGTATTGCATTTGTTATTTGACAAAACAAACAGGCGGTACTGCTTATACCATACAATACGCCAAAAAGAAAAACAGACATATTATTAATATTGCCAATGAACTGTAATTTATGTTTTCATAAACATGACAGAAAGGCAAATAGATAAAAAATAAAATGGAGGCAGCCATTATGATATGGCTCCTCCATTTTTTAACGGCTCATGGAACGAATAAATTTTACAGGAACATCCATTCTTTTCGCAGCTTCTTCCACAGTCATTCCGCTGTCCAGAAACTGTTTGCATACCGTTTTCATTGATTCTCCAACTTCTATGATATGCATATCCGGGTCATAAAAACGTACAACTCTTTGCCCCCATCTATGTTCTATTACAGGATGAACATAAGCAATTTCCTCCATGGTTTCTAATTTTTTTATAAATGTATCAAACTGCTCTTCTTCAAAATACAGTTCCTCGGTATTGCCACCAAATGTTATATGATTGTCGTTGATACCAGTTAATTCTTTCCAACTGTCCCTTGTCTGTAAGCAAATACCTCCTGTCAGCGTTGCATTTGCTCCAAAATCCATAATCACGCGGAGTCCCAAAACATTTTGATAGAATTGTTTTGATTGTTCCATATTTGTTACCACAATCAAAGGATTTTTAAATTTCATAATAGGTATCTCCCTGCTTTTTTACTTTATATTTTTCAATCACCGTACAGTATGTAATTTGTGTTATGATAAAAAATGGCAAAACAATATGTTTTGCCATTTTCTTATTCATCACTTTGAATATCTTTTAAAATATTTTCTACAATATGCATTGGTACCTCTTCATATTTTATAAAAGAAAATAGATAATTTCCTCTGCCATGGGTATTCTGCCGGATATAAGTAGAAAAGTCGTGCATTTCGGCAACAGGCACTTCTGCGTTAATCGTTTGGTAACCTGTATTGGCGGGATTCATTCCCAAAACTCTGCCGCGGCGTTTATTAATTTCCCCCATGACGTCACCCATGTTTTCATCGGGAACCGTTGCCATTAAATTACCTACCGGTTCTAACAGTACCGGAGCAGCATTTGGCATACCATTTTTATAAGCAGCAGCGGCAGCCATTTTGAATGCCATTTCAGAGGAGTCCACAGGATGGTATGAGCCATCGTACAAAGTCGCTTTTAATCCTACTACAGGGTATCCTGCCAGAACACCTTTTTTCATACTTTCGCGCAAACCTTTTTCTACCGCAGGGAAAAATCCTTTCGGAACAGCACCGCCTACAACGCGTTCTTCAAATTCCAAACCTTCACAGTCACTTGGTTCAAACTCAATCCAAACATCGCCGAATTGACCATGTCCGCCGGTCTGTTTTTTATGTTTTCCTTGTGCCTGCACTTTTTTTCGTATGGTCTCGCGATAAGCAACTTTAGGTTTCTCTAAAGTTACATCTAAACCAAATTTACTTTTTAATTTTGACACTACAACGTCTAAATGCTGTTCACCTAATCCGGAAATCACCATTTGGTGCGTTTCTGCATTGTTGACAAACTTTAACGTAGGATCTTCCTCAAGTAACCGCAAGATACCCTGGGCTACTTTATCTTCTTCTCCCTTTTGTTTTGGCAGAATTGCCATAGATAATACCGGCTCCGGATATGTTACTCCTTCCAAAACAACCTTTCTGGTTGGAGAACACAGTGTATCTCCTGTATTTGTATGCTGTAATTTAGGAATTGCGCCAATATCTCCTGCACAAATACATTTTGTCTCTTCCTGTTTTTTTCCGCACATATAATACATTTTTATCATACGTTCCTGCTCGCCCGTGCGCATATTCATCACAGGAGAATCCGCTGTTAATTTACCTGCAACTACTTTTACAAATGTTAATTTTCCAATAAAAGGGTCCACTACTGTTTTAAATACAACTGCCGCAGTTGCAGCGTCCTCGTTAACTGCAATTTCTACCGGATTACCCTCTATGTCTACCCCTATTTCAGAACCATAATCAGCAACGGTAGGCGCTAACCAAATAAGACCATTGAGCAGTTGGTCCACACCGTCTGTTAATTGAGCGTCGCCGCAAAAAACCGGATAAATTTTGCCTTCTTTTACGCCTTTGCTGATACCTAAAATAACTTCCTCCGGAGTAAATTTTTCTCCTGAAAAATACTTTTCAAACATTTCATCACTTGTCTCCGCAACAGCCTCATAGATTGCAGTGCGCAAGCCGTCCAGCCGTGTCCCCATATCAGGCATGGGAACGTCTTTCATTGTGCCGTTCTCGTAACGATGCGCTTTATATTCCAGTAAGTTTATGTAGCAATCTACTTTTCCGTCTACAATAAACGGAACGACCAGAGGACAAACAGCAGGTCCAAAATAGGCTTTTAAATCTTGGAATACTTTATAAAAGTCAGCGCTTTCATCACAAAGACCATTAACAAAAAAGACTTTAGCCAAATCATTTTGATTTGCCGCCGCGACTGCTTTTTCCGTACCAACACTCACACCATTTTTTGCAGATACTGCAATTAACATCGTATCCGCAGCGCGTACTGCTTCACATACGCTTCCCTCAAAGTCAAATAATCCTGGAGTATCAATTAAATTAATTTTGTAATTTTTCCATTCCACAGGCGCAACTGCAGTGGTAACAGATGTTTTTCGTTTGACCTCCTCCGGATCAAAATCCAAGGTTGCAGTACCTTCAGAAACTCTGCCCAAACGCTCCAGTCCACCGGACAAAAACAGCATTGCTTCTGCGACGGTGGTTTTGCCGGAACTGCTGTGACCTGCCAACGCAATATTTAAAATTTGCTTTGCATGATACTGTTTCAACAATAAGACTCCCTTTCTTTAGGTAAACATAACAATTTATTTCAATAATACATTACAATTATATACCAATTGTACATATAATACAACAATTTGATTCAAGTTCTACACTATTCATAAAAAGTAAATAAAATTTATGTATATAAATTCGTTAAAAAAGAATCTCTGCTGAACATAGAAACATCATACAATAATGTCAGGCATGCTTTTTGTCGAAATTTATCATAGAAAAAAGCTGTGATGTTTATTTACATCACAGCTTTTGATAAAATATAAAATTAAGATCTCCTAATTTTTGGAAGTACTAACAGCACAATCAACCAAAACACCTCATAAATTACCATTGCAAGAGTACTGATTTGTTTTAAGCCTGAAAAGCATACTAAAAATGCTACCAGCACAAATCCTAAAATAACAGAAACATTTTGCAGCAAACGAACAATAGAAATATTGCTTTTTTCGCGAACACATGCTGTAATGACACGCATCATACAAGTTGCTTTTCCTTTTGTAGCAAACATGGCGTTGCTTGTTTCTTCTACTTTGCTTGTCAATTCATTATAGGTATGTACCAAAGGTCCTGAAAGTACTGTAATAGCGTGAATGTCAATGCCAAATTGGCGTGAAATAAATTCCGAGGTAACAGAAGGATCTGTTGTTTTTACAATAATGCCAATTCCATTTTTGGTCATACGCTGCATTTCTTGCTTTTTCTCACTGCTTACATGATAAGCAAGAACAAACGCGCCTACCACTTCATTTCCTGCTGCCAAGTATACTAATTGATGTCCATGCTCTCTATCAATTTGGACAGCCGGAACATCTACACTGTAATTATTCATTAAATCACGGTTTCCTACCAAAATACGGCGGCCTGAAACCCAACCAATGACTCCGCATTCATCCTCATAAGCTACATTCTCTACATGAGGTAAAATATCTTCATGATTTTTTATTACCTCTAAAAATACTTCGCTTAAAGGTCCGCCAACTTGGGTCATTAATGATGCAGCATCTAACAATACTTTATCAATTCTTTGTTCGCCGAATGTTTTAATACCCTTAAGCTCAACAGTACCTTTCGGGAACAAGTCATCCGCTTCAATCATAATAGCATTGGTGTCAGCAAATTTATCTACCGCTTCGTAACCCACTAACATGCCTCCATTTTGTCTGGCAAGTTTGCATAGACGGGAAACAGGCAAATGAACGCACAGCATATTTGCCATAGGAACACAGACACACATGGAAGCTGCAAAGGCGGTAAATCCTATACCCACATCTCTGCTAATTATCATACTTACGATGAACAGCACCAAAGAAGAGATAAAGCCTAACGGTGCAATGATTTGAGAAGTCAGTTCACTGCAGTCTTGTGCATAGGAATTCTTAAGGAAATGACTGAAGAATTTTGTTTTTTTCTGGTATGCAACAACAGGGACACCGGCAACACAATCCTTTGCCATTTGAGCTGCTATTTCTGCATTGTCAATTAATTCAACCGTATTTTTATCTGTATTAGAAACAACGAAGTTGAAGTTTTGCCTGATACGACGAACCATGGTAAGTTTACCTAATGTATTTAACAGCAATCCTCCTGTAATCAATCCGGAATAAATGTGTACATCTCCTGCAGCCAAGGAATCCTGCATAAACAGCAGCAAAACGGACTGAATTGCAATCACTACTGCCGCTATGGCAATGGAAGAATCAGCATTTGCCCGCAGCAGAACCAAAGCTTTTAAACCATGGAAAATAGAGGTTGCACATGCGCCAATGGCAATTGCCAGAAATACCACATTGATTGCTGCATACACAACAGGACTGATATCCGCGCCAAAAATATGGTATTCTGCAAATAAACCAAGAATGAACAAAACAGCTGTACAAATACCCGTTACTACCGAACGCAGAAATAAAGTACGGATATTTTTGCGCAGTTCACTTCCAATGGAGCGAGCATCTTCTTTGGAGGTAAAGTCTTCCAATTCCGGCTGTTCGTTTTCTACTTCTTCAGGAATGATTTCTTCTTCATCCTCAATATCGGTAAAAAGATTGATTTTTTCTTTTCCGAATAAACGCTTTTTCTTTTTTGGAACATATTCCGGCACTTGTTCCATATCATTTAAGTCAATTGCAGATTGTTGCTTTTTCGCTTTGATATCCTGAAAATTGACAATTTTCGTATCTTTAACAATATTGGACGTTGTATCATCAGACACCTGAGACTCTTCTGATTTCCGGTCAACAGAGTCTGCGTTCATCTCTGAGTCTTGTTGTTCAGACTTTGGTTCCTGAGGCTCAACATACTCTACGTTGGACGCTTCATCCGGTTGTCCTCTATGAGTTTTATCAATAATTTGAAAATGCGGGGTACGAATCACTCTGGGACCGGACGGCTTATGGGAAGACTCCTTATGCGGAACCGCTTTCCCTTGTTGTTTTGCTTTCGCGTTCCCAGCCGGCTCCTGTATGTGTGCTTCTTTTGGTTGCTCCTTTTTTACTTGAGCTGCTTTTGGCTCCGCAGATTTGTTTGCCGCTCCTTTTTGCGGCACTGGTTCAGAATGAAGCAATCTGGTAAATTGCTTTGCTTCCTGTGCCAAAACATCTCCAATGCCATTAATAGCAAATGTGCGAACAGGTCTGTTAAGAAATACATATTGAACCGGCTTTGTTAGCAAGTCAATATCTTTTTCCTGAACGACTGCTGCAGCCGCTATCATCTGCTGCTTCTCTTTTGATGGATCTGTCCGCCCGGCAGTTTGAGTTTCCTCACCTGTTTTAGCGGCTTCTTCAGAGACTTCTGTTCCCTGTGTTTCCCCTTCAGGTTCTTTGGCGAATTCTGTTTTTTGTGTCTCTTTCAGTTGCTCTGATGGTACACCAGCGGACAGCTGCTCTGTTTGAGATGTATCGTTTTCAACAGAATCCGGCGCTTCTTCAGCAATTTCAACTGTTTTTTCCGGTTGTTCTGTTTGTTGTGCAGTTTCTGTCTGTTCCCCGGACAGCTGTTGTTCCGGTACTGATTCTTCGGATACTTCCGGCTGTATATCAGCAGACGGTTTTTCTAAAGACGGTTCCTCTTGAATTGGCTCAGCAACAGCTTTTATGGATTGCTCCTGAAAAATTACAGGCATGTCTTCGACAAATTCTGCAGTTTGGGTATTCTGATGGGCATTTTCTTTCTTTGGTATCCCATGAGCAGGCTCTGTTTTTGAAGGAGAATCAACTACAAAATCAGGAACATCCAGTTGATTCTCTTTTTCAACTTCAGTAACAGACTCAAGTTGTTCGGTAATTGGTTCTGCTGCCTCTTCTTGCTCCATTGCAACAGGTTCAGACTCTGCTTTTTGATTTTCTTCAGCAATTTCTGCATTTACAGTATCCTGTGTACGTTCTTTTGCCACTAAACCAAATATAGATTCCGTATGTAACGGAGGTTCTACCTCCACAACTGTCTCTTTTGCCAGAGCATCGTCAATTAACTGCCTTAACTCTTCATTTTCCTTTTCTGCCTGCAGTTCTTCTTCATACAGTTGATGTTTTATCTCGTCATTGTCATGGTTTGCTTCTGTGTTTGGAGACTCCTCTTTGCGAAAGGCAGCACTGGCCAATTCTTCCACAATTTTTTCCGGAGATTCTGTCTCTGGAATTTGCAAATCATCATAGACATTTTTTTCTTCTTCAGGTTCTTCATAAAGAGAAAATACGTCTTCTACTTCTTCCCCTGCTTCCTGTGCAGCTCTTTTCACACGCTCCTTACGCTCGCGATGCAGCTGGCGGAATCTTTCTTCAAATTCCGGACTGGTATCCGGTCCATTGTCTTCAAACAAATGAGCAAATGTTGAAGTTGGGGACGATACTTGTAAAGGTCCTCCCGAATATCCTTCTTTATTTAATTCTTCACGGCGCTGTGCCTTTACTTCTTCAACTGTTTTTAATTTTAATCCAAAGTAAATATCATCTTCACCGGCAGTTACTTCCTGACGGTGTTTTTTACCAAAACGTTTCTTTTTCTTCTTTGTGCCGGCTTGTTCTTGATTTGTAACATTACTGTCCGGCTGGGGATCAGGCTGCTGCGGCATTTCGGGTGAAATTGCGGGCGGATTCATCTCAGGGACGGGGGGATTTACCACCGGTTTTGGCTTTGGAACGGGATCTGCAGTTTTTTTGGTCTGTTTATACACATCGCCAACAGGTCTTGCCTGTGCCAGTGGAATATCTTGATCATCCAGTTCTTCTGCTGCATTGCCACGCATTTTGCGTGCCTCTGCCAAAATTTCATCTACAAATTCACTGTCTGAACCCTGAGGAGCATTATATTTATCTTTACTCATCTATTTCATCGCTCCTAGTCAGTTACTTAATATATCCTAATCTTATTATTACAAAAAATACGTTAATATTATACCATAAGAACAATTACACCGCAATTTTTCAGCGGGATTTCTTACAGCTTTCTTGCATTTACCAGATTTCATATCCATTCTTTGGGAATAAACCAGTTATATCATAAATATATGACGAAAATATGACGGCAAAATGCTTTTAATTGGCTTTTATCCCCTGCCTTTGACGGGCAATTTCATAGCAAAGCACACCGCAGGCAACTGATGCATTTAATGAGTTAATATGTCCAACCATAGGTAATGTTACAGTGAAATCCGCTTTTTCTTTTACCAAACGGCTGACACCGCTGCCCTCAGAACCAATCACAAGACCAACCGGTCCTTTATAATCCACAGTACACCATATTTCACCTTTCATGTCTGTTGTATAAATCCAAAGACCTTTCTCTTTCAATATATCAATGGTCACAGCCATATTGGTGACACGTACCACCGGCACATACTCCACAGCACCCGCAGAAGATTTTCCAACCGCATAAGTCAATCCAACCGCACGGCGTTTTGGAATAATAATACCATGCGCTCCCGTACATTCGGCAGTCCGCAAAATAGCGCCTAAATTATGGGGATCTTCCAATTCATCCGCCAATATGATAAACGGAGGTTCTCCTCTTGATTGTGCCAATTGAAAAATATCATTCAGACTGGCATATTCTTTTATTGCCGCTACCGCTACAACTCCCTGATGATTGGCGTTTCCGCACATAAAATCTAATTTTTTAACATCTGCTTCTTTAATGGTAATCTCTTTCTGCTTGGCTTTTGCAATCAGCGCTGTTAATGAACCTGTTTTTTGACCGCGGGCGACATATAAACTGTCAATTGTTCTTCCCGAACGCAGTGCCTCATTCACAGCATTTCTGCCTGCAATAATGTCCTCACCTTTTATTCCTGTATTTTTTTCAGATTCTATCTTTGTTTTATCTATCATAATTCACAATACTCCTTATTTGCATTGTGTTTTATTATAACATTAAAAAAATTGCTGCGCAATTTTTAACCTGCAAATGTTATAACGTTCTCATAACAACCAAAATTTTAAGTTTGTTATAATGTTCTTAACCGCAGCTAAAATTTATAATTTTGCTGTCATGGCAAGGAGTATATAGGACTAAAAAGTTGATTGCTATTCATGATAAACAAATGCTAAAACCTTATTTCAACAATAAACTTAGGCGACATTAGAACTGTAATAATGAAATGCTCCATTCTATCAAAAACAAAATATTGTCTGATTATGGCACAAAAATACTCAGAGTTTAATACGAAATATCGGAATTTCTGTGATGATATCAAAGCCCTGTTAAAACAGGAAAAAACAACCGGCCATAATGCCTGCCCCTGCCAGTGCGGCTGCGAAAAAGCGCAGAGCCATCAGCCATTTTTTATTCTTCTGTTTCATTCCTGAAGGGGCATCCATTGCGCGCAAAACACGCTTAGCTTCTTTTTCCAGCAAAGCACGCTGCGCATCGGAAAATTCCGGTTTTACCACTAAATATGCCTTTTCATAATAAATATTTCCTGTATCTGGTACTTCTATAATTTGTCTGCTTATCCCTCTTACCATGCTGTTACTCCCTTTTTCTCTTTTAATGTTGAAGTTTCTATTCCTATTTTTGGCATCTTATTTTCATTTATACCATATTTTCCTATTTCATTTTTTCTGACAAATCCATTTAAAATTTCATCAGTTATTGTAAAATTACAATTTAGTAATTCATAAAATTTTATGCTGTATTTTTGGCTTATTTTTAGATAACTTTTTCTATTTTTTACTTGACTTAAATTTTGTTATACTTTTTGTAATTGATTTGCAACCGTTTGAAGTTTACATAATATTTGTTGACAACTTTATTAGTTCTGTTGAAAACTCTGTGGAAAATGTTAATAACTGTGAAAACAGCTATTTAAAATATTTAAACAATTCTATTTCATTTAATATTATGTAAACCAAAATTGGTAGTATTTTGTAAAATAAAAAAACATTTAGTATAACGTCTGAGAGAAATAAAACTTTCTGAAAAATTCTCAATAAAAAAATAATACTTGACGCTTTCACAAAAGTATGCATCTATTATTTTCCTCTTTGCTGTATGAGTAAAAATATGTTAGTATATCAATACCATATCAGATATTTTGCCAGATTCCTGATGAGAAATACAGATAAAAGGAGGATTTATGGACTATACAAAAACATCAGAAGGTATTATCATACCTAGAACAAATGAATTTGATCTGCTGCAAACATTAGACTGCGGACAAACCTTTCGATGGGAACCGTGCAAACAGACATCCAACCGAATGGGCGGCATTGCATTTGGACGGTATCTGGAACTGGAACAATCAGATGAGTATATTCTGTTCTGTGATACTACGGAAGATGAATTTTTACATATATGGGTTCCATATTTTGATTTGGAACTGGATTATAAATCTATTAAAGAAGACTTATCGAAACTGGACCCTACCTTGTGTAAAGCAGCCCAATATGCGCCGGGCATCCGTATTTTACAGCAGGATCCTTGGGAGGCATTATGCTGTTTTATCATCTCACAAAATAACAACATTCCCCGTATCAAAGGAATTGTATCCCGCCTATGTGAACATTTTGGAGAAAAGATACCAGGCGGTTTTGCATTTCCCACACCGGAAGTGCTTGCAAATTGCACAGTAGAAGATTTGGCGCCGCTTCGCAGCGGATTTCGTGCAAAATATATACTGAGTGCCGCGCACAAAGTGGCACAGGGAACAATCATATTAGACGCAATGAAAACAATGCCTCTGGAGGAGGTACGTCAGCAATTAATGACAATTCAAGGAGTAGGACCAAAAGTAGCGGAATGTGCAGCGTTATATGGATTACACCGCTTAGAAGCATTTCCCATGGATGTTTGGATGAAACGGGCAATGGCAATGTTGTTCCCTAATAAAACAGCGGCAGATTTCGGACGATATGCAGGTATTGCTCAACAGTACATTTTTCACTATGCGCGCACTTGCCAGACGGCAATTCCTTCTTAAATGAAAGTCTGCTGCAGCAAAAAGATTTATCATGCAGCAATGAATCTGTAAGAAAAGACTTCACTGACTAAAAAATTGATTTGGAATTTGTTGAAACCCACGATTTTTTTCAGCTATGGTAATATTCTACAAATGGTATGCCATTATGCATAAATCTATGGTATACTATAAATATAAACATAAATTGACTAGGAGTGTGATTCCAGTGGCACTTGTAAATACCACAGAAATGTTTAAAAAAGCATATGCAAACGGATATGCAATCGGAGCATTTAATGTAAATAATATGGAAATTGTGCAAGGTATTACGGAAGCTTGCAGCGAGCTGAACGCACCGGTTATTCTGCAGGTTTCCGCAGGCGCACGTAAGTATGCCAACCATACTTATCTGCTCAAATTGGTAGAAGCAGCGGTAAAGGAAAATCCCCATATTCCAATGGCACTTCACCTTGACCACGGCGATACCTTTGAGCTATGTAAAGACTGTGTTGACGGCGGCTTTACCTCTGTTATGATTGACGGTTCTCACCACGACTACGAAGACAATGTAGCACTTACCCGCAAAGTAGTTGAGTATGCCCATGCACACGGCGTAACCGTTGAAGGAGAGCTTGGACGTTTGGCAGGCATTGAAGATGATGTAAATGTCAGCGATGAAGATGCCTCTTATACTAATCCTGCACAAGTGCAAGACTTTGTAGAGCGCACAGGGGTTGATTCTTTGGCCATTGCAATTGGCACCAGCCATGGTGCATACAAATTTAAGCCGGGACAAAAACCGCAGCTGCGTTTTGATATTTTACAGGAAGTATCAGAGCGTTTGCCTGGTTTTCCAATTGTATTGCACGGCGCTTCTTCCGTTATTCCAGAATTTGTAAAGATGATTAACGAAAACGGCGGTAACATGCCGGGAGCAATCGGCATTCCTGAAGATATGCTGCGCGAAGCTGCTAAAATGGCAGTTTGCAAAATTAACATTGATTCTGACTTGCGTTTGGCAATGACAGGTACCATCCGTAAATATTTTAATGAACATCCTGAACATTTTGACCCGCGTCAATATCTTGGTCCCGCACGTACTGCGATTAAAGACATGGTTGCACATAAAATTAAAAATGTGTTAGGCTGCGACGGTCAGGCATAAATCAAATAAAAAAAGCAGGACATCTAATTAGATGCCCTGCTTTTTTATCATGCTTCTTCTGCCGCCTTTGCCGCAACTTGAAATCCGCTCATAAAACCGTCTTTATGACAGCTTTTGGCATATCTTTGGATTGCCTCCACATATGCAACCATCGCCTGTTTGGTTGTTTCGTCCCCATGACGGAAAATTTCTTCTCTCAGTTCTTCACATTCTGCTTTACGCTTTAGTGTCATTTCACTGAGTTCCAACGAGCCGCTTTCCATTAAATTGTCGTACAATACCTCTGTCAAATTCATAAACAACCCCATCCTTTCCCCAATCAATCTTATAGTTTCATTTTACAACAAATTTCCATAAAACTCCACGAATTTTTACAGCGATTCTCTCCTGAAATCTGGACACACCTTCCGTTCCATAGTAAAATAAATGAAAATCACCAAACAGGAGGTTTTGGGATGCAATTTCACACAGTACTATTTGACTTTGACTATACGCTTGCCGATACCAGCATAGGTATCATTAACAGTTTTCACTATGCGTTTGACCGCTTAAATATCGATCGAAAAGAAGAAGCATCGATTAAAAAAACAATTGGCATGCCTTTAAAATCTGCTTTTACCGCATTAACAGGATTGCAGGATCCGCGTTTGCAAGAACAATTCCGCCGATATTTTGTAACCAGTTCCAATGCAATCATGACAAAAAATACCGTTTTATTTGATGATACTATTTTTGTGCTGAAAAAATTAAAACAAGCCGGCTGTCAAATTGCCATTGTATCCAATAAATATCGTTTCCGTATCAATGAAAGTATTGAAAAATTTCAATTGCACAGCTATATTGACACTGTAATCGGCGGTGAAGATGTATCCATAGCCAAACCTTCCCCCGAAGGATGTTTAAAAGTAATGGAACAGCTTCGTACAAAGCCTGAAAATACTATTTACATCGGAGACAGTATCATTGATGCAAAAACAGCGCAAAGTGCAGGGATTGCATTCATTGCGGTTACAACAGGTACAGACACGGCTGAAAATTTGAATGCATATCCGCATTTAAAAATTTGCAGCTGTTTAACGGAAGCTGCAGATATGATATGCAAATAAAGAAAGAAAAGAGAATCATTGTGATACCATACTATGTAATAGACGCGTTTTCCAACCAACTGTTTCATGGAAATCCTGCAGGTGTGTGCATATTAGAAAAACCTCTTCCGGAACAAACAATGCAGCAAATTGCATTTGAAAATAATTTAGCGGAAACCGCATTTGTTTTTCAAGAAGAAGATATCTTACGACTGCGCTGGTTTACACCAAAATCAGAAATTGATCTGTGCGGACACGCAACATTAGCGGCAGCTTTTGTTTGGATGAATGAAGTATATCCTGATTGCGATAAGGTATCGTTTGAAACCATGAGCGGAACATTAACCGTAAACAAAGCACATGATATTTATACGATGGATTTTCCTCGTCGTATGCCAAAACCGATTATGATACCCATGGATTTAGAAGAGGCTTTGGGTTGCTCTGTTTTAGAAACGCACTTATCTCGGGATTTGATTGTTGTAGTGGAAAGTGAGAATACAGTACAAAACATGCAGCCTGATATCAGCAAACTGACTTCCATCAAAGATGTTGTAGGCATTGCGGTGACCTCCAAAGGAACTTCCTGTGATTTTGTATCACGTTTTTTTGCCCCAAATATTGGTGTGGCAGAGGATTCTGTAACAGGTTCTTCCCATAGTTCACTCATTCCTTTTTGGTCTAAAAGACTGCAAAAGAAACACATGACTGCAAAACAGCTTTCTCCCAGAGGAGGCACCTTACATTGTAAAGATTTAGGAAGCCGTGTAAGCATTGGAGGCTCTGCCGTATGCTATGCCAAAGGAACCCTTTTCCTGTAAAACACAATAACCTAAATAAAAAAGCCGCTCATTTTTCATGAGCGGCTTTTTTATTATTTTATTGATTCATATACGGCAACTGCACAAGCAACTGTCGCGCCAACCATTGGGTTGTTTCCCATACCCATAAGACCCATCATCTCAACGTGAGCAGGAACAGATGAAGAACCTGCAAACTGAGCGTCTCCATGCATACGTCCCATAGAGTCTGTCAAGCCGTAAGATGCAGGACCCGCACCCATGTTGTCAGGATGCAAAGTACGTCCTGTACCACCGCCGGAAGCCACAGAGAAATAACGTTTGCCATTTTCCATTGCCCATTTCTTATAGGTGCCTGCTACCAAATGTTGGAAACGGGTCGGATTGGTAGAATTGCCGGTAATGGAAACGTCTACCCCTTCATGTTTCATAATTGCTACGCCTTCCAATACATCGTCTGCACCATAGCATTTTACAAGCGCACGCTCTCCGTCTGAAAAAGCGCGCTCACTTACCACGTTCAATTCTCCTGTTTTAAAGTTATACTCTGTTTCTACACAAGTAAAACCGTTAATTCTGGAAATGATGTATGCAGCGTCTTTTCCTAAGCCGTTTAGGATAACGCGCAAAGGTTTTTTTCTTGCTTTATTTGCCGTTCTGGCAATACCGATTGCACCTTCGGCAGCCGCAAAAGATTCATGACCGGCTAAAAATGCAAAACACTCTGTATCTTCTCTCAGAAGCATAGCACCCAGATTACCGTGACCCAAGCCTACATTTCTTTGTTCTGCCACGGAACCCGGAACACAAAACGCTTCCAAACCGATACCAATGGCTTCCGCCGCTTCGGAAGCGGAAGCAACTCCTTTTTTCAATGCAATGGCACTGCCTAAAGTATATGCCCAGCTTGCATTCTCAAATGCAATTGGCTGTACGTCTTTTACAATTTTATATGGGTCAAACCCTTTCTCCTGGCAAAGGGCGCGCGCCTCTTCGAGACTGGCAAGGCCATACTCGGCAAGACACTGTTCTATTTTGGCAATTCTTCTTTCTTTGCCTTCAAACATGACATCGTTAGCCATAGATTTTGTCCTCCTTATGATGGTCCTTTTTATTCTTCACGCGGGTCAATATATTTTGCCGCGCCGTCGTAACGACCGTATTGTCCCATATTTTTTTCATATGCTTCGTTTGGTGTTACGCCATGACGAATATCTTCCAGCATTTTTCCAAGTTTTACAAAACGGTAGCCGATTACTTCATCATTTTCATCCAGTGCCAAAGAGGTCACGTAGCCTTCCGCCATTTCCATATAACGTACGCCTTTTGCTTTGGTACTGTACATGGTGCCAACCTGACTGCGCAATCCTTTTCCAAGATCTTCAAGACCTGCGCCTACAGGCAAACCGTCTTCAGAAAAAGCAGTTTGGCTTCTGCCGTATACAAGCTGCTGGAACAATTCACGCATAGCAACGTTAATTGCATCACAAACAAGGTCTGTATTTAAGCATTCCAATAAAGTTTTACCCGGAAGAATTTCTGCAGCCATTGCAGCAGAATGTGTCATGCCGGAACAGCCTATGGTTTCTACTAAAGCTTCTTCTACAATTCCGTCTTTTACATTCAGTGTCAATTTGCACGCGCCTTGCTGGGGTGCACACCAACCAACACCATGAGAAAGACCGGAAATATCTTTAATGTCATAGGCTTTTACCCATCTTCCTTCTTCCGGAATAGGAGCAGGTCCATGGTTTGGGCCTTTTTGAACAGTACACATACTTTCCACTTCATGGGAATAATTCATAATGGTACTCCTTTCACTTTTCATTTTTCCTAAGTCAAACGCTTTGTATCTTTCATTATAAGCAATTTCCAATAGTTTCGCAATAGACGTTACGATAAATTTTATCAAAAAACATACAAAGTTCTCTTAGAAAAAACTTTATTTTCAGCATAATGTATGTTATAATAATCAATACATGTCTTTGTATCAATTTTTACTTATGATATCATTATACTATAATAAAAATTCTTGAGGTGAAATAAATGGGCGTAATGAAAATGCTGTTTGGCAATTACAGCAAACGCGAACTAAAGCGCATACAACCTATTTGCGACCAAGTGCTTGCGTTGGAAGATAAATATAAAGCAATGTCTGACTCAGAACTGCAAGCACAAACCCCCGCATTAAAAGAACGTTTGGAAAAAGGAGAAACTTTGGACGATATTTTGCCGGATGCCTTTGCCGCTTGCAGAGAAGCTTCTGCTCGTGTATTAGGCATGCGTCACTTCCCTGTTCAAATTATTGGCGGTATTGCACTGCACCAGGGTCGTATCAGTGAGATGAGAACCGGTGAAGGTAAAACTCTGGTTGCAACCTTGCCTTCTTATTTAAATGCACTAACAGGAAAAGGCGTTCATGTTGTTACAGTGAATGACTACTTAGCAAAACGTGACTCTGAATGGATGGGTAAAATTCACCGCTTTATGGGACTGACCGTAGGTTTGATTACCCATGAACAGCCAAAAGAAGCACGTAAAAAAGCATATCTTGCAGATATTACATACGGTACCAATAACGAACTGGGTTTTGACTATCTCCGTGATAACATGGTAATTTATAAAAATGATAAAGTACAGCGCGGCCACAACTTTGCCATCGTTGACGAAGTTGACTCTATTTTAATTGACGAGGCTCGTACACCTCTTATCATTTCCGGTCCCGGTGAAAAATCAACTGATCTATATGTAAAAGCCGACCGTTTTGCAAAAACACTGCATATGGTAAAAGTTGCTGAATTAAACAGAAAAGAAGACAACGATGAATTATATTCCGAAGCAGACTTTTTGGTTGACGAAAAAGCAAAAACCGCTACCCTAACTCCAAGCGGTGTAAAAAAAGCAGAAGAATATTTCAAAGTGGAAAATCTTCTGGATGCAGAAAATATTACATTGCAGCACCATATTAACCAAGCCATTAAAGCACATGGCGTAATGCAAAAAGATATTGACTATGTCGTAAAGGGCGGAGAAGTTCTCATTGTTGACGAATTTACAGGCCGTATTATGCATGGCCGCCGCTATAATGAAGGTCTGCACCAAGCCATTGAAGCAAAAGAAGGCGTTACTGTTGCCCGTGAAAGCAAAACATTGGCAACCATTACCTTTCAAAACTTTTTCCGTTTGTACAACAAACTGTCCGGTATGACCGGTACTGCTATGACAGAAGAAGAAGAATTCCGTGAAATTTATAACTTAGATGTTGTAGAAATTCCTACCAATCGTCCTCCAAAACGTATTGATCACCCGGATTTGGTTTATAAAACAGAAAAAGGTAAATTCAATGCTGTAATTGAAGACATTATCGAACACAATAAAAAAGGACAGCCCGTTCTGGTCGGTACTATTTCTATTGAAAAATCAGAACTGTTAAGCCGTAAGCTTTATGAGCATGGTATCAAACATAACGTATTGAACGCAAAGCACCATGAACAGGAAGCAGAGATCGTTGCGCAGGCAGGTCATAAAGGCGCTGTTACTATTGCAACCAACATGGCCGGCCGTGGTACTGACATTATGCTTGGCGGTAACGGTGAATTTAAAGCAAAACAGCAGCTTCGTTTTAAAGGTTATCCGGAAGAGGTCATCAACGAAGCAGTGGGTTATGCACAAACAGAAGATACACAAATATTAAAAGCCAGAGAAGAATACCGTAAATTGGTAGAACACTTTACAGAACAGAGCAAAGAGGAAGCAGAAGAAGTACGTCAAGCAGGCGGTTTGTATATTATCGGTACGGAACGTCATGAATCCCGCCGTATTGATAATCAGCTTCGCGGACGCGCCGGCCGTCAAGGTGACCCGGGTGAAAGCCGCTTCTATATTTCTTTGGAAGACGACCTCATGCGCTTGTTCGGCGGTGAACGTATTGCTGCAATTATGGGACGTTTGAATATTGATGAAAACACACCGATTGAAAATAATATGCTTACCAACACCATTGAAGGTGCACAGCGCAAGGTAGAAGCACGTAACTTTGCAACCAGAAAGAATGTGCTGCAATATGACGATGTTATGAACCGCCAGCGTGAATTGATTTACAAACAACGTGACCAAGTTCTGGACGGAGACAACGTAAAAGACGAAATCACAAAGATGATGCATCAGTCCGTAGAAGACACTGTCGATGCCTTCCTGCCTGACAGTGAAACTCGTGAAGAATGGAACATTGTTGGCTTGCGTGATAACTATATGGGCTGGCTTCTCACTGAAGAAGACTTGCAGTACAGCGAGGATGAGCTGAAAACAATCAGTAAAGATGACATCAAGGCGGAACTGGTTCAAAAGGTAGATGATTTGAGCGCATCCCGCGAAGAAATGTTCGGTGAACAAGTTACCCGTGAACTGGAACGTGTTGTTATGTTAAAATGCGTAGACGTTCAATGGATGGATCACATTGATGCAATGGAACAACTAAAACGCGGAATTCATTTGCGTGGTTATGCACAGCGTGATCCTGTTGTGGAATATCGTAACGAAGGTTATGACATGTTCGACCAAATGATTGCTAATATCCGTGACGATACCACACGCTTATTATTATCCGCTAAAATTCAAGTAATTGATGAAAGGGAAGCACCAAAAGAAATGATAGAAGCCGGTGCAGAAGCAGCTGTAAAAATCAGCAATCCTGACGAAGAGGAAGAAAATGCATCCGCAAAATCAACAAGTGAAAAAGTGGGCAGAAACGATCCATGTCCATGCGGCAGCGGGAAAAAATACAAAAAATGCTGCGGTGCTGATGAATAATTTATAATACCAAAAAAGAACATACCGCAAAAGCGGCATGTTCTTTTTTCATTACAGCATTCATCAGAAAATTTATTGAAAATAAATTATAATTACAATCATAAAAGGATTTCAATGTTGGAGGAGACATATGAATAAAAAACCAATCCAAATTCTCGTTATGATTCTGATTGCAATTATGTTTATTGCAACCATTGTAATTACAATTGTATGGAAACCTTCCCCTGATAATACTTCTGCATCTGTAATTACACCAAAAATTTCTAAAACGACAATTACCACGTTATCTTCTTCGTGATTTTTACCTATCACTCATCTCTTTTCTTCTATGAAAACGACACAAAAAAGCCAAGGCAACATTTTATGCCTTGGCTCTTTTAATAAGCAAACATCATGACTTGCTGAAAGTTTTTTTCTTTGGTTCTTCCTGAAATTAAAAACCAATCTATGATTGTAAAAATACCGAACACGCCGAAAGTCAACAGCTTTAAAACTCCCAAGCCAATATCTCCAATCATGAATCTGTCAATGCCTAAGCCGCCTAAAAAAATAGAAATGATCAAAATAACCACGGGATCTTTGAGTTCTATTGCTGTAAGCATAGAAAATTTTTGCTCATCCATAGCATATAATTTTTCTTTTAAAAAAAATATTTTATCCCCCGGAAAATATTTTTGGTTTAACATAATATAATTATCTACTGTTTGTGCATTCATCATATGTCAGCTTCTTTCCTAAATCCAGTGATGATTAAACTATACAGAAAAATGCAATGTTTGTAAAGAGTTTTCTGATACTTCATTTTATTGTTCTAATTCCTAAATATTTATATATAGCTTTGCAGAACCGTGAAACGAAACAAAACGTTCATCATCTAAAAATAAAAGAGATGCAGATATAATCTGCATCTCTTTTTATATTTGTATTCAGGCTTATATTATGAAATCTCTAGTCAAATTTGTCTTTAATTTTATCAAAAAAGCTCTTACGTTTTGCATAATTTTTCTCATTGGCTGTTGCATCAAAGCTTTGTAAAATTTCTTTTTGTTCTTTTGAGAGATTTTTAGGAACTTCAATGGTTACCTTGACAAATTGGTCGCCTCTTCCCCTGCCGCCAAGTTTTTCAATGCCTTTGCCTTTCAATTTAAAGACATCTCCTGGTTGAGTACCTTCGTGTACTGAGTAACTGACATCACCATCTAACGTAGGAACCGTAATTTCAGCACCCAATGCGGCTTGAGTAAATGTCAGCGGAATTTCACACCAAACATCATTTCCTTTTCTTGTAAAAATAGGATGAGGACGAACATTTACGACCAATAACAGATCACCGGCAGGACCGCCATTGGTACCTGCATTACCTTGACCGGCAACCTTCAGCATTTGTTCATTGGCAATACCGGCAGGAATATTAATTTCCAATGTTTTCTTTTTACGTACATGCCCTGTACCATTGCATTCCTTGCAAGGATGCTCAATAATTTTCCCTTTTCCACGACACTTGTCGCAGGTACGTGCCGTTTGTACTACTCCAAACGGGGTGCGCTGGTTCACGCGTACCTGTCCGCTGCCACCGCAGTTGGAGCAAGTGGTTGCGCTGGTTCCCTTTTGCGCGCCGGAACCGGAGCACTCTTCACAATTTTCAACATGCTGAAACGTAATTGTTTGTTTACAGCCTTTTGCAGCTTCTTCGAAAGAAATATAAATACTTGTTTCCGTATCAGTGCCTCTTCTTGGTGCATTTGGATTTGCTTGTCGACCACCAAATCCTCCAAAGCCCCCAAATACACTGTTAAAGATATCGCCGAAATCAAAATCACCTTGGAACGGGCTTCCTCCTGCTGCACCGCCGCCAAAATTAGGGTCAACTCCTGCATGGCCAAACTGATCATAACGGGCACGTTTTTCTTTGTCCGAAAGAACTTCATATGCTTCATTTACTTCTTTAAAACGTGTTTCCGCCACTTTATCATTTGGATTTAAGTCAGGATGATATTGTTTGGCCAATTTACGGTAGGCCTTTTTAATTTCATCCTCAGAGGCGTTTTTCGGCACACCCATAACCTCATAATAATCCCTTTTATCAGCCAAACTCATCACTCCTGAAAATACGATTTATGAATCTATCCATTCACTCGACCTAATATATGTTTACATGCGCAAACATGCGCATCATACTGTCAATATTATGATTCAAAAGCTGTATGTCGAATTTTGTCGCTTGACATACAACCTACTTATCATAGTCGAAAAATCGTATAAAGTCAATGTTTCGTTGCATAATTGCGTGTTTATTATCAAAGGTGATTTTATGTGATTATTTGTTTTCACCGTCTTTTTTATCGCTGTCTACATCTTTAAAATCAGCATCATATACCTGACCGTCAGCGCCATTTGCATCGCCTGCCGGAGGAGTTGTATTATCTGCCGGATTTGCCTGACCAGCTTGATTTTTATACAATTTTTCGGATACAGCATAAACTGCTTTTTGCAAATCTTCTGTGCCCAATTTTATTGCTTCTACATTACCGCCGGAAATGGTTTCTCTTAATGTGGCAATTTTTTGGTTTATATCGTTTTTATCTGCCTCGTCAATTTTATCGCCGGCATCTTTAATTACTTTTTCTGCTGAGAAGCATAGGTTTTCAGCTTCATTTTTTGCATCAACCTCTTCACGTTTCTTTTTATCTTCAGCAGCATATTTTTCTGCATCCTGAACTGCTTTTTCTACTTCTTCCTTGCTCATATTTGTGCTGGAAGAGATTGTAATTTTCTGCTCTTTTCCTGTAGCCATATCCTTTGCGGATACATTTACGATACCATTTGCGTCAATATCAAAGGTAACTTCAATTTGAGGAATTCCGCGAGGAGCAGGAGCAATGCCGTCCAGTTTAAAGATACCTAATTGTTTGTTGTCACGCGCAAATTCGCGTTCACCTTGCAAAACGTTAACTTCTACGGAAGTTTGACCGTCAGCTGCAGTGGAGAAAATTTGGCTTTTCTTAGTTGGGATGGTTGTGTTGCGTTCAATTACTTTTGTCATAACACCGCCCATGGTTTCAACACCCAAAGAAAGAGGAGCAACGTCCAGCAGCAATAGTCCTTGAACCTCGCCGCCAAGAACACCTGCCTGCAAAGCGGCGCCCATAGCAACGCATTCATCAGGGTTAATGCCTTTAAATGGATCTTTTCCGGTTAATTTCTTTACTGCTTCTTGAACAGCAGGAATTCTGGTAGAACCACCAACTAACAATACTTTGCTCAAATCGCCGATTTGAAGACCGGAGTCTTTCAGCGCTTGACGAACCGGTTCCATAGTAGCTTCAACCAAATCAGCTGTCAATTCATTGAATTTTGCTCTGGAAAGAGATAAATCCAAGTGTTTTGGACCTGTAGCGTCTGCTGTAATAAATGGAAGATTAATTGCTGCATTGGTCATACCGGAAAGCTCAATTTTTGCTTTTTCTGCAGCTTCTCTCAATCTTTGCATTGCCATTTTATCAGCACTTAAATCAACGCCTTCTGCTTTTTTGAATTCTTCAATCATCCAATCACAGATACGTTTATCGAAGTCGTCGCCACCAAGTTTGTTGTTACCTGCGGTAGCCAAAACTTCTTGAACACCGTCGCCCATTTCAATAATGGAAACGTCGAAGGTACCGCCGCCAAGGTCATAAACCATAACCTTTTGATCTTCACCTTTGTCAATACCATAGGAAAGAGCTGCAGCAGTTGGCTCGTTGATAATACGTTTTACATCCAAACCTGCAATTTTACCTGCGTCTTTTGTAGCTTGGCGCTGTGCGTCTGTAAAATATGCAGGCACTGTAATAACAGCCGCGGAAACGGTATCACCCAAATAAGCTTCTGCATCTGCTTTTAGTTTTTGCAGAATCATTGCGGAAATTTCTTGTGGTGTGTAAGCTTTTCCGTCAATATTCACTTTATGGTTTGTACCCATTTCTCTTTTAATGGATACCACTGTACGTTCAGGATTTGTAATTGCTTGACGTTTTGCAACTTGGCCAATCATTCTTTCTCCTGTTTTAGAAAATGCAACGACAGAAGGAGTTGTTCTTGCGCCTTCTGCGTTTGGAATAACAACAGGTTCGCCGCCTTCAATTACTGCTACGCAAGAGTTTGTAGTACCTAAGTCAATGCCAATTGTTTTTGCCATAATATCAATCCTCCAAAATATATCTTACAAAGTAAAATGCAATAAAAGTAATCTTTGTTCTAGTTTGCAACAATTACCGTTGCATGACGAACAATTTTGTCTCCAATACGGTAACCTTTTCTATAAACGGTTGCAATTACATTTTCACCTAAAGATTCATCTTCAATATGAGAAACCGCTTGGTGATATTCCGGATTAAACGGTTCACCCACTGTGCCCATAACGGCAACACCCAATTTAGATAAGATGTCATTTAGATTTTTCTGAATCATTTGTACACCTTTTCTCAAATCCTCAACAGAACAATCTGTTTGTGCCAAAGCCAATTCCATATTATCTACAACAGGTAAAAACTGTGCTACCGCATCTGCAGTAGCAGAATCATAAGTGGCTGCTTTTTCTCTGTCTGTACGCTTACGGTAATTATCATATTCCGCAAGCACACGCATATACTGGTCTTTTTCTTCCTCTTTTGCTTTTTTTACTTGTTCCAGCTCTGTTTGTAAAGCTTCCAGTGATTCTTGCAATTGTTTTAACTGGTCTGGACTGACCGTTTCAACTTCCGGAGTTTGCTCTGTTTCTTTTTTGACTTCTTTCTCTTTTTTCGCCAAAACGATTCCTCCTTACTCTGATAGAATTCAGATATTTATATTTTATATGATAAAAGTAATAAACATGTGTAACTGATTATTGTTCCTTCATCAAGGATGTCAGCATTTTTCCAACGGAATCGGATATATACTCCAAATGAGCGATCCATTTGCTGTAATGCATTCTGGTGGGACCAATAATACCAATTGTACCTGCATGTTCACCGCCTATGGAATAGTGTGCAATAATTAAACTGGAATCACTTAATTCAGGCCGATTGGTTTCGCTTCCAATCAATACCTGCGCTTTTGAAATTCTTGGGTTTGCGCCTTCTTCCTGTTCCAGTCCTTTTGTTAAAAAGCGTGAAACTTCTTGCTCACTCTCCAAAAAGTCCATAATGCGGCGTACATTTCCAAGCTGAAACTCAGGATAAAACAGCAAATTTGTTTCGCCTTTTAAGTTAATTTCAGCGTGCATGCAATCTCTGGCAACCTCTAAAACAGCCAGCAGCGCAGAAGACATTAACACAGCCATTTCTCCCAAGGACACGCCCACAGATTGAATAAACGCCGGCGTCACCGCGTTCACAGGCAACCCAGCAAATTTTTCATTAAAAATACGGAAAAAGATGCGCAGCATTTCTGCCGTAATATCAAAATCACAGCGAAATACACGGGTTTTCATAACACCGGTAGAGGTAATTAAAATCACCATTGCGGTTCTGCGGCTGGTTTGCACAAACTGTACACCCCTAATTACCGCTCCGCTGCCTGAAGGCATAGTGGAAACCGCTGCAAATTTGGAAGTGTTTGCAAGCAGCTGCGATACGCAGCTTAACAATTTATCCGGGTCATAAGCATTGTCCATAAGCATGCCATCCAGATATTTTTGTTCTTCTTCCGTAATTGCGGCTGCCGGCATAAGATGGTCTATATACATACGATATCCTTTTTGAGAAGGAATCCGTCCGGCGGAAGTATGTGGTTGCTGCAAGTATCCCATTTCTACCAGATTTGCCATTTCATTGCGTATGGTAGCAGAGGAAACTCCCAATTCAAGCGCAAGCAATTTAGAGCCTACCGGCTCTCCTGTTTCCACATATGTGTTTACAATTGCCGCCAGAATCTTTAATTTTCTTTCGCTGAGCTCCAACCCTCTCACCTCTTTATGTCAGACCTCTTTTAGCACTCTTATGTATTGAGTGCTAAATCTTTACTTATAATGTATCATTTCAATCCCATAAAGTCAATATTTAAAATGTAAATTAATTATGAATCCTATTTTCCAACAACTTTTGCATGCAAAATTTTGTAAAAATACAGAACATATTTTGATAATCAAGTAAAGAGCAGAAATTTCTCTCCCTTAGATTTATGTGTATACAATGAGATAGACAATTAATTAAAATAAAAATAGACGAAAAGCGCATGTATCAGCTGATTTCATTGTGAAATGAAAATCGGAACAATCACAAAAACAACAGTTTATTATGACAAAGCCGCTGTTCTTTATGATTGTACTATGGTCAATTTAACTGTCCGATATTACTGTTTTTCAAAATAAAACCGACAAATTTTCAAAAAGTTTCCCTATTTAGGCGAATAAATCACTTTTTTCTCTGTATAGTGAAGGATTTTTTCCTTTACTATTAAATAAGGAGTGATTTTTTGACAAGCGAAGCATTTCGTAATCAAGCGTTGTTTCTTAGGAATCAATTGAAAGGAGAAGGCGTATTTGAGATTCCTACTGTGAAAAAACAACATGTAAATGTTGAAACAGTAACGCTCATCGGTTATGATCATGTGAAAGCGGAAGAAACAGAATTTACCCATGCAATCGTACATTTCTTTTTGGACGATTATAAATTCGAAGTGTTATGGAACAACCCTGAACCCAGAGTGAAAAAATTGGCGCAATATCGGGCGGTGTTAACACCTCAATACAGTCTGTACACTGAAATGCTTATGGCTTTACAGCTATACAATACATTCAGAAACAGATGGGTTGGCGCATATTTGCAATCTCAGGGCATTACGGTAATACCGACGGTCTGCTGGGGAACACCACAAAGTTTTTGGTTTTGTTTTGACGGTTTGGAGACAGGCTCTATTGTCGCTGTATCCACACTGGGTGTACGTACTGAAAAAGAGCTGTTTATGCACGGATATCAGGAAATGATAAAACGGGTAAAACCGGAAACCGTCATTTGTTACGGTGATCCTTTTAAAGAAATGGAAGGAAACATCATTGCCGTAGATTATGCCAAAACAAACGGTTTATCCAAATGGGTAGATTACATTTGCGGTGAAAAAAAGATACCTCGCAACAGTAATTTGATTGTAAAACAGTGTGGCTATGTGCTGAACGAAAAGGGTATGGGCAGAGCTTCCGGACAATGGAAACCGAAAAAAGAAGATGACAAACGATTTCTCGGCAAACCGGGAGAAACCAAAATAACTACTAAAGACAACGGAGATACTTTTATTACCTATATTGGAAAGGATGGACGAGCAACCAGTGAACGTCATAACTCAACCCATGGAAATCCTAAAAAGCACTTTGATCCGCATGAACATGATGTTATCTGGCAGGAAAACGGAGCTCCGACCTTGGGGCCCGGCCGTCCGGTCAGTGAAAAAAATAAATTCTTTAGTTTGAAAGGTGTAATAAAAATGAACAATGGTAAATTTGCAAAATTTGAAGACTTGGACGACTTTCGCGATTCTTTACTGCGAGGCAGAGAAATTGTATTTGAATATAAAGGAAAAGAATACGGTATCTTCCTTTTTGACGATGGTATTTATGTAGCGCAGTCTTACCACGATGAAACAGAAAAAGTATATCAAACGCCGGATGAAGCGCTGGAGTATACCATTGACGGTACTAAAATTAGAGATATCATCACGACTGTTGAAATTGTTCATAGAAGTATTTAAAAAATGTATTCAAAAAGGTTGTATCAAATTCCAATATGGAATCTTTATAAGCAATCATCTATTAGATTTCGTACGCCAAAAATATCGCATTGATATTACTTTTATTCTACACAAGTATAAATAAAAAGGGAGACAGAAAATGCCATACATCTGTCTCCCTTTTTATTTGCGATTTATGATTCTATGGATAAAAACGACCTCTATGATAAAGATAGTTCTAATTCTTCTACTGCTTGATCCAGAAATACTTTTCCGTCTAAATGATCCAGCTCATGGCATAAACACTTTGCCATTTCTCCTTCTCCTGTAATTGTAATCTCTTCTCCGTATTCATCCAATGCCCTCACCGTAACTGTTTGAGGCCGAATGGTTTTTGCCACTCTATTTGGAAAACTGAGACATCCTTCAATACATTCTTGTTCCCCTTGAGATTCCATGATCTTTGGATTCACCAGCTTTAAATACTGACCGCAATAATCAATCACAACCAACCTTCTTAAAATACCAATTTGGTTTGCTGCCAATGCCGCGCCGCTTTCCGTGTGGTGTAAGGTATCCATCATATCATCTAGCAATTGCCGTACTCTGTCATTGACCTCTTCTACTTCTCTGCAAGATTTTCTTAAAATAGGGTCATCGTTATATCTTAATTCTCGAATTGCCATACTTCTCTCCTTTTCCGGCTATGCACCATCTCTTAAGTTCCATCCAATTAAATAATACAGAATAAATCATTCCATATACTGATACTATAAAACACAAGATCCATTTTTGTATTTTCAAGCTTCTGTTCGATATTGAATTGTTACACTAGGATATTTGTATCCGTCCGCTTTATTCTCTATATTTTTTCATGTGCTATATTAAATGTATATCTTATGTATACTATATACGCAATTTTGATATGAAGTCAACCATACATAAATTCTCTTATAAATTTTTAAGGAAAAACGGGTGAATAAAAAAAGCTGCTTTATAAAGCAGCTTTTTTTATTCTTATTTGGTTAGCTGATAAACATTGGAGTCTTCCGTAAAGTTTTGTACATTATAAAGCATCAATACGTCTGTAATGCCGTTTTGCTCCATATAGTCCAAAGTACTTTGTCTATATGCGCGCAAATCAATCATATGTACCTCTTCATAATCATTTACCGCAAATGGTGCAAAGCTGTTTCCATAGGAGTCCTTAATAATCAGCAGTTTCTTTCCGTTTTTATTACTTGTGGTAATTTTTGTGATGGCTTGATTTCCGTTTAAGAAAGCCGAATATTTATCTTTCTCGCTTAAATATTTCTCTTCAATCAAAGAATTGGAAGTCTCTGTTACTTTATCTCCTGCACGATACTCTACTTCCACAGGATATTCATTTGGATTCTTATAATACATAATGGTTTCAGGCTGTACCGTATAGAGATTTGCCTTTGAATACGTCGTTCCTAAAAATTGGTCACTAAGCACCTCAGACCGATACCAGGACAACGGTTTTTGCTCAATTCCCATTGCTTTACAGAACTCCTGATAAGCATAATATACTCCCAGTGATGTCCAGTGGTGGTCCGTTTTATAAAAAACACCTTCCTCTTTATGCGCATTGAGCGCATCTGTTACATCTATAAAGCCGGGCAAGGCTTCCTTCATTTGTTCGATTAGCTCTTGCTGATCTACTTCTGGAGCGAACAACGGAAGTTTATCTTTTAAAATATCATTGGCAGTGGAAACAATCATAGCTTTTACTTCTATGCCAAATCTGTCCTGCACCATTTGTGAAAATTCTTTTGCTGCTGTTAAATTTCCTTGAAATCTGCCATTATCATAAGACCAGAACTGTTCAATCAGATATCCGTCTTTAGCGAAATATACTCCGCCGGAATCCTTTTTCTGCGCTGCCAGTTCCACTAAAGATTTTAGTCCCACCCATTGGTCACGGAACATAAAATGGTCAGAGATGTAGGTTTCAAAATCCGTAGTCCAAATTTGCTTTGTTTCCCGACCTGTTTCATCTACCGTAGGAGTTCCCACAAATAAACTTTCCCATGTTAATTCAGGAAACTCTGCCAGTACACGGTTCTCGTTTTCAGAAAAATCCTTTTTCGGCATTGCCGCATTTACGATGGCGATTGCAGCTACAATAAGTACAAATATGATCGTCATTACTCTTGCACGTATTTTCATACAATCACCTCCTAGAATCTAAAATACAAGAATGGGTTGTATGTGCTGTTGACCAAAAATGCAACTGAAACCACAAATATTGCTATTACAAAAGCATTCTCAATGATCATAGCAGCCCATGTTTTGGTTTGTACCAAAGACATAATTTTTCTTCCTAATTTTGCAGGCAGCGGTGTACTTGCGGCAATTAAAATAAGAATCAACACAAGGTTGGACAACAGCAAATATAATGACGTATTATCCACCAGCTGCAAGCCGCCAAAGCCAAACATGCCTTTTAAATACTCCCAGCCTTTTGACATATCGTCAAAACCAAAAATAACCCAACCGATTACAACAAAAAATAAAGTATAAACATGGGAGAAAAACGCAGGAATTTTCTTCAGAACCTTTAACAGGAACAGTTTTTCTATAATCAGGAGAATACCATAATATCCGCCCCAAATAATAAAATTCCAACTGGCGCCATGCCAGAAACCCGTACAAAACCAAACGATAAGCAAATTAAAAATTTGGCGTACCAGACCTTTTCTGTTTCCGCCAAGGGGAATATACACATATTCCCTGAACCAAGTACCCAGTGAGATATGCCATCTGCGCCAAAACTCCGTGATGCTTTTGGAGATATAGGGATAATCAAAGTTTTCAAGAAATTTAAAGCCAAGCATTTGTCCAAGACCAATGGCCATATCAGAATAAGCTGAAAAATCGAAGTAAATTTGGAATGTAAATGCCAAAGCGCCAACCCAGGTTCCAACTACACTCATGCTGGAAACGTCCATAGCTGAAAGCTGCGTCCAAACCTGACCAATGGTATTGGCCAGCAAAACCTTTTTTGCCAAACCCGTCACGAACCGTTTGATTCCATAAGCAAACATATCCGTATTTTCACGGCGATTTTCCAGTTGATCCGCAATGGTAGTATACCGTACAATGGGACCTGCAACCAACTGAGGAAACAATGCAACATATGCGCCAAAGGACACAAAGTTTTTTTGAGCATCCGCGTCACCGCGGTACACATCAATGACATAGGACATCATTTGGAACGTATAAAATGAAATGCCAATAGGCAGCGTTAAATTAATTAACGGAATAGTTGTTCCGAACAAGGCATTGATATTGCCGATAAAAAAGTCGGTATATTTAAAAAAACCGAGAATGCCTAAATTTAATACAACCGAACTGGCTAAAATCCATTTTGCAGATGTTTTTCCTTTATATTTTTGTACTAAGGCACCATACACAAAATTTAAAATTGTAGAAAATAACATCAAGATTACATAGAATGGTTCTCCCCACGCGTAAAATACTAAGCTCGCAATAAATAAAATAAAATTTCTTATTTTTCTGGGCGAGATAAAGTAAATACCAAAAACAATAGGGAGAAATACAAACATGAAGTTTAAACTGCTAAAAACCATGTCATTTTTCTCCGTTTCATCTATTTCATTTCTATCATCTAATTTTCATATGCTCTTTATTATACAACAGTTCATAGAGCTTACACAATGATATTTTATAAATACCATGATAAAAATTTCACAATTATTTTATGCAAAAATAATTGAAATTTTATATGTTCTACAAACCAAATGCTGCATAGCAACTACTTGTATATATACCTTTTTTCAGCACTACATATAGATGTCGGTTTATCCCTATTTTCGACACGAAAACAAAAGCAGCGCCACATCCTGTTTTTACCTCTCAATGAGATACCGGAACATATCCTATGAACAGCAGCATACACGTGCATCTGTTCTCAAAATCATGTTACTTTCTCCAAAAAATGAATATTTATGATATAGAAGCGTATCGAAACAGTCATTACGAGCTGTACTCGAAATCTATTTATTTTTATATTGTTCCATGTTCCAATCCATATTGCGCAAAACAAAAATAATGAATCCGTCCCTCTTAATGTTACTCTATAATAGATAAAATAAGCTGATTGGATACCAGAAAACCTTTTGGAGTCAGTGCAAAGCCGTTCTCTTTCATACGAACCAAACCGGAAGCTTCATACAGTTGTGCTTTTTTTACATAGGACTGAGGCAGCGGTTTTTGAAATTTCTTTTGCCAAATTTCATTGGTCAAACCATCTGTCAATCGTAACGCCAGCATTGCAAATTCTTCTTGATTCCCTCCTTGTCCATCCATAATCGGCTGATTTCCTTCCAAAAATGAGCTTAGATTCCTGTCATAATAGAATCTCTCTCCGTTAAGGAAAGAATGAGCAGACGGTCCTAAGCCTAAGTACTCCTTCCCCTGCCAATATTTTGTATTATGCTTGCTGACTTGTAATATTCCGTTTGCATCCTTCTGTGCAAAATTAGAAATTTCATATTGATAATATCCTCTGTACTCCAATTCATCTACCATAAACAAATAAAAATCGCTCATTTGATCATCATCCGGCAGGATCAGCGTATTTTGATACTGACCATATGGAGTATTTGGCTCCACTTTTAGTAAATAGGCTGAAATATGACTTGCGCCTGCATCGTGGCAAAACGCGATGGATTCTTTTAAACTTTGCTCTGTCTGTTTTTGAATTCCGACCATCAAATCCATAGATACATTTGTAATTCCGGCTCTATGGGCAGCCGCAACCGCCATCTCAGCTTGCTTTGCGGTATGCGTTCTTCCCAATAAACTCAGTTCTTCCGCGTGTGAGGACTGCATTCCAACTGATACGCGATTCACTCCTTTTTGTGCCAGCGAATCGAAGAATGCTTCCAACTGTCCCGACGGATTCACTTCTACTGTAATTTCTGCTTGTTCCAATCCAAAGCAGTTCTTTGCCGTATCTATAATAACGCCCAAACGGGCTGCACCTAATGTGCTGGGGGTTCCGCCTCCAAAATAAAGCGTATCCGCGGTTCTATTTAGATTTTTTCTATATGTATATAATTTATTAATAATACAATTGGTATAATCATCCATTTGTTTTGTATTCGTGAGTGAATAGAAATCGCAATACGGACATTTTTGCGTACAAAACGGTACGTGTATATAAAGACCTATCGGTTCCATGCTGCTCCTCCTGATATCATTTTATTAATCATATCATATTTTATTGTAAGTTTACATATAATGATGTGTAAGCCATAATTTGCTAAAAATACAGCACCACAAATACATATCAGTAAGAATACAATGTTTCTTACGATCATGTAAAAACAAAAACTCTCCGGACTTTTATAAAGCCGGAGAGTTTTTGTTATCTTAAAATAATTCTGTCAGAACATAGTTATGATTTCTGCTTTTTCGCTGTAACAGCGTCTATAATTACTTTAACGATTTGAATGACAACGGTCGGTGCAAAAGCCAAGCCTGCAATTGCGCCAATCTGCATACCATTGAGCGGAGATACATCAAATATACCTTGAACGCCCGGAATAAACAGTGCGCAGCTTAATAAACCAACGCCAATTACAAATGCGCCTACCGTATATAAATTGGTATGAATGCCCAATTTGAAAATAGAACTTTTTGCTCTGGAGTTAAAGCCATGGAACAGACGACCTAAACATAGGGTAGCAAATGCCATGGTACTTGCTGTCATTGCGTCTGTTTGCAAGCCAATAAAGAAAGCTCCTACTGTTGCAATCGCAAGCAAGACACCTTGATAACCTGTCGTAATTAAAAAATCCTTTGTTAAAATAGATTCTTTACTGCTGCGAGGTTTTTCATTTAGTAAATCCTTTGAGGATTTTTCCATACTGATTGCCAAAGCGGGCAAGCTGTCCGTAAGTAAGTTAATAAACAGCAAATGTACCGCTGTAAACGGAACCGGTAATCCAAAAATAGAAGTAAACAATACAACCAAAATACCGGCAGTATTGCCTGACAACAAAAATTGGATAGAGTTCTTAATGTTATTATAAATATTTCTACCGTTTGTTACTGCTTTGACAATGGTTGCAAAGTTATCATCGGTCAAAATCATCGAAGAAGCATCTTTGGATACTGCTGTACCTGTAATACCCATAGCAATACCAATGTCCGCCTTTTTCAAGGCAGGCGCGTCGTTTACGCCATCGCCTGTCATAGCTACAATTTGACCTTTCTTCTGCCATAAATCAACAATGCGAATTTTGTGTTCCGGAGATACACGGGCATATACAGAAATTTTTGGCAGCAATTCGGATAATTCCTCGTCTGAAATTTTATCCAGTTCTGTACCAATCATGACCAAATCGCCATCTTTGAAAATACCGATTTGTTTCGCAATTGCGGAAGCCGTTACTTTATGGTCTCCTGTAATCATAATCGGCTTGATACCTGCGCGAATACAGTTTTGTACCGCTTGAGCAGATTCTTCTCTTGGAGGGTCAATCATACAAATCAGCCCGATAAATGTATATCCTTGTTCATCATGCAAATCGATTTTTTCATCGTCTTCTACTTTTTGGGCAAAAGCCAATACGCGAAGACCATTCTCAGACATATTCTGATTTTCGTTTTGGATTCTTAATTTGTCTTCTTCTGTAATTGGGCGTGTCACGCCGTCATCCAATATATTTGTTACTCGGTCCAGCAATACATCTACGGCACCTTTTGTCACCAAATACAATTTATCATCAATACGGTGAAGGGTACTCATCAATTTACGGTCGGAATCAAACGGAATTTCTGCCAAACGCGGGTATTGCGCCAGTTTGTCGTAATAATCCCCGTTATGCTTCATATAGTAATCCACCAAACTGGTCTCGGTTGGATCCCCCAATGTCTTGCCATCTGTGACAGTAGTATCATTACATAATATAGAAGTTAAAAATAATCTGTCTTTACTGCCGTCCCCATAACAAAAATAATCTGTTACCGTCATTTTATTCTGTGTTAACGTACCTGTTTTATCAGAACAAATAATGGATACACATCCCAGTCCTTCTACCGCACGCAAGTTTTTAATAATTGCGTTTTGTTTAGCCATTCTTGATGTGCCAATTGCCAAAGAAATAGTAACAATAGAAGACAGCGCTTCCGGAATCGCAGCTACCGCCAAGGCTACCGCAAACATGAGCGAATCCATAATAGCTGAGAATAATTCATTTCCCGGTAATTCGTGATACAACGTAAGACCAAATACGATAAAACAAATTATCATAATAATCAAGGATAACTTTTTACTAAAGTTATCAAGACTTACTTGAAGCGGAGTCTTACGTTCTTTTGTATCGTTCATCAGCTTGGCAATTTTACCAATTTCCGTATTCATACCCGTACCTGTAACAGCTACCAAAGCACGGCCATACGTTACCATAGAACCGGAAAACACCATGTTTACTTGATCTCCAAGCGCCAGTTCTTCCTTATCAATTGCCTCACAGTGTTTGTGAACCGCTTCCGATTCCCCTGTCAGCGCACTTTCATTTACCTGTAACGAATAGTTTTCAATCAATCTTCCGTCAGCCGGAATCATGTCTCCGGCTTCCAAAGCAATGATGTCGCCTACTACAATATCTTTGGCATCAATCTCTATCTTTTGTCCATTGCGTATTACTTTTGCAACAGGCGAGGACAATGCCTTTAAGCTTTGCAGCGATTTTTCTGCCTTAAAATGCTGTACGGTACCTAAAATAGCATTCAGGATAATAACTACCAAAATAACGATGGTGCTCTCATAGTTTCCTGTTGCCAGAGAAATAAGCGCCGCTGCAATTAAAATAATGACCAGTAAATCTAAAAATTGCATAAAAAATACTTGAAAGATATTTTTAGATTTTTTTTCTTCCAGTTCATTTCGTCCATAAGTCGCGCGCTGTTCCTCTACTTTGGCATCATTCAAACCACTGGTTGTAGTACCTAAATTGGAAAGAACTTCTTCAGTCGTCTGCTGAAAAAAGCGTTTCATGGATATTCCTCCTAACATTACATACTTGGAATCAGCTAAGCTGAAATAAAAAAAGACTTTTATTACGGCTCTAAAACCGTAATAAAAGTCTTGCTATTTCAGATACAAGCGAGCTTTTAAAAAAAGCCGGAATGTCGCACTGTATCACAGATATCTCTGCCAGCTACTCCCTTTTAACTTGTCAATAATGTACCATACTTTTTTTTAATTGTCAACTGCAAAATGGAAACAGGAAAATCTTTCGGCAATATGAAACCGTATGACTGTACTGATAAAACAATCCCAAAATATATGTGTACTGTAAAACAGCATCAAAATTAAAATTTTGGCTGTTAATCGAACATTTATAGAGTAGAAATTGTAAAGCAATTTCTTTTATGTTATAATAAATTAATTTAAATTTCAAAAGAAGCATAGGTGATTGATTTGTCAGTGCCACAAGATAGAATACGAAATTTCAGCATCATTGCGCATATCGACCACGGCAAAAGCACTTTGGCAGACCGCATACTGGAACAAACCAAAGCCGTAGCTCTGCGGGATATGGAAAATCAACTGTTGGACAATATGGATTTGGAACGGGAACGCGGCATCACCATTAAAGCACATGCTGTTACGTTAGTATATCACGCAAAAGATAACCAAGATTATATTTTTAATTTAATAGATACTCCCGGTCACGTGGACTTTACCTATGAAGTTTCCCGCTCTTTGGCTGCTTGTGAAGGCGCTATTTTAGTAGTCGATGCTTCTCAAGGTATAGAGGCACAAACACTTGCAAATACCTACATGGCGGTTGACGGAGGGTTGGAAATTGTACCTGTTATCAACAAAGTGGATTTACCCAGCGCCGATCCTGACCGTGTTTGTAAAGAGATTGAAGATGTCATTGGAATTCCTGCTGAAGATGCCCCGCGTATTTCAGCCAAAACAGGTCTTAACATTGACCAGGTTATGGAACAAATTGTAAAGCAAATCCCACCTCCAAACGGCGACCCGGAACAACCGTTGCAGGCGCTTATTTTTGATTCTTACTACGATGCATATAAAGGCGTTATTGTTTATGTCCGTATTAAGGAAGGACAGGTGCGTCCCGGAGATGTGATCCGCATGATGGCGACCGGAGCTGCTTTTACCGTTGTAGAGTGCGGCTATATGCGGGCCGGAGGCGGAACCGAATCAGCCGATGTATTATCAGCAGGTGAAGTGGGTTATATTGCAGCTTCCATTAAATCTGTTCAGGATGCTCACGTAGGTGATACCATTACCTTGCAAAACCGTCCTGCGGCAGAACCCTTGCCGGGTTACAGAACCATACAGCCAATGGTATTCAGCGGTATCTATCCGGCAGACGGCGCTCATTACTCTGATTTGAGAGATGCGCTGGAGAAGCTGCAGTTGAATGACGCGGCCCTCACTTATGAACCTGAAACCTCTATTGCGCTCGGCTTTGGTTACCGTTGTGGTTTTTTAGGATTGCTTCACATGGAAATCATACAGGAACGATTGGAAAGAGAATATAATTTAGATATTATTACAACAGCGCCAAGCGTTATATACCGTATTACAAAAACAAACGGCGAAGTGATTATGGTAGATAATCCAACCAACTATCCCGATTCCGTATTGATTGCGCAGGCAGAGGAGCCTATGACCAGCGCTCATATTTATACTCCCAGCGAATATGTCGGCAATATTATGGAACTTTGTCAGGAACGCCGCGGTATATTCAAAGATATGAAATACTTGGATACTGACCGTGTAGATATTCATTATGAATTGCCTTTAAATGAAATTATATATGACTTTTTTGATGCGTTAAAATCCCGTACACGCGGATATGCTTCGTTTGACTATGAAATGATTGGATATGCAAAAAGCGACTTGGTAAAACTGGATATGATGCTCAACGGAGAAGTGGTTGACGCATTAAGCTTTATTATTCATAAAGATAAAGCATATGCACGCGGCAGAAAAATGGCGGAGAAACTTCAGCAAAAAATTCCGCGTCAACTATTTGAAGTTCCAATACAAGCATGTATCGGCGGTAAAATTATTGCGCGTGAAACAGTAAAAGCAGTGAGAAAAGATGTGCTCGCCAAATGTTACGGCGGTGACATTACCCGTAAACGCAAGCTGCTGGAAAAACAAAAAGAAGGTAAAAAACGTATGCGTCAATTAGGAACCGTAGAAGTTCCGCAGGATGCGTTCATGAGTGTCTTGAAGCTGGACGAATAACTAATATTTATTTAAAATATACACAACAAAAGAGAGGCAGGAAATTCCTGCCTCTCTTTTATATATTAGGCTGTTTCTGCTTTTTTTCTCTTAATTTCCAGCTGAAAAAACCATATATATCATTGAATAAAAATATACTAAAACATACAATCATCGGTACGTAAGAAATTTCTTCCAATGACGCCAATATCCATAATATAATTAAAACAATATCATTGGCCGCATATGCCAATGCATAATAGGAATTGCGAAATAACATTAAGTATGATGCCAGAAAACTGGTAGCAATGGAAATTGTGCTTACTGCCAAATTCGGGGTATCAAGTGCCCGAAGAATAAAGAAGAAGCCAATTGTAGTAACAATTGTCAAAATCCACATGACCCAGGTTTGTAATTTAGACAGCTTATGTATTTTTACCTCACTGCCTCCTTTTTGGTACGGGTGACGAATCCAAGAAACAATGGAAAGGACGGCAATAGGCGCTGTCATCCCCAGATACGTAATCATTTCTCCGTAATATCGAAATTGCAAAGAAGAAATAGCATACAAAATACTGAATACCACTGTGAGTATTTGTCCCCATACGTCTCCTTTTGCCACAAAAATAAGAGCGGTTACTCCAATTACTGTGGCGCAAAGCGTAAATATTTGTACTTCTCCTGTCAGTACATTGGATACCGCCACAATGAGCACAGATAAAATCCAAATCACCCATTCATATTTCTTAAAATTTTGGAAAGGGTTTCGCATTTGATATCACATATCCTTTCAAAAAATAAGCATCCACATAACACATCTTCAAAGACCTAACGATGTGTAAGTGAATGCTATAGATTTCACACTACCCGGTGGCAGTTTTTATAAGATTTTTTTCATTATACCTGATATTATCATTACAGTCAACTATGCGATTCATTTCTATAAAAACATAGAGATCACAACTGTCATCATACCTGCTACTCCCAAAGCCATACTGCTCATTGCGCCTTGTATTTCTCCCAATTCCATTGCCCTCGCCGTTCCGATTGCTGTACTGCTGCAGCCCAAGCCTACGCCAACACCTACCGGATTCTTCATACGGAACAATTTTACCAGCAGCGGAGCAAGCACCGCTCCAATCACACCTGTGAAAATAACACCGGCTACCGTAATACCTGTAATTCCGCCTAATTTTTCACTGACTCCAACGGCAATCGGCGTTGTTACCGTATGAGGAACAAGAGAACCTGTTAAAGTTTCATCTAAACCAAATACTTTGCATAAAGCAATGGTACTGCCGATAGAAACACCACAGCTTACCAAACAGCCCGTTAAAATTGGCAGCCAATATTTTTTTAATGTCTCAAGCTGTAAATAAATGCTGTATCCTAAAATAGTAGTAACAGGCACTAAAAATACTGTGATGATGCTTCCTCCTTCATTATATGCATCAAATGGTATTCTGCAAAAATATAAAATTGGAATAATCAAAACCACTGCAATTAATAACGGATTCAAGATTGGAGTTTTAAATTTACGGTTCAGCCATAAACCAATTAAATAACATACAATTGTTAACGTAATTCCAAATAAACCATTGCTTAAAATAGCCTGTAAATTATTCAAAACATTATTCATTTTTATCTCCTTTCTTTGCCGTAATTTTTTCCTGAAGCTTCATAACTCCTATAACGGTATATGCAGTTGCCAAAAAGGTAAGCAAAGCGGAAACAATACAGATAAGTGCAAATTGCCACATATATCCCTGCAAATAACCTACACTTTCCATAATGCTTACTGCTGTGGGAATATAGAAAAACGAAATATTTTTTAATACAAACTGTGAAACATCTTCTATATGACGTCTTTTTATAAATTTAAGCAGCAAAAGTAAAAATAACAGTATCATACCAATAACACCGGAAGGAAATGTAAATGGAAGCACTGCCGCAATACATTCTGCTGCAAGACAAACGCTGAATATAATAGCCAATTGGATTAAAATTTTCATAAAACACGCTCCGATTGTTTAATTTTTTTGTATACTAATTCAGTATGCTTTCAATTTACTATGTTTCTGCAAATCTGTCAATAGTATTCGGTATTTACAACATATTATTAACATTTGTCAAATGACGTCTATTATTACCACACCATTAAAACTGATATTTTTATAAAGGTATAATTGTATTCGTTTTATTCAAAATAATGGATGAAACACTTTCTTATCAGCAGAAGAAGCATTGCATAGGAAACTAAAAAATGTTGTATTATTTGACTTTTACCAGTGAGTAAGGTATAATGTCTAACAGTGTCAAATATGATAATAAAGGTTCAATTAAAAGCAAAAAAAGACGAAAAAACAAAAAACAAACAAAGCTTTTCTTTTGAGAAGTTTTTTCCGTAATTGCGTGCTGCAGTTATGCAAAATGCAATGAGGAAAACTATGATTGGAGGAACTTTTAGTGTATATCAGGTTCTTCAAGCGTTTGTGTGATTTTTGCATTTCTTTGATATGCAGTATTATATTTCTGCCTATATTTATTGTTTTAATTATTGTTGTAAAACTGGATTCCAAAGGTCCGGTCTTTTTCCGTCAGGAAAGAGTAGGTAAAGATAAAAAATTATTTCATATTTTGAAATTCCGCACAATGAAAGTGGATACTCCAAAAGAGATTCCCACCTGTATGCTGGAAAATCCGGAACAATATATTACAAGAGTAGGAAAATTCTTAAGAAAAACCTCTTTGGATGAACTGCCCCAAATTTGGAATATTTTATCCGGACAAATGAGTCTGATTGGTCCTCGTCCGGTAATACCTCGTGAAGAAAAATTAATTGCTGAACGAGACCTCTATGGTGCCAACAACATTCGGCCGGGACTTACCGGATGGGCTCAAATCAACGGCAGAGATGAGGTCTCTTGGAAAGAAAAAGCCCGTTTGGACGGAGAATATGTGCAGCGGATGAGCTTTTCTTTTGATCTTAAATGTTTTCTCAAAACCATTGTTGCTGTATTAAAACGCGAGGGTATGGTAGAAGGAACTGCCGGTCAAGCAAAAAATAAGGAAGAAACACACCAAACCGACTGATAAAACTTATCCAGCCACTGAAAAGTATTATGTGAAAGCCATGTTGGTAATAGAACAGAAAAATGTCCATATCTGTTAACTTTAAAATTTTGTAAGCATGAAAAATAGCATAGTACAAAAATCACTTTGTAACCATAAGGGAAACCGATGTAAATGCACACCTGTTTCCCTTATGGTTATTTTTATGTTTTGGCATATCAATCTGTTTCTTTTGCCGCAGTACTAATGTAAATAGTTGTCCCAAATTTCTGAAGAGCATCTCCTATTCGTGCAATTGGTCAACGTATACTTCATCATGGTGTATCAAGCATTTTCTATGACTCAAACTTTGTTCATGTACTGATAATGCATATTTCTAAACTTACCTGCCTAATTTTTCTCATTTAACTAAATTTGAGAAAAATTAGGCAATAAATATTATGAAATAAATACAAATAAATTTATAATTAGCATAAATTTTAAATAAAAGTATAGAAAGGAGAAGCTAACGTGACTGTCCGTAACGCTGACAAATGGGATATATTAGCCCCAACTTTTGATTCCTTTGAAATTCCAAAAGCAGGAAAAGATGACTGTCTTACTTTAATCAAAAATTTAAAGTTGATCACGCAAGACAGTTCTGTTATGGATATCGGCTGCGGTGCCGGTCGGTATGCAATTGCGTTTTCACAAATATGTCGCAGCGTACTTGGTACGGATCTTTCTCCACAGATGATTGATTACGCCAAAAAAAGAGCGGCTTGCATGAATAGAAGCAATATATCCTTTATTTGCGAAGATTGGGATACCGTAACCATAAAAGAAAGGCATTATCAAAAACAATTCGATTTTGTGTTTGCCCATATGACACCTGCAATTTATAATACGGAAACACTTATGAAAATGCAGGCGTGCAGTAAAAAGTCGTGCATGCTGGTACGTCATATTTATATGGAACCCCCTTTACTGATTGCCGCCAAACAAAAGCTGCATCTCAGAAATCAAAGTTTTTCGGATTCTTATAGCGCTGATAAATTATTCAGCGACTTATGGAAGCAAGGCAAACGGCCCCAAATTACATATTTTGATCAAAAACGGAATACGCAGCGTCCAATAGACGTGGAATTGACATTACTGTTTGAAGAGATTGAAAAATTGACACCTCTGACGCCTGAGATAAAAGAGCAGTTAACCCATCTGACATCTGCTTATACAAAAGATGGGATGGTTCATCAGACATATCAAGTGCCTATTTTTGCCATGTACTGGAACGTACAATAAATCTGCAAGTATAAATTTTGAAAGAAGGAATGATTATGAATCAAGAATTATGGGAAAAAGCAATTGCATTTCATGGACATGTATGTCCGGGACTTTCTATTGGCGTACGTGCAGCAACCGAAGCTATTAAAAGACTAAATCTCTCTTTTAGTGAAGATGAAGATATTGTTTGCGTAACAGAAAATGATGCGTGCGGCGTAGACGGAATACAAGCTATTTTGAGCTGCACTGCAGGTAAAGGAAATTTAAAATTTCGAGATACGGGAAAAATGGCATTTTCCTTTTTTAACCGTAAAAACGGACAAAAAATTCGTATGTGTCTAAAACCCCTGCCAGCAGATATGAGCCGTGAGGAAACACAAGACTTTTTTCTAAACGGACCTGCTGAGGAAATATTCACTTTTTCTGAACCCACTTTTTCTCTTCCCGAAAAAGCAAGATTATTTACAACCATTACCTGTGAAGTATGCGGAGAAGGCGCACCGGAACATAAAATTCGACTGGAAAACGGAAAAAAAGTGTGTTTGGACTGCTTTCACGAATATAAAATAGGCTGGTAAGTGAAATGAGGAGAAAAATATGAAACATACAAGAATAAAACTAACAGCTTTCACATTGGCTGTTACGGTGATCCTGATTATGATACTTACCGCCTGCGGCTCTGAACATAGTGTACAGCCAAATGCGCCTGCAACTTCAGGCATATCTGATTCTGACCTGCCTGCCAGTGTCACAGATATATATGGCAGAACAGTTCCATTGCCCCAAGAAATCAACAGCACAATTTGTCTGGGAGCAAGTGCTCTGCGCATGGTGTGTTACTTGCAGGCGGAAGACAAAGTTGCGGGCGTAGAGGTAGCCGAACATACACAAACCTTAACCAAACCTTATAACTATTTAAACTATGAACAATTTCAAACATTGCCAATTATCGGTCAAGGCGGTAATAATAACGACATTCCATATGAAGAAGAAATTATTACTGTAAACCCTGATGTAATTATCGCATCTTATACACAGGATGCAGCAGACGACTTACAAGCCAAAACAGGTATTCCGGTCATATGCGTTGCTTCAGATGTTCTGTTTGATCCAACCATGTATCAATCTTTAGAACTGATCGGCACCGTGCTGGGCAAAGAAAACCGCTGCGCAGAAGTCACCGCATTTATACAAAACATTCAAGAAGATTTAGATAACAGGACAAAGGAAATTCCTCAAGAGCAAAAACCTATCGTTTATAGCGGCGCAGTCTCCTTTAAAGGAGGACACGGTATAGAAGGAACCTATGCAAATTACCCTCCGTTTGATGCTATCCATGCAAATAATGCAGCGGATGAAACAAACCAATCGGGTTCTTTTATTGTAGATAAAGAACAGCTTCTAAAATGGAATCCTGATATAATTTTTCTGGATCCTTCCAATTTACAATTGGTACGTGATGATTATCAGGACAATCCTGATTTTTATCATTCTCTGAAAGCAGTGCAAGAAGGAAATGTTTATACGCAAATAGCGTATAACTACTATTCAGTAAATATTGAATTGGCACTTTTGGATGCCTACTATGCAGGCACTATTATTTATCCGGAGCAATTTCAGGATATTGATATTACGGCAAAAGCAAATGAAATTTTTGTAGCCATGCTGGGAAATAAAGCGGAGCATTACTATCAAGACTTAATAGATGCTCAATTGGGGTTAGGGGAGCTGAAAATTGAAAAACAATAGCACAGTAATAGAAAAACAACTCAAAAAAGAGAAAAAACAAAAAACATACCAGCAATATATCTACTATAAAATCATTGTAATTGTTATCTTAAGTATTGTTCTGTTAGCTGTTGCCATATTTGCAGTTCATGCAGGCTCCTCAGGCATTTCCGTTTGGGACGTCATGAAAACCATCTTTGGCGCCGGCACCAAACAAACAAACTCCATTATCTTTGGTATACGTTTGCCCCGTGTTGTAACTGCTTTGATTGCAGGCATGGCGCTTGGTATGGTAGGCTGCGTTATGCAAAGCGTATTGCGAAATCCATTGGCAGACGCTTCTACCCTTGGTGTATCGCAAGGCGCGGCATTTGGCGCGACTGTCGCTATCATTTGTTTTGGCGCCGGCGCACAAAATTCAGCTTCAGCCGCAAATGCAGTAAATATCAGCAACCCTTACTTAGTAACTTTGTGTGCGTTTATCGGCGGCGCTGTTACTACCATGATTATATTGGGACTTTCCCGCTTTAAAAAAATTTCTCCTCAATCCATGATTTTAGCCGGAGTTGCTTTGAGCGCATTGTTTAGCGGAGGCTCTACGCTGATCCAATATTTTGCTGACGATGTGCAAGTTGCAGCCGTGGTCTTTTGGACATTTGGCGATTTGGGACGGACCAATTGGACAGAAATTCTTATCATTGTCTGTGTTAGTGCCGCGTCATGTATTTATTTTATGTTGAATCGCTGGAACTACAATGCATTTGAAAGCGGAGGTCAAACCGCCAAAAGCTTAGGTGTAAATGTATCTGTTGTAACTTATGTAGGCATGGCAGTTTGTTCTCTGGTTGCTTCTGTTGTTGTAGCGTTTGTTGGCATTATCAGTTTTGTAGGGCTATTGGCTCCTCATATCATGCGCAGATTCATAGGCAATGACTATCGTTTTTTGCTGCCGACTTCTGCATTAACGGGAGCTGTATTGTTATTAACGGCAGATACCTTTGCGCGGTTGATCGTTGCACCAGTTATCTTGCCTATCGGCGCGATCACTTCTTTCCTGGGAGCACCGTTATTCCTCTATTTATTATTTAAAGGAGTGGGAAAAGCATGATAGAAATCAAAGATATTGAATTTGGATATCGTTCCAAAAAAATTTTACATAATATCTCTTTTGATATGAACCAAGGACACTGTACTGCTATATTGGGTGTAAACGGAGCGGGAAAAAGCACACTGATTAAATGTCTGAACCGTATCAATCCGGTACATAAAGGCGCTGTTATGATAGAAAACAGTAATATTCTGGATATCCATTTAAACGAAATGGCGAAAAAAATAGCGTATGTGGCACAAAAGAACGAAGTATCTAGGATAACAGTATATGATGCAATTTTATTGGGAAGAAAACCGTACATCAAATGGGATATAACAAAGCAAGATAAGGAAATTGTAGACCGAGTGATTGAACAACTGGAACTGCAAAATTATAAAATGCGTTTTTTAGACGAATTAAGCGGAGGAGAATTTCAAAAAGTGATTGTCGCCCGTGCATTGGCACAGCAGCCTAAATTATTGTTACTGGATGAGCCTACTTCTGCTTTGGATCCAAAAAATCAGTATGAAATGCTGTCTTTGGTAAAACGGATTGCACAACAGAATCAAATTTCCGTTGCCATTGTCATACATGATATCAATTTAGCGCTGCGCTACTGTGACCGTTTTCTTTTTATTAAGGATACGGAAATATATTCTTACGGCGGTATTGAAACGATGACCGCAGATTTAATTGAAGCAGTTTATCATATGCCGGTGGTAATTGAGGAATACCATGGCATAAAGGTTATGATTCCTCATCCAAATCAATTTCTTTCTACCGCTAACCCTGTGATGTAAAGCTTTGAGATAAAGTTTGCCCGGCAAAGAGCAATCGGCATTGAAACAACATCTAACATTTTTGTTGCATATTTTTTCTCAATAAATAAAGAATGATAAAAATTAATCAATAACTATGATACAAATAGAAACAAATTGTTTATAGTATAAATAAGAGGTAACGTAATGATTAAAAAAGCGGCAATGAACCATGTAAATTGCTGAAATGAACATCATAATTCCTCATGCAAATCAATTTCTTTTTCCCCTCTAACTCTGTCGTTAAAATAAAAAACAGCCGGTACTCAAGTACCGGCTGTTTTGTTTCTCAATCAAGTTTTTAAACATTAAAACGGAATAAAATAACGTCTCCGTCTTTTACCACGTATTCTTTGCCTTCCGAACGTACAAGTCCTTTTTCTTTTGCCGCCGTCATAGAACCGCAGTCAATCAAATCATCGTATGCAACCACTTCCGCGCGGATAAATCCACGTTCAAAGTCTGTATGAATTTTACCTGCTGCCTGCGGGGCTCTCATACCGTTTGTTATAGTCCATGCTCTAGTTTCCTGCGGACCAGCCGTTAAGTAAGAAATCAATCCCAGCAAAGAATATCCTTCTTTTATCAACCGATCAAGTCCTGATTCTGTCAATCCCATATCCGCCAAAAACAGTTCTTTTTCATCTGCTTCCATGTTGGATATTTCCGCCTCTATCTCGGCACAAATCGGCAATACGCCTGCATGTTCTTCCTGTGCAATCGCTTTTACTTCCTGAAATCCTTTATTTTGTTCAAGACCGTTTTTAAAATCGTCTTCGCTCATATTGGCAGCATAAATCACCGGTTTATTGGTCAGCAAAGAAACCGATGCCAATAACTCTGCTTCTTCATCTGTGCAGGAAATACTGCGTGCAGATTTTCCTTGGTCCAACGTTTCTTTTACACGCTGAAAAAAGTCATATTCCGCTTGATATTTTTTATCTGCTTTCATAAGCTTTTGTGTTTTTTCAATACGTCTGTCTAAAACTTCCATGTCGGATAAAATCAGTTCCATATTGATGGTTTCTATATCTCTGGCAGGACCAATGCTTCCCTCTACATGGATAATATCATCATTTTCAAAACAGCGCACCACATGCACAATGGCATCCACTTCGCGAATATTGGCCAAAAATTTATTGCCCAAGCCTTCACCTTTAGAAGCGCCGCGAACCAAACCTGCAATATCCACAAATTCAATGGAAGCAGGAATGATTTTTTGAGAATGATACATTTCAGCCAACACATCTAATCTTTTGTCAGGAACGGCAACCACACCTACGTTTGGCTCAATAGTGCAAAAAGGATAGTTTGCAGACTGCGCTCCTGCATTTGTAATCGCATTAAATAAAGTACTCTTGCCTACATTTGGTAAGCCGACGATTCCTAATTTCATAGGATTTTTCAACCTCTTTCATCTTTATCATATCGTACCAATTGATTGTTTCCATTATACTGACTTTTCGCATTGCTTGCAAGCGGCTTGTTGTTATCCTTTCATAGTAAGTGAAATCCGGTTCTTTTCCAAATCTACTGACAATACTTTTACAGTGACTACATCGCCTACCTTCAATACTTCAGACGGATGCTTAATGTATTTATCACAAATTTGGGATAAATGAACCAATCCGTCTTGGTGCACTCCAATATCCACGAAAGCGCCAAAATCAATCACATTGCGTACTGTGCCTTGTAATTCCATACCCGGCTTTAAATCTTTCATGTCCAATACATCTGTACGCAGCATTGGAGGAGGCAATTGGTCACGAGGGTCACGTCCCGGCTGAAGAAGCTCTTTGACAATATCCTGTAATGTAGGTACACCAATTCCCAACTGCTCTGCCGCATGCTGTAAACCAATTTCTTTCACTTTATCTTTCAGCCCTGCCAAATTCTGCGTGCCAATGGCTTTGGTATCATAACCGCACAATGTTAATAACGCCTTTGCCGCATCGTAAGATTCCGGGTGTACAGCTGTATGATCCAGCATATTTTTGCTTTCATTGACCCGCAAAAAGCCTGCGCACTGCTCAAATGCTTTAGGACCAAGCTTTGGTACCTTTTTTAATTCCGCACGGGATTGGAACGCTCCGTTTTCCTGACGGTACTGTACAATATTTTTTGACACAGCTGTACTGATACCCGCAACCTTTTCCAACAAAGACGGTGACGCTGTATTCAAATCGACGCCAACGGAGTTTACGCAATCCTCCACTACGCCGCCCAAAGCTTCATCCATACGTTTTTTTGGCATATCGTGCTGATATTGTCCTACGCCGATGGCTTTTGGGTCAATTTTAACAAGCTCTGCCAATGGATCCTGTAATCTGCGCGCAATGGATACAGCACTGCGCAGCGTAACATCAAAGTCCGGAAACTCTTCTGACGCTAATTTAGAAGCAGAATATACGGAGGCTCCGGCTTCGCTTACTACCATATACTGAACAGGAGTACCCTGCATTTCTGCAATCACTTCTGCAGTAAACAGCTCTGTTTCTTTGGAAGCGGTGCCATTGCCAATGGCTATGACCGTAACGCCATATTTGACAATCATGTCTTTTATTACTTGTTTGCCTTCCTGTGCCTTTGCTTTGGAATGAGTCGGATAAATTACGCCTGTATCCAGCACGTTTCCGGTTGCATCCACCACTGCCACTTTACAGCCCGTACGATATCCCGGGTCCAACCCCATTGCCACATTTCCCTTGACGGGAGGCTGCATTAACAGTTGCCGTAAATTGACGGCAAATACGTTTATCGCTTGTTCTGCCGCTTGTTCCGTTAACTCTGCCCGAATTTCACGCTCAATGGAAGGAAAAATCAAACGGGAATAGCTGTCCTCTGCAGCCTGACGCACTAATTCCGTACACAGAGAGTCGCCTTTTAAATATGTGCTGTATAGAATATGCAGTCCCTTTTCTTTTTCCAAATCTACTGCAGCTTTTAAAAACCCCTCTCGCTCTCCGCGGTCAATTGCAAGCACACGATGCCCTGCAATCTGTTTTACAGGCTGGGAAAATTCATAGTACTGCGCATACACGGAATCTTCTTCCGGATTTGACGCTTTAGAGGTCAATAAGGCATGCTCCATTGCCACAACTCGCAGCCTTTTACGAATGCCCGCATCGTCAGAAATCAATTCTGCAATAATATCTTTTGCGCCTTGCAGCGCTTCTTCAGAAGAAAAAATCTCCAATTCTTCATTGAGATAAGCCAGTGCTTCTAGTTCCGGATTGATTTTCGGGTTTTGTTCCAAGATGCAGTCTGCCAGCGGCTGTAATCCTTTTTCCTTTGCCACAGATGCACGTGTTTTTCTCTTTGGGCGGAACGGACGGTAAATGTCGTCAATTTCTGAAAGCGTTTCCGCAGTTTCTAACGCCTGAGCCACTTCCAACGTCAAACAACCGCTTTCTTCAATCAGACGGGATACTTCCTCTTTTTTATTTTCCAAAGAACGCAAATATGCTAAGCGGTCTGCAATTTGGCGCAAAGCCTGGTCGTCCAATGAACCATGTTCTTCTTTACGGTATCTGGCAATAAAAGGTATGGTGTTTCCCTCATCAATCAATTCAATCACTTTTTGAATTTGCCATGGCTTTAATTGAAATTGTGTAGATAACGCTGCAACAAAATCCATATGAATCATCCTTCCAATCCATTCTATTTCCAAAAAGCGTCTCTTTTAAAATGCAATAAAATATGTTATGATGAACAAACAGCATATTTCTGCTGAATTTTTTCATTATAGCATAGAAAAAATTGTTTTACAATTTTTAACACTTTTATAAGAAATCAATAGAAAAGGAGCCATCCACTATGAGCAACCCTGAAATCGGAGCAAAAGCAACCAGACAACTGACTGTAACAAAAGATCAATTGGCTTCCAGCGTTGGCAGCGGCACTGTTGACGTTTTGGCTACCCCTATGGTCGCCGCATTAATGGAAGGCGCTGCGTGCGATCTTGCAGCACGCTATATTGAAGATATTTATACAACCGTCGGCTCTGAAATTTGTGTGCAGCATTTATGTCCAACAGCTCAAGGGGTAACCGTCACGGCTGAAGCTGAATTGACAAAAGCGGACGGACGCTTTTTTGAATTTAAACTAACTGCAACGGACAACGCAGGTGTGATTGCCACCGGTACACATACCCGTGTGAGTGTAAAAAAGGAAAGCTTTGCAAAAAAAGCATCAGACCGGAAAGCCCAATCGTCTTTGGAGGCGCTATGAAACAAGTATTACCATTTGAAACAGTTATTTTTGATTTAGACGGTACCTTGGCACAATCTGCTCCAGGAGTATTTCAATGTGTAACTGCCGCCTTGCAGCGTATGAATAAACCCCTCCCTGACGAGGCCACATTACGGAAATTTATAGGTCCCCCTTTATGCCACAGCTTTATTCATTTTTGCGGCATGACACAGGAAGAAGCCGACATCGGCGTTGCCCATTACAGAGACGTTTATTTAAACGGAGGCATTTACAATAACAGTACATTTCCTTATATCATGGAATTGCTGCAAAATTTAAAAGAAAACGGAGCAAAACTGTGTGTTGCGACTTCCAAACCGGAACCAATGGCTAAAATTGTGCTGGACCATTTAAAGGTTACTCCATTTTTAGATTATATGGCCGGTGCAGATTTAGACGAGCGGCACAGCAATAAAACAGAACTGATTGAAAAAGGTCTGATCCACTGTAATACAAAGCCAAGCAATGCTGTTATGATTGGCGATACTCATTTTGACGCACATGGCGCAAAACATGCGAATACAAACTTTATCGGTGTATTATACGGCTATGGCACCCGTGAAGAAATGGAGCGGGAAGGCGCAACACAATTTGCGGAAACAGCAAAAGATTTACAATCTATCCTTCTCCCTAATCTGCATTTATAAAGCAAACAGAATATAGTTACAATATATTAAGAGCATCAAAAGCACATTTGTGTTTGATGCTCTTAATGCTGTCCAAATGCATTAAGGTTTTGACATACAGTTTTATCTTGTTTATCACTGAAACAAAGTGCTATAATAAAATTAGTAAACAAAGGAATTGAAGCACATAAGGAGGTATAGATGTTATGACAAAACCAAGTATGCTAAAAATAATCGCCGCGTTGATGTGCTTAGCAGCAGGTATCGGCGTGTTAAGCGGATGCAGTGGAAACAACCAACAAACAACATCGTCTGAAAGCGCTGAAATTGTATCAGAAAACACAGCAGACAACTCTTCATCTGAGCATATCCAAGGGGTAAGCTCAGACGAATCCGCCACTTCAGAATCAAAGGAAACAAATACTGCTGAACTGCCCATTACACAACCATTGGAATTGGTTTTTTCCAGCGGAGCCGGAGGCTGGGGTACTTCTATGACATTAAACAGCGACGGTTCCTTTGAAGGAAGTTACAGAGATTCCGAAATGGGTATAGTAGGTGACGGTTATCCAAATGGTACAGCTTATATTTGTGAGTTTAGCGGAAAGTTTGATAACATCAAACAAATTGATGATACCACCTATTCTTTCACATTGAAGAAAATAACCACCAAAAACACAGAAGGCGAAGAATGGATTGAAAATAACATTCGTTATATAGCAGCTGATCCGTATGGATTAGAAAATGGAACAGAATTTTTATTTTATCTGCCTCAAACGCCCGTGAACACGTTAACGGAAGAATTCATACAATGGGGCTACGGCAGCGTTGGTGTTGATTCTTCTCAAGAAACATTGGACTGTTACGGACTTTATAACAAAGAAATGGGATATGGATTCTTTTCATACAATATATCTTCCAGTCAATAAGCAGTTGTATCCATCAGCACATTTAGTGATGATGTGAAAAAGTTTAGAAGAAAGGAAGCAGATAAAAATGTATAGAGCAGTTGTTATAGAATATTCGCCAAAAGCGGGGGATATGGCTCAAAAAGTAGAAGAAAAATCCAACGAAATGTTAAAAGACGGCTATGAGTTAGTTACTATGTCAATTACAGGAACTGCAAAAGCAATCTTAGTATTTAAAAAATAATGGCAAAGTGTAATTCCTGATATCATTCTGCTGTTTAAATGAAGAACTCTTGTATGTTTATACAAGAGTTCTTCATTGCATAGCACCTAAAAAAGCTTATTTTAATCATTGCAGTCTCCTGAAAGAATATCTCATTACCTTTAATAAACGTTCTTTTGCTTTTTTTATATGTTTATTTACAGTAGGCGCTCCAATCCCCATTTCTTTTGCAATCTGGGATTGTGTCTTATTTTCGAAATAATGGGCATACATACAATCATACTGTCTTTTTGTCAGTTCTTCCTGCATAGCTTTGGTCAGCACCTTCAGCATCCGGCGATATTCTGTATCCGTTTGTGAATCATTTTGATATTGATACTGTTGTATTCCAAATATGCTCTCTGTCACGGTATCCAAGTTCAGTAACCTTTTTGACATGTGCTCTATCTCTCCTTTCCTGTTTCAATACTTCTTTTACCTGCGCGCGTTTATATAAAAAGTTTCCCGTATGTTTACAATCCAAATACATTCCGTACAGCATATCTATACGTGCTTTTACAAAATCTTGCTCTAGGCAATCGGCGCAATTTAGCTGCTGTTTTAATGCTTTTATATAAAAACGAATGGTATTCGCCTGCTGCAAATAAGCATTGGCCCATTGTGTATCTTCCAAACTTTTTTCACACCCTTCAGAACATATGTTCTTTTATTTTTCATTATATCATGTGAATCTATAAAGGCAACGAATAAAGCGAACAACTTTTCCAACATACTGTATATAGAATGTAAATTTTTATCATATACGCAAATTTAGAAGAAAACCCCTGTTTTTTTTATTTCATATGCGTTATAATAGTTCTGTATAATTATAATTTGTACTATTATCATATGGTTTGACTGCCAACAAACAATATGATTACTATAATACCCCCACGCACAAATTACACCATTGGCAGAGAATAGTGAGGAATCATGCGTATTTTACATAACGTCTATCAAGGATTTTCATCTGCTGTGAGCTTAATCGTAGAAAAGAATCGTAAAAACAATCTGATTAACCGCATTAAATATGTAATTCGTGAAGAAGAAACAAAAGCAAACCAAGCTTATATCGCACTGGGCAAGTATTATTTTAACCATTTACGCCAAGAAGAAAATGAAGAAACAGAATTTTACTGTAAAGCGGTAGAACACGCAAATAACCGCATTGACCGTGCTCTTACAAAATTAGATGAATTAACCATTGATGCGGAAGACTTTTTCTGTGATGAGGATTTTGAGTCTGCATGTGAAGATTTGGGCTTTACCAGTTGTGAAAATGCAGAAGAAGCTTCCTCCTGGGATTATACCGAAACCACAAATCATGAAATTGCCGCAGACAAGGAAGTTTCTGCACAAGATACGCTAAACAGCAGTGACTTTCCGTCCGATGAGGAAATCGTCAATAACATTTGTGATGTTCACGGCAGTTGCGGCGAAGATTATAAAAAAGAATCTTCCGAAAGTGAAGCCGCTTCAGAGGAAGAAAATCAAATTCCAATTATTAAAGATAATCTTATCCACCCATTTGGAGATACAGAAAAATAAAAATCTAAAAAATAGACCGAGGCTGAGCCTGTTTCGGTCTATTTTAAAGAGTGCAGTACAGAAAATGTAAAAGGCAGTAATTATATGAAAAAAAAAGTAATGTTAGGAATGAGCGGCGGTGTAGACAGCTCTGTCGCCGCTTTGTTATTGAGAAATGCAGGGTATGATGTAACAGGCGTTACCCTCCGTTTGAGACCGGACCGTTACATGGAGCAATGCGTTTCCGGAGGATGCTGTTCTATTGACGATATTGACGATGCCAGAAGAGTTGCCTATAAACTGGGCATAGAGCATCTTGTATTTAACTTTACAGATATCTTTGAAGAAACCGTAATCGATTATTTTGTAAAAGAATACGAACAAGGCCGTACGCCAAATCCTTGTATTGCATGCAACCGTCATGTAAAATTTAACGCAATGATGAAACGTGCAATAGAACTGGGATTTGATTACATTGCAACAGGACATTACGCTTGTATTGAACAAAATGAACAGGGACGCTGGCTGCTGAAAAAAGCGCCTGCTGCAAAAGATCAAAGCTACGTGTTATATTCTCTCACACAGTTCCAGCTTGAACATACTTTATTACCTCTTGCATCTTATACAAAGCCGCAAATTCGTGCCATTGCACAGGAAGCAGGTCTTGTTGTTGCTAACAAACCCGACAGTCAAGAAATTTGCTTTGTTCCCGACAAAGATTACGCCGGTTTTATCGAACGCTACACCGGTCAGAAAGCCAAACCAGGGCAGTTTGTAGACGAAAACGGAACCGTTCTCGGTACACATAAAGGAATTGCACATTATACCATAGGACAAAGAAAAGGTCTTGGCATTGCATTTGGAGAACCGATGTTTGTTACCAAAATAGACGCGGCACATAACCAAATTGTATTGGGCAAGGCAGGCAGCCAATATACACAGCAATTAATCGCGGGAGATATCAATTGGATTTCCATTGAATGTTTAACGGAACCTTTGAGAGCAACCGCAAAAACACGCTATCAGGCTCCTCCCGCACCGGCAATGTTATCACCGCTGGAAAACGGTCTGGTACAGGTCACATTCGATGAACCTCAGCGTTCCATTACACCGGGACAAGCCGTTGTATTTTATGACGGGGATACTGTGATAGGCGGCGGAACAATTTTCAATAACAATGCATAGAATTTCTATTTTAATTATAAACTAAAGGTGGTGCCCTTTATGGCAAAAAGCATGAATAAAATAGTAGGATGCCCCAGCTGCGGCATTCTGGAAGAATTCACCGCATACCCTTCCATTGTAATTCCCACAGATAGGGAAATGCGTGACAAAATTTTGGACGAAAGTTTATTTTTATGGAGATGCGGCGCCTGTAACTATGAAACACAAATGGTGTATTCCTGCCTTTACCAAGATAAAATACGTAAGTTTATAATTTATGTTCAGCCAAAAGATGAAGACCCTGCCGTATTAGAGCAGATTCCGGTAGATGGTTTGGAACATATAAAAAAACGCATTGTTGCAAATATTGAGGAGTTAAAAGAAAAGGTACTGATTCTGGAAGAGGGCTTAAATGATTACGCTACAGAACTTGTAAAAACAGCGCTTACGCAAGTGGTAACCTCAAAATGGGGTGTTGCACCGGAAAAAAGCTTTTATTGTGGTATTGATCATGACAAAAATACCATCGAATATGTCTTTTATCTTAATGAAGAAGACCCGCCAGTTTATCAAGGAATTAAAATGGATGTTTATCAGGCATCTTTAGAAATTGTAGAATCAATTGTAACGAAAGAACCAAACGCCTTTCTTCGCATTGACAACCATATTGCACAAGAAATTTTGGCAGCACACCGGCATATGCAGGAAGAACAGCAGAAAGAGCAAGCAGAAAGCAACCAATAAGGAGACACTTAGGAGGATTTAAAGTTATGTGTGGAATATGCGGATTTACGGGAGAACTTTTAAACCGTGACCGAGTACTAAAAGAGATGGCGGATAAAATTATTCACCGTGGTCCTGACAGCTGCGGATACTTTTCCAATCCGGAAATTTCAATGGGTTTTCGCCGTTTGAGTATTATTGATTTGGAAGCAGGAGACCAGCCGATTTTCAATGAAGATAAAACCCTTGTATTGACTTTTAACGGCGAAATCTACAACTATAAGGAATTACGTGAAGAACTGCAGCGAAAAGGGCATATTTTTGCTACACATACAGACTCTGAAGTATTAATTCATGGTTTTGAGGAATGGCGCGAAGGACTGTTAAACCGGCTGCGCGGTATGTTTGGTTTTGCAATTTGGAATACGGTAGACAAGTCGTTATTCATCGCTAGAGATTTTTTTGGCATCAAACCAATGCATTATACAAAAGTAGGCGACCATTTGGTATACGGCTCTGAAATCAAAAGTATTTTACAGTTCCCGGGATTTGAGAAAAAATTTAATTATGATACGTTAAACAACTATCTTTCCTTCCAATACGCAGTGCCTCCACAAACGTTTTTTGAAAATGTATACTGTTTGCTTCCCGGACATTATTTATGGTATAAAAACGGAAAAATAACCACTACCCGCTATTGGGAAGCTATGTTCCAGCCACAAAACGACATGACTGAAGCACAAGCAGTTGATAAAATTGAACAAGTATTTGCAAATTCTGTGGATACCCATAAAATCAGTGATGTGGAAGTGGGCTGCTTCCTTTCCAGCGGTGTGGATTCCAGCTATGTTTCTACTTACTTTCCGGGACAAAAAGCTTTTACGGTGGGATTTGATTTCGGAGAAAAATATAACGAAATCGACTTTGCAAAACGTACTGCTGATATTGTTGGATTGGACCATCATTATAAAGTAATATCTTCTGATGAATTCTGGGGAAACATCAAAAATGTTCAATACCACATGGATCAGCCGTTGGCAGATCCTTCCTGCATTGCGCTTTATTTTGTATCTAAGATTGCAAGCGAGCATGTAAAAGTAGTGCTGTCCGGTGAAGGAGCCGACGAACTATTCGGCGGATATGATGTTTACAACGAACCTTTGGTATTTAAAAACTATCGCAAGCTTCCGCAGGGATTGCGTACTTGGCTGAAGGAAACTGCCCAAAAATCAAAAAAACAATTTAAGGGACAAAGCTTTGTAACTCGAGGCGAATTACCCACCAATGAATATTTCATTGGAAATGCCAATATGTTTTCATATGAAGACAAGCTGAAACTTTTGAAAAATAAAGATTGCGTCACACGTCCCCAAAGCGTAACTGCGGCTTATTATGACCGTGTAAAACATTTGGATGACTGTACCCGCATGCAGTATTTGGATATCAATTTATGGATGGTAGGAGATATTCTGTTAAAAGCCGACCGCATGAGTATGGCAAACTCACTGGAGTTGCGCGTACCGTTTTTAGACAAAGAAGTATTTAAAGTGGCTGCTTCCCTGCCGACTCATTTGCGTGTGCAAAAAGGACAGAAAAAAGTTGCTTTAAGAAAAGCCGCGCAGCGCAGACTCCCAATGGAAACTGCAGAGAAAAAGAAACTGGGCTTCCCTGTTCCTACCCGCGTATGGTTAAAGGATGAAAAATACTATAACATTGTAAAAGAAGCATTTACCTCTCCTATTGCCAAAAAATTCTTTCATACAGATGAACTGATTGATTGCTTGGACACCCACTATAATGGACTGCGCGATTACAGCCGCCGTATTTGGACCTTATTTATTTTTATTGTATGGTACGAAATTTATTTTGAAGACGGTGGTCATGAACCCGGCAATATGCCAAACTTTTCAAAATAATAAAATATAAAATAAAAAATGGATGCATGATCATGCATCCATTTTTTATTTTAGTTAGATGTTGTTGTCTGACTGGAGGTTGTATCTTCTGAAGCTACACTTTCTTCACTTGATGCTTCACTTGTTTCACTGCTTTCAGCTGTAGACTCAGCAGAAGATGTGTCGCTGGATTGTTCAAATACAGCCGGATCAAATTGATTGATAACATCCTCATGTAATGTATAATCTGTATAGCTGTCCAGCATAGCAGTCATATCGCTGATATATTCATCACTTTTTAAATCAACCAGTACTTGGAAATCTAATTCTTCATCTTGCAGTTTTTCCTCAGCAGTTGCGTTAATGTCATTCTTTACTACCAGCATGTAGGAAGAACTTGTTTCTACAACTCTTGCTTCACCCAAATTCATTTCATTGAGCGCAGTAACCATTTCAGAATAATACATAGAATACTCTGTATCTGTAGTTAAATTTGTTATATCTGTTTGCAAAGGATCTGATGATAGATTTTCAGCTGTTTTATACTCTTCCGCTACTTGTTCCATCGTTTTGGAACCATCGTTAATGGCCGCAGCATAAGCATCCAATGTTTCTTTGGCGGCAGCTTTTTCATCATCTGTCAGGCTGGATACAGATTTTGTGAAATAAGCAAAATCCGTGTAATTTTCAATCAAATAATTTTTCTTATCTTCAATGGAAACAGCCTTTTCACCGCCTTCTCCATAAAGTGTTTGGAATATTTTGGTGTATTTTGTATTAAACTCATAATAAAGTTGTTTTACGCCTTCTTTTGTCACACCATAACTCATCAATTGCTGAATGGATTCATCGCTGGTATTCCAAGAGGAATCCATGTTGGTATCTATATTCTTACGCTCTTCATCTGTCAATGTAATACCCAACTCAGCTGCTTTCGCGTCTACAATGAACATGCTTTTCAAATTCTCTAAAGCTCTTTCTCTCATCCAGTCTTCAGCAGGCTGTCCGTCAATTTCCTGAGAAAGAATAGATGCAGTTGCATCAGGCACATAGTAGCTTGCCTCATAATACGCCGAATACATGGCATATGCATAGGCTCCCATGGTAATTTTTGTGTTTTCATTTTCTGCCACAATTTCACTACCGCTGTTAGTGCCGCACGCTGTCATACCGATTGCTAGTGCGCAAACCGCCAATAACGCAGTCACTTTTTTTACTAATTTCATTCTAAACCTCCTATAAAATATAAACATTCTTTTATTATAACGAGTTCTATTTTAAAAGTCTACAATTCTGAGTGAACATTATGTGAAATTTTATAGTATATAATGTTCACTTACATTCATTTTGCACTTTTATGTGAAATTAGAATATCCAATACTTGTTTCAGCGTTTGCAACGGAGTTTCTTTTCCCGTAACTTTAACACTGACATACGGCTTATTGCCTGCGCTTAATTTTACTCTTCCTTTTAAAATTTTAACCAGTGGTTCTAAAAATTCCATATTCATTGGGTCTCGGTACAGCATAATATAATCATCACGCTGTTTCACTTCAAATATTCCCATTTGTGACGCCATATTACGCAGCAACGCAATATCAATTAATCCTTGTACAGAAGCCGGAGGCTTTCCGAAACGATCTGTCAATTCATCCAAAACATCCAAAGCGTCATCTTCATTTTTAATACCGGCAATTCTACGGTAAATATCCAAACGCTGGCTGAGATTTTCAATATAGCGCTCCGGTATATGCGCCTGAACTTGCATATCTACCAAACATTCATTATCTACTGGAGCAGCAGGCAGCTCGCCTTTTTCCATTTTAACTGCTTCTCCCAGCAGTTTTAAATAAAGGTCATAGCCGACCGTTTCCATATGCCCATGCTGTTCACCGCCTAAAATATTGCCTGCGCCTCTGATTTCCAAATCGCGCATTGCAATTTTAAAACCGGAACCGAACTCTGTAAACTCACGAATGGCGGAAAGACGTTTTTGCGCTACTTCAGTCAAAATTTTGTTGCGAGTAAAAGTAAAGTAAGCATACGCCCTTCTGGAAGAACGTCCCACACGGCCGCGGATTTGATGTAACTGTGAAAGACCCATACAATCGGCATGTTCTATGATTAATGTATTTACATTCGGTACATCTACGCCCGTTTCAATAATGGTAGTGCAAACCAATACGTCTATTTCCTGCTCAAGCAGTTTCCTCCATATTTCAGATAATTCACTTTCTGTCATCTTCCCGTGTGCAAAGCCCACTTTTGCCTCAGGAATTTGATTTTGTAAAGCAGCCGCAACCCGCTCAATACTTTCTACATTATTATGTAAATAATATGTTTGTCCTCCCCGCCGCAATTCACGTCGAATCGCATCGCAGATAATACCTTGATCATGCTCTAATACATAGGTTTGTACAGGGTGACGGTCGTGAGGCGCCTCCTCAATGACTGACATATCGCGAATTCCTGAAAGCGCCATATTCAATGTTCTTGGAATAGGTGTTGCAGATAATGTAAGCACATCAACATTTTTATAGCTGTCTTTCAAACGTTCTTTTTGTGCTACGCCAAAACGCTGTTCTTCATCTATGATTAGCAACCCAAGATTATGAAACTGTACGTCTTTCGATACCAAACGGTGAGTACCCACCACAATATCAATTTCGCCCCGTTTTAGTCTTTTTAAAATTTCTTCCTGCTGTTTTGGTGTGCGGAACCTGGATAATAATTCAATACGTACAGGAAATCCTTCCATACGCTTGCTGATATTCTGATAATGCTGCCATGCTAATATGGTAGTTGGAACCAGCAAAGCGCACTGACAAGAGTCGCTGACACATTTAAACGCCGCGCGTAATGCCACTTCCGTTTTGCCAAAACCCACATCACCGCACAGCAGACGATCCATAGGTGATGAAAGCTCCATATCATGTTTGATTTCCTGGATACAGCGCAGCTGATCTTCTGTTTCTTCAAACTCAAAATGCGCTTCAAAGTCACGCTGCCACTCCGTATCGGGAGAAAAAGCATGTCCTTTTGCCTGCATACGCTGTGCATACAACTGAATGAGCTCTTTTGCCATATCTTTCACGGCAGAGCGAACACGCGCCTTGGTTTTTTGCCAATCTTGCCCGCCTAATTTACTTAGTTTAATGGCTGCATCTTCTCTTGGACCAATATACTTAGAGACTAAGTCTAATTGAGTTACAGGAACATAAAGAGTGTCTTTTTTCGCATAGCGTACTTTTATATAATCTTTTACTACACCCTGCATATTAATTTTGTGGATTCCTTCAAATACTCCAATACCATGGGAAGCATGAACAATATAATCTCCCACCGTTAATTCTGAAAGACTGTATAATTCCTGCGCATGTTTGTTTTTTCTTTTTTTGGCGGCAGCCTTTCCCGTATAACGCCCATGTGTGATAATACCAAAACCCGCTGCGGGAAATTCCATACCTGCAGACAATGCTCCCGTCGTGATCACAATTCCTTTGTCCGGAATCTCTGACATATCAGGCATGTAAACAACAGAAAGTCCTTTTTCCCGTAAATCCGCCGCAACATTGGAAGCTGTTTTTTCCGTACCTCCCAGTACAATACAAGTAAGCCCTGAAGACTGCATTGCCTGTAAATCCTCTTCCAACAGAGAAATACTTCCTCCCCATACAGACAGTTGTCTAGCTGTAATATTCAGGAGTGTCCGAACGGGAACCTCATACGTTCCTCTGACAAAAGCCTCCAAGCAAACGGTCTTCCTCTTTTCCAGCTGCGACTGCATGTAAACCCAATCACCGCTGTAAGTATCCATACCACGGCATAAAATACCTTCTTCCAGATATTCCTTTACATCTTCCGCCCACTGCCACTGGGTTGTCCGTACTCTCTCTTTTCCTTTATGAAATTCAGATACAAATACCAGCGTTTCTTCCAACGGAAAATAATCCAGCAATGTTGCCGTTTTGTCATAAAGCATTGTGATGTATTTATCGGCACAATGAAAATGGCGTCCGTTTCGCAGTTGGTCGCATTCTGTCTGCATAATTTCTTTTGCCTTTGGAGCTGTTTTTCCTCTCAAAGAAGAAGCGTGTTTTTCAATTTTATCCGCCAGCTCATCGGGATGGTCTATCAACACCTCTACGGAAGGCGCCAGCATGACGGACTTTACCGTTTCCGTTCTGCGCTGGGTTTCCAGGTCAAATAATCCCATTGTATCAATTTCATCGCCCCAAAATTCAATGCGCACAGGATATGGCGCATCCGGAGTGAAGAAATCCAGAATTCCTCCCCGCACTGCAAACTGACCGGTCCCGTCAATTTGCTCCGCACGTACGTAACCGCATCGAACCAAAGATTGTACCACTTGCTCTAAACCAACCGTTTGTCCCTGCTTTAATTCTATTATACGTCCTTCCAATTCATGAGGCGGGATGGTATATTGCAGCGCGGCATCCATACATGCAATGACAATATCAAAATCATGTTTTAAAATACGGGACAATACTTGGATACGCTGATGTTCATATTCTCGGGAAGCACTTTCTACATTACGAAATGTAAAGTCTCTGATAGGATAAATAAAAGAGCGCAGTCCCATAGCGGTGAAATCCTGACAAATTCTCTGCGCTTCCGCTTCATCAGCCGCTAACAGCAGCGCTGTTTGGTTGGTATCCTTCACCAAAGCATTGATTATGGCGGCTTTATGGATACCGGACAATCCTGTCGCTACTGCAGGCAGCACATTGCTTTCAACTGCCTGTCTCAGCTGCATATATTCCGGGAGCTTATGCATACCTGCCTTTAAAAAGTTCATACTTCCCCTCCTTTCCTGCATATCTGTATTTTTAAGAATTATATTGATTCATAGCCTCATTTGCTTTATCCTGCACCATAAGCGCAGCTGCCTGATAAGCGTGGTCTATGGCTTGCTCCAATACTTTTTGCTCCTGAGTACTGAATTTAGACAATACCCAATCAGCCAAATCCCACCCCGGATTTGGCTTATTGCCGATTCCCATTTTGATTCTGGGGAACAAATCAGTCCCGCATTGTTCAATGATGCTTCTCATTCCGTTTTGACCGCCATGGCTGCCTTTTAAACGAATTCTCAGCTTACCCGGCTGCAAAGAAATGTCGTCATATACAACTATAACACGATCGGGTGTCAATTTATAGAAATTCATGGCGTCACGCACAGAATCTCCGCTTAAATTCATATAGGTCATAGGTTTTAACAGCAAAACCCTTTTTCCGTTTAGGGTAGTGTCACATATCATACCCTGAAACTTTATACGGTCTATGGAAGCACTGCATTGTTTTGCAATATAATCCAAGACCATAAATCCTACATTATGACGTGTTCCTTCATATTGAATGCCCGGATTACCAAGCCCAACAATTAAATATTCAATCGGTCCTGTTTTTGGTTTAGATAGGGCGGCAAAGATATCTTTCAGCATGATAACACTCCTTTTTCACACAACAAAGTTTTGGCGAGATAGTTGCCTACCTCGCCTTACTTTATGTAATTCTTTATTAAAATGTATACATTGTAGATACAGGTTTATCCTCATAAATACGTTCAATTGCTTCTGCAAACAACGGAGCCACCGGGAGCAGTGTAATTTTAGGAATTGCTTTTTCCGGAGGAAGCGGAATGGTATCCAATAAAATCAATTCTTTGATGCAGCTGTTTTGCAGACGCTCAATTGCCGGTCCTGACAAAACGCCGTGAGTTGCGCAAGCGGTTACTTCAGTTGCGCCGCCTTTATCAATCAAAGCCTGCGCGCTGTTGCACAATGTGCCCGCTGTATCAACCATATCATCAATCAAAATTACTTTTTTTCCACGAACGTCACCAATAATGTTCATAACCTCGGACACATTCGCTTTTTGGCGGCGCTTGTCCACAATCGCCAAAGGACAGCCTAATCTTGTTGCAAATGTTCTGGCACGGGTTACGGAACCAAGGTCAGGGGATACTGCTACGTATTCGTCCACATTATCACCAATGCGGTCTTTTAAGTAATTGGATAAAACAGGAGCGCCCAGTAAATGGTCAACCGGAATGTTGAAAAAGCCCTGAATTTGCGGTACGTGTAAATCCATGGTCAATACACGGTCAGCTCCGGCAGTGGTAATCAAATCCGCAACCAGTTTCGCCGAGATCGGGTCACGTGCTTTCGCTTTACGATCTTGGCGTGCATAACCAAAGTATGGAATCACCGCTGTAATACGGGCAGCGGAAGCACGCTTCATAGCGTCAATCATAATCAGCATTTCCATAATGTTATTATTGACCGGTGCACATGTAGACTGAATAATAAAACAGTCAGAACCACGTACAGATTCAAATAAAGAAACGGTTATCTCACCATCACTAAAGGTTGAAACCTCAGACTTACCCAAAGGCAATCCTAAACATTCAGCAATTTGCTCTGAAACCCGAACAGTAGAATTAGCGGCAAAAATTTTAATATCTTTACCATGAATATTCATTCGAAAATCCCCCTATTAACATATAAAGCTCCATTTTTCGAAGCCGACATTTCACAATACGCTTCCGTTTTATCAGTTATTTTGAACGGTACTGAATGGCGCCGGCGATTGATGATCTTTCAAATTACAATCAATGCATTTTACACTATGTAATGTAATTTCATTTCCAATAATGCTGTCACTCACCATGGTGTTGGGTCCAATGACACAACTGTCTCCGATGGTAGTATTGCCAATTAATATTGTAGTGGGCAAGATCCGGTTTCCTTTTCCCAATACCACATTAGGTCCTATGACCACACCGTCTGTGCACGGAATTTCCACTCCGTTTTGCATATGCTGCTTTAAAATAATTTCTCTTGCAATCACATTCAAATGATTCAGCTGCATACAATCATTGGCGCCCAGCACCGCATTTGCATTATCTGCTGTATAAGCACCGGCCTTTTTTCCTGCTTTCAGCAGCAATTGAATGGCATCTGGCAGATAATATTCTCCCTGTGCATTGCAGTTATCTATATTGTATAGCACAGACAGCAAATCGTCAATGTGGAACCAATATGCACCGGAGTTCACTTCTTTGATTTTTAAAGTTTCGTCATCTGCATCTTTTTGTTCTACAATGGCAGTCAATGCACCTGTTTGTTTATCGCGCACAACGCGTCCATAGCCTGTTGCGTCCTCCAGCGTTGCCGCAATCACTGTAACCGCATTCTGTTCGTTTTTGTGCTGCTCATAAGAAGCTTTGATCACTTCTTCATCTACAAGCGGCGCATCACCGTTTAAAATCAAAACATTTCCGCCGCTGTGTTTCTTTAAAAATTCATCTGCCATCATAACAGCATGAGCGGTTCCCTTGCGCTCACTCTGATATGCAAAACAAATATGGCGATATTGTTCTTTTTGTTTTTTCAATTCATCCAGATAATCTTCTACGCATTCATGCATAAATCCGGACACCACGCAAAGATTCTCCAAATCAGCCTTTATAACAGCATCTACCACCCACTTCAGCATCGGCTGAAACAATACCTGTGATAACACTTTTGGCTTATTGGATTTCATGCGTTTACCCTCACCACCGGCAAGAATAACCGCACAGTCTAAATTTGCCATAGTTCATCCTCCAAACAAAGAACTTTTCTTCGTTTTGTATACTAACCTTTATGTAAAGATAGAAAGCTGTATCTTTTAACTTAACTATTATCTCAATAACCGCACAATTTTTCAAGTCCAAACCAACACTTTTCTCGTAAATTTATGAAATATTAAAAAAACGATGAAATTCCATGGAAATTTTTTCTGAAATTTGATATAATAGTTAATATAAGTTTGAAAAAATAATAAAAATTTGTAGAATTCGCACAAAAACTAATCATTCAACAAAAAATCTAAGGGAGGACTTTGCATATGGCTCATAAATATGTTTATCTGTTTTCTGAAGGAAACGGCTCCATGAGAGCATTATTGGGAGGAAAAGGTGCAAACCTTGCGGAAATGACTGTTCTTGGTATGCCTGTGCCTCAGGGATTCACGATTTCAACCGAGGCATGTACGCAATATTACGAAGATAATCGCCAAATCAATGCTGAAATTCAGGAGCAAATCTACGAGTATTTATCTAGAATGGAAGCCATTTGCGAGAAAAAATTCGGCGATCCATCCAATCCTTTGCTGATTTCTGTCCGTTCGGGAGCAAGAGTCTCCATGCCGGGCATGATGGACACCATTTTAAATTTAGGTCTAAACGATACTGTGGCGGAAGGACTGGCTGCTTTTACAGAAAATCCTCGTTTTGCGTACGATTCTTACCGCCGTTTTATTCAAATGTTCTCCGATGTTGTAATGGAATTACCCAAAAGTGCTTTTGAAGATATGATTGACGCTAAGAAAAAAGAAAAGGGAGTCACCCATGATACAGAACTGACCGCTGATGACTTAAAAGATTTGGTCGCACAATTTAAAGCCTTTTACCGTGCACAAAAAGGCGAGGATTTTCCGGATGACCCGCGTACTCAGCTTCTGGAAGCCATTAAAGCCGTATTCCGCTCTTGGGATAATCCCAGAGCAAACGTATACCGTCGTATGAATGATATTCCATATAGTTGGGGAACTGCTGTAAACGTACAAGCAATGGTATTTGGCAATGCAGGCAATACATCCGGTACCGGCGTAGCATTCACCCGCGATCCCGCCACAGGAGAAAAGAAATTGTTTGGCGAATACCTGATGAATGCACAGGGTGAAGACGTTGTCGCCGGCATCCGCACTCCTGAACCTATTTCACATTTAAAAGATACTATGCCTGAAATTTACGAACAATTTTCTTCAATTGCACAAACGTTGGAAGATCATTATGCCGATATGCAGGACATGGAATTTACCATCGAACGCGGCAAGCTATATATGCTGCAAACAAGAAACGGAAAGAGAACTGCGGCGGCGGCTTTAAAAATTGCAGTTGATTTGGTGGATGAAGGAAAAATCACCGAAAAAGATGCTGTACTGCGTGTGGAACCAAAACAGTTGGATTCCTTATTGCATCCTCAATTTGATGCAAAGGCATTAAAAGCGGCAAAACCAATTGGTAAAGGTCTTGCCGCTTCACCGGGTGCTGCGTGCGGACGCATCGTCTTTACCGCTGAAGACGCAAAAGCGTGGACGAATCAAGGTGAAAAAGTCGTTTTAGTCCGTTTGGAAACATCGCCGGAAGATATTGAAGGAATGTCTGCCGCACAAGGTATTTTAACTGTTCGTGGGGGTATGACCTCCCATGCTGCAGTTGTCGCCCGAGGCATGGGTACATGCTGTGTATCTGGCTGCGGAGAAATTTCAGTAGATTATGAAGCAAAACAATTTACATTGGGAGGAACCGTCTATCACGAAGGAGACTACATCTCATTAGACGGTTCCACCGGAGCTGTCTACGGTCAGGCTCTACCTACTGTCGAAGCTTCTATTTCAGGAGATTTCAGCCGCTTTATGCAATGGGCCGACAGCGCACGCCGCTTGAAAGTATATGCAAATGCAGATAACCCCCATGATGCAAAACAAGCGCGCAATTTTGGCGCGGAAGGGATTGGGTTATGCCGCACAGAGCATATGTTTTTTGAGACTGACCGCATCAAAGCGATGCGTGAAATGATCGTTGCTACCACTACTCAAGAAAGAAAACAAGCTCTTGAAAAGCTATTGCCCTACCAGCAAAAAGATTTTGAAGGCATTTATCAAGCAATGGAAGGCGCTCCCGTTGTAATTCGTTTTCTGGATCCACCTCTGCATGAATTTCTCCCTACAAAGGAAGAAGATATACTGCAAATAGCGGAAGAATTGCATATAACTGCCGCGCACTTAAAAAATGTAATTGCAAGTTTGCATGAATTCAATCCAATGATGGGACACCGCGGATGCCGTTTGGCTGTTTCTTATCCTGAAATTGCACAAATGCAGACAAAAGCTGTGATACAAGCAGCAATTGCAGTTATGAAACAAAATCCGAACATTCATATTACGCCCGAAATTATGATTCCGCTGGTAGGCGAAGAAAAAGAACTAAAATTTGTAAAAGATATTGTGACAGCAACCGCCGACCAACTGATCGCTGACAGTGGTTTAGAGATGACATATCTTGTAGGTACCATGATAGAAGTACCCCGTGCTGCTTTAACAGCAGATAAAATTGCCAAAGAAGCTGAATTTTTCAGCTTTGGCACCAACGACTTGACACAAATGACATTTGGCTTCAGCCGAGATGACGCCGGAAAATTCTTAAATGACTACTATGAGCATAAAATATTGGAATTTGACCCCTTTGCAAAACTGGACCAAACGGGTGTCGGACAATTGGTAGAAATGGCTGCTAAACTGGCACGCGATACTAAACCAAACATTTCGCTGGGCATTTGCGGAGAACACGGCGGAGATCCTTCTTCTGTTGAATTTTTCCACAAAACCGGTCTGAACTATGTTTCTTGTTCTCCATTCCGTGTACCAATTGCACGTTTAGCAGCTGCGCAGGCAGCCATTCGTAATCCATAATGGCATATTCTCTGATTTTCCATGCGAATGCAATCATTCTGCTAATGAGAAAATCATAATTCTATAAACAAAGACCTTTTGTGTATGAAACAAAGGTCTTTTTTATTTATTGAAATTGATGATAAATGTTGAAAAATTTCTATTTTCTAGATATAATATGGTAAATATTCTTTTTATCATTGAATTCTAAACTGATGAAAAGCATCAGTATAACATATTTGTAAACTGACCTAGTTGAGGTCACATTACATAAAGGAGATAGATATATGCGAATAGCACTGTGCGACGATAATGCTCAGGATTTGGACTATTATTCAAATTTAATAGATATCTTGGCAAAAGAAAAAAATATGACAATTGAAGTGATTCGATTTGAATCAGGAGAACAAGCGCTATTCCATATTTCCAACAATGAAAAACCAATTGATATTTTATTATTGGACATTAACATGCCCGGAATCAATGGTATAGAAACAGGATTAAAATTACGGCAAGCACCTTTTCATTTTCATGGGGAAATTATTTTTGTAACAGTTTCTCCTGAACATGCGATTGAGGCTTTTGATGTACAAGCCTTTCATTATATTGTAAAAGGCATAACTTCTATCGAAAAAACAAATGATATTCTGAGCAACGCACTGAACAAAGCTGCAGAAAAAGAGCAAGAATTTATTTTGTTAAAAGGCATTGGTGAATACAGAAATATTCCTATTCAGTCCATTTATTATTTTGAGGTATTCCAACGTATCATTACGGTTCATTACGATAACAATGAAGAATTTGAATTTTATTCTTCTATTGGAAAATTAGAAATAACCGTTTTACCAAAAGGATTTTTACGAATACATCGCTCTTATATTGTTTCTGTCCCCCAAATTAAAACATTTAATTCTACATCATTAACTTTGATCAACGGAAAAGAATTACCAGTAGGAAGAAAGTATTTACCGAACTTAAAATTAGCCTTTCAGACACCACAAAATGTTATTTAAAACATTACATTGTTGTTTGCTTCAAAACACCATTGCAATGCATAAAATAATATATGATATAACTGTAAAGAAAGGCGGTGATAAGCGCAATGAAAGCAAAAATAGCTTTAATACTTTCTTTTATGATAACAATTTCTGTAATTTCATATTTTTCTGTTATAAATGCGGTTACTCCATCGTCTGTTCATGACACATATCATCACGTAACCGATATTTCCGAAACAATGGACGGCGCCCGGGAATCAGCGCTGTTCTCACTCAGTAAATCTTACACCAATCAAACAACACAATCTGACTTATCCACCATTACTAATGGTAACATTTACTACATCGAGCCGGGAGAGACTCCTCCAGCCGGACACGGATGGTCTAATATATGGTCTGTAAAAACCGCCCCTACCTGTACGCAACCGGGAGAGGAAATGATGTTCTGCAACGGATGTAATGATATATGTATACGTATACTGCCAGCCTTAGGGCATGACTTACATACTGCTACGTCTCTTCCTACTTGCACAACTGACGGAAGTGAAGTAACCACCTGTTCCCGCTGCGACTATTCCAATACAAATATCATGCCCGCTTTGGGACACGATTTATCTACCTCTATTACGCAACCCGGTTGTACAACTGATGGCAGTGAAGTAACCACTTGTTCCCGCTGCGACTATTCCCATACAAACATCTTGCCCGCTTTGGGACACGATTTATCTACCTCTATTACGCAACCCGGTTGTATTACTGACGGCAGCGAAGTAACTACCTGTTCCCGCTGCGACTATTCCCATACAAACATCTTGCCCGCTTTGGGACATGTATGGAATCAGACTATTGTAGAACCTACTTGTACACAAGAGGGTAGAAATACCATAATTTGTACTGTTTGCCATGAGGAACATATCAGCAGCATTCCTGCTTTAGGACATCATCTGGAAACTGTGACAATACAACCAACCGATACACAAAACGGCAGCATAATTACAGCCTGTACATTAGGCGACTATCAAACCACTGAAATTCTTCCAAAATTAGAAATACATACAGACCTTGTCATTTCAAATCAGGTGTCCAATTTATCTAAATCGTTAGCAGCTCAATTGCAAGTGTTAAGCGAGCAAATTTTAACCATGATGTCTCCCCCAACTTCCTTACACGGTCCAAATGCGCTTGATGCCGTATTTGGAGCTCTAAGTATTGTAGTCATGGTAGCAGGTGCAGTAATATTATATCCATATTTTACTTTATTCCAGTGGGTAAATCAAAAGAAAAAAGCTGCAATTAAAAATATATTTGGGGGTAAAGCAAAATGACATTGTCAAATTGGATTTTAATTATCGTATTTGCCATTCTTCTTATCGTCGTTATTGTAATGATTGTAATAGTAAAAAGAAAAGCTAGGGATTATGAAGGTGTTTGCGGAATCAATCGTGGTAATCATGATAAACATCGAAATGATCATCTTTTATAAACATATATCCTAGTTATTCACTACATTATTTTGCATTTAATAACATAATCTCTCTTAAAAAACCATATATTGCTATAATAATGGGCAACAAAAGAAAATTGTAGAAACATGATAGAGCAGCAATGTGCAAATTTTAGAAAGAAGTATGAAAAAGTTTAAGATATGAAATTAGTCATATCACTTATTAGGTAGTATATATTTCTACAAAACAAAACTTTTGTTGCTGTATGATTATAATATGCCTCCTGATACATATTATGGTTTCAATACATCTAATAACGTACCTAAAGGAATTCTTTTGTTCTCCCCGAAGGTAATATATAATTATATTCTCCTGTTTTGAGACTTTAATTCCCCATAAAGTCTCATCCTTTTCAAATGCAACTTACCAATCCCTCCTAAATAAAAATATATACCTTAACTGACAAAAGAACTGCATTTCCCCTCATTTATTTGCAACAAAAGTCTCTATCACCGACTGAAAAAGGAAGATGATATATCATCTTCCTTTTTCTTTTTTGATGTTTTCTTATCTTGTGTTACATAAAATTTCAAGCTATAATATTTTAGAAAACAAAGATTGATTAGGAGATTATATGGATAAACATGCTTATTTAATTTTGGTTCGGAACCAACCGGAATTGTTGGAATATCAACTTCCATTATTAGATCACCAACGAGTGGATATTTATATTCATGTAGACAAAAAAATAAAAAAATACAGCTCTAAATATCTCACATCTCTGGTAAAAGAATCCAACATATTTTTTATAGACAGCACGGCTGTTTCATATGGTTCATATACACAGATTCAATGTGAATTTGAACTTATGCGACAAGCTGCCAAACAAAAATATTCCTACTACCATTTTTTATCCGATTGTGACTTACCCTTACGTACTCAAGAACATATTTTAGATTTCTTTGAATCACATCAGGGAAGAGAATTTATAAACGTTTATGGAAAAAATTTTTCAGATGGTATGCGCAAACGTTTCAATTATATCAAAGAAGCGTTTGATGCCGGTTTTCGCCTATTTGGCCGCAAATCCGAAAAGCTGGAGTACCCATGGTCTTTAAGTACGAAATTGAATCCTGAAACAAAAATTTCTTCAGATGCAGGATTTCAGCTGCAGGCCGGCATAAATGCATGCAGCATTACCCACGATTTGGTCAGCTTAATTTTACTAAAAGAACCGTGGTGTGAACAATATCTGTCTAAAATGGGCGGTGTTTGTGAACTGTTTTTTCAAACGATTTTATGGAACTCTATGATGAAACAGAATATTTATTATCATCAATATGACAACTGGTCAAATGCTACCATGCGCTATATTGATTATAAACATGGAAATCCATATGTATGGCAAAAAAAAGATTTTGATACATTAATTCGTTCTCCGTACTTATTTGCCGGTCCTGTAAATTTGAAAGGAAAAGACAGCGTTGCAAAAGACATTTATCATTATGTATCAGAAAAACAAAAGAAATAAAGAAATCCCCCGCAAAGCGGGGGATTTCTTTATTTATGGCAAGCTCCTAATAATACAGACATTGCAGAAATGTACCCGTAATTGCTCTGTCCGCCTCACATAGATTTACTTGTAAAGTACATCTTATTTTTCATTTCTCCAACACTTGAACGCTTTCTGTCCGGCCATCACTTAATGTAAATCTCTCTGCGATTCCTTCTGTCAGAAGAATCTCATGCTCATCTGTGACCATTAACATCTCAAATCCGCCCCTTTCACGCCAATAGGCAGTTGCCTTTTCTTCTCCCATGACGAATAGAGCAGTGGAAAGAGCATCACACAGTTTTCCCTCTGAACCAACGATAAGCACAGACTGCAAGCCGCTGTTCGCCGGATATCCCGTATCCGGATCAAGGATATGCCAGTAGATATTACCATTTTCATCTTGAAAATAATTTTCATAGCCTCCAGAAGTAACAACAGCGGCATTACTGATTTCCAAAACACCCAAGTTGTCCTTCTCCCAAGGGGCCACGGATGCCAATCCGCCAATCACTTCCGTCCGGACGAGAACCAACTGTTTGAATATTTCCTCCAAGACTGATAAACGCAGATTCCACCCTATATTTCCTTAGTACTTCGGTGACCAAATCGGAAGCATAGCCTTTCCCTACTGCTCCCAAATCCAACTGCATTCCTTCAGGCACTGTCAAGGTTTCTCCCTCCAATTGAATTTTACTGTAATCCACTTGAGTCATTAATGTATCAATTTGCTCCTGAGAAGGAATTTGCTTATCGTCAGCAGTAAATCCCCATGCTGTCAGAACAGGATATATCGTGGGATCTAATGCACCTTGTGTTTGCTCTGCCATTTCCAGCGCAAAAGAAATCAGTGCAGCTGTTTCCTCACTCACGCAAACGGGTCGTCCACCACTGTGGTTTGCCTGATAAATTTCACTTGCATCATCAGTAACAGACCAACGGGATTCCACCGTTCGAATCAATTGTACCGATGCATCCAAGGCTTCCTGGGCATTGTCACCGTATGCAGTAAAAGTCATATAGATATTCATAGCAAAAAGAGAGGTTTCTACCGGCTTTGTTTCTGCTGCACAACCGGATAATACGAGTAGTATCACTGCCATTACACCGAATACCCATCGTCTCACTATTGCTCTCTCCTTTCGCTACAATTTGATTTCCATAGTATTATATTTATACAATGATGTTTACAATCAGTCCTGTCATCAGCGAAAATACAATGACATAAGCTAGGTATAATAAGAACCGCTTGATTCCTAAAACAATTTTCAAAGCACCTAAATTGGTGATTTTCGTGGAAGGTCCGGTGAGCATGAAGGAGGCAGCGCTTCCCACACTCATACCATCCCACAACCACTGCTGCAGCAAAGGGATGGTTCCCCCACCGCAGGCATAGAGGGGAACGCCAATAGTAGCTGCCATCAGAACACCCAGCGCCTCATTTCCGCCGAACAAAGCTGTCATAGCTTGTGTTGGGACATATCGTTGAAAAAGAGCAGAAAGCAATATACCAAGTAAGAAATAAAGCCCGGTAGCTTTCACATTACGCCAAAGATTCTTCAAATAGCGCAGGATGATGTTGGGATCTGTGTCGCGGTTTTGGGGCTGATCAAACCCGGTGAAGTTAAAAAATGGTTTGTCTCTGTAAAAAAATCGGATTAGCAACCCGGCAAACACTCCGCAAAGAAAGCAGAAAACAACGCGCACAGTCAGGACTGTTCCCCCGAGAGCTGCACTATAAATAATAAGCTGAGGATTAAGAAGAATCGATGACATCATAAACGCTGCCAACCAGTCGTCTTTCATACCTCCACGGGAAAAAGAGGCGGCAATGGGAATAGTACCATACATACAGGGGAAGCAATTCCCAGAGCACTGGCTGCCACTATACCCAAGCTGCCAATCCGCTTTTTCTGTAAAGATTGGAAAGTGCGATGAATGGCATCTTTGGCGAAGACAGAAATCGCTGAACCAATCATCATACCCAGCACCCACCAGATGAATATCTGTTCCAATTGGACGCTGAAATAGTACCAAAGATAAATAAGCTCTCGTCTGAGAATTTCCATCTTGGCTTTTCTCTCCTTTATATAATCAGATATTCATCACCTGCATGGCTGGACAAATAGTAAAATTCGCTTTTTTCATCATTATCAAACAACTCTAACATAGCTGTCATATCACGTGCCAGAGGATAACTATTCCATTCACTTCGTTTGATCCAGAAAACATCCCCTTCTCCGGATGAACACAGTGTACCGCTGAATATATGAGTTTTATAGAGCAGAATCACATATCTTATGCCGGAATCCGTTTGAAAGTGTTTGATTCCGCACAGAGTCAGTTTTTCTATACAGTATCCAGTTTCCTCGAAAACTTCTCTTATCACAGATTCCGTGAAAGATTCTCCTGGCTCTACGTGACCTCCTGAAAAGGCAATCCCATCCCATGCTGTGCCGCTTCGCTTTTGAACAAGGACTCTGTCCTGATCATCATATATCATACACAATGTAGTAAAAATTACCTGTTCCACAGAAAGTCCCCTCTTTCAGCTTCAAAATTATACCTGTTCTATCTTCTGATTACCCGTAGACCAGATATGAGGCTCTTTGGCGGCCGCTGGCGTATTCTGTGCCATAACGCCCACTAGCTTGTGGGGAAGATATGGCTCCTCCAGATATGCGCATTCTGCCGGTGTCAGCACAAGATCCACCGCTTTTGCTGTCCCTTCAATATGGTGCAGTTTGGTGACTCCTACTACCGGAGACGCTGCTTTGGTAAGCAGCCATGCCAAAGAAATCTCCGTCATGGATACGCCTCGTTTTTCCGCCAACTCCGCCACTCGGTTGATAATGACTGCGTCCTGCTCCGCAGTGGCATCGTATTTAAACTTTGCATAGCTATCCTCTTCCAGCCGTTTGGAGGTCTTTGCCACAATGTCAAGTGATGAATTCAAAAAAGGCAAAAAAATAACCCCTCTCCATTAAAAGAAGAGGGGTTATATGTGATACGAACTATAATTTGTTTGCCTTTCAGCGTATCCATAAAATCATCGCCAAAAGGCCATAAGAAAAGCACCGCCGAAGCGATGCTCTTAAAACCATATTATTGAATGTGTCACTTGT
>CALWUU010000006.1 GCA_944384835.1 uncultured Clostridia bacterium | reverse complement strand
GGATATTCCAAACCATCGTACGTAAGCGTACAGCTTTCACAGCCAAACGGAAACACTGACACAGTATTTCCCTGCACATTGGTTAATTCTATATCATGATTGGCATCCAACAAATACACCTGCGTATCTTCATCTTGCAGTACTCCGGTACCGCCGTGCTGCAAAATATATTGCAATACGCATAAATTGCCGTATGTGTGGTCTAAACGACCTCCTAAAGCACCCAAAATCACAAAATCAGTATATCCTCTTTTCAGACCTTCTTTGACTGCAACCAATAAATCTGTATCATCTTTATGGGTCGGAAGAGAAATATATTCTGTCTCTTTTGGAATGATATCACAGGCAGAATCAAAGTCTCCAACAATTAAATGAGGGCATACTCCTGTAAGATGCACATGATTCCAACCGCCGTCTGCACAAATAATATAATCCGCTTGTTTTAATATTGGTTTGATAAATACGCTGTTTGTAGTTGGGGATGCTCCCACTACAACACAAGTTTTTATTTTCGTTCCCATTCTTTTTTATCCTTTACTTGTTCATACATGGTTGTATAGCTGTTATGTCTGGACTGTGCAATTTCACCTTGCTCAACTGCCTGTAAAACGGCACAGCCTTTTTCACAAGTATGAGAACAAGAAGAAAATTTACACTGTGTAATATAGGGTTTCATCTCTCTGAAGCAATATTGCAAATGTTCCTTTTTTACAATATTGTACCGCTCCATATCCATTGTGGAAAAACCAGGTGTATCTGCAACATAACCGCCGCATGGCAATTTTAACAGTTCCACCTGTCTCGTTGTATGCTTTCCTCTGCCCAATTTCGAGCTGATGATCCCTGTTTCCTGTTGAAAGCCAGGATCAATACAGTTGAGCAGTGAAGACTTACCAACTCCTGAATTACCTGTAAATACAGATATTTTATCCATTAACAGCGTTTTTATTTTCTCAACACCCTGACCGCTGACAGAAGATACACCTATGACTTGAATCCCTGCTTTTCGATAGATATCTGCCAAATCATCGGCAGACTGCAAATCGGTTTTGGATACAATTAAAATGGGTTCCATTCCTTGGTCTTCCGCAACCGCAATCATTTTATCAAGCACCAATAAATTCGGAGACGGATCACACACAGATGCGACCAAAAACATTTGGTCAATGTTTGCACAAGGGGGGCGTACCAACATATTTTTTCTTGGGAAAATTTCTTCAATAGTACCTGTATCGTTATCAATACAAATTTGTACCCAATCACCCGCAAGAGGCGTGGTTCCGCGTTTGCGGAACACGCCTCTTGCTTTGCATTCATAAATTATTTGTTCAGCTTCTACGTAATAAAAGCCGCCAATTCCTTTTAGAATACGTCCTTGTTTAACCATATATCACCTAATCGTTATTTGTACTTGACTGAGGTGGAACATAGGTATAAGAACCTGTTTGGTTCCAAGTACCTTTGTCAAAGTCCAATGTGTACACAGCATAAGTTTGACCATCCAGCGTAATAGTCAATGTTTTTGTGCCGGAAGAAGCTGTAATAGCCGGTACATAATAAGAGGTTGTTTGATTTGGAGACAATGTCTGCTGTGTAGTATCATAAATTACATTATCCAATTTTGCAACAATGCTTACTGTATTAGAGCCCGCAGGTAAAGTTACAGTAATATTTGCCGTTTTGTTAGCAGAACCTTTACTTACATACAAAGTGACAGTGCTTCCATAATCCAGAGAACTTCCCGCCTCCGGATTGGTCCTTACCACCAAGCCTTTTGCGGTATTGTCGTCGTTAATTTCCTGTACTTGTACATTAAATCCTGCATTTTTCAAGGTACTTTCTGCACTTGCCTGTGTCCAGCCGCTTACATCTGTTACCTTAACCTGAGATTTACCGCTGCTAATGTATAACGTTACATTGCTTCCGTATTCTGCTGAAGTTCCGAGTTCAGGAGAGGTTCTAATCGCATATCCTGAAGAAACGGTATCACTGGTTTCTCTCTCAACAGTAACTTGAAAACCTAAACGTTCCAGTGTGCTTTTCGCGGTTTCCTCTGTCATATTACTTACATCTGTAATTTTCACTGGGGATCTACCGCTGCTTACGGTCAAAGTAATTTGTGCATTTGCCTTCACTTTTTTAGAACCGCTTGGACTTTGGCTGATAACAACACCTTCATCAACATCATTGCTTTCACGCGTTTCAATCGTGAAATTAAAGTTCTGATATTCATCGTTATTTTGAATGTCTTCTAATCTTTGTCCTACAAAGTTTGGTAAGTCCACCTCATCACTGCTGGATTGGCTGCTGGTATTGCCGCCGCCCCCCATAGAGGAAAATAGGAAATACGCTCCAACACCCAAGGCAATAACAATTGCGGCAGCCAAACAGCTGACTACAATAATAGGAACTTTATTTTTATTTCCGCTTTTTAGTTTTCCACCCTTAGAATGACTGCTGATTTCATCATCAATATATTCAAAGTCATCATCGTATTGAATTGGACCTGTGGTGGAATTTGCAGTGGTAGCATCCACATATTTGGTAGCCGTTTCTTCTTGAGCATACTGATAATGAAATGTAATCAGTGGATTTTGGCGAAAGGCTTCAATATCCTGCATCATTTCTGCCGCAGACTGATAACGCTGTGAAGGCGTCTTTTGCATTGCCTTTAACGTAATTTCTTCAAGACCGATTGGAATGGTCGGATTGATATCTCTTGGAGGTTTTGGGTCTGCCTGTAACTGCATAATCGCAACTGAAACAGCGTTATCTGCCTCAAATGGCAATTGACCCGTAATCATTTCATAAAGCATAACACCAACAGAGTAAATGTCCGCTTTATCGTCTGTGAAATCTCCTCTTGCTTGTTCCGGAGCAATATAGTGCACAGAGCCAATAGCTTTATCTGTCATAGTGCGTGTTTCACTATGTGAAAATCTGGCAATACCAAAGTCTGTTACCTTGATGGTACCGTCTTGCAGCAGCATAATATTTTGAGGTTTAATATCGCGATGAATAATGCCTTTTTCATGAGCATGCTGCAATGCTTTGAGAATTTGCATAGTAAAATGCAAGGCTTCTTTCCATCTGATTTCTTTTTGTTGATTCAAATACTCTTTTAATGAGATACCGTCAATATATTCCATAACAATATACTGTAAACGGTCCCCAAAGCTAACATCATACACTTTTACAATATTAGGATGGTCCAATACAGCAATTGCCTTAGATTCGTTTTTAAAGCGGCGGATAAATTCTTGGTTTCCCAAAAATTCATCTTTTAGAATTTTAATCGCTACCGTTCGGTCATCTATTGTGTCATATGCTTTATATACAACAGCCATACCGCCTACGCCAATTAATTCTTGAATTTCATAGCGGCCGTCTAATCTTTTTCCTGTGTACTTATCCATATGTTATCAACTCCAATCAGTTATCGAGTATCGCAACTGTAATATTGTCACCGCCGCCATTTTCTTTTGCCAGCGCCACCAATCGGTCTGCCAAAGACACAGAATCCATTTCATCTGCAAGAGTCCGAATCTTTTCCAGCTCAATATAATTGGTCAGACCGTCTGTGCAAATTAGTATGCGGTCATTTTTTGCCAAAGGCACTCTTTCATAGTCAATTTCCACAACCGGATTTACGCCCAAAGCCCTGGTAATGATATTTTTTTGCGGATGTACCTTAGCCTGCTCCACAGTTAAGTCTCCATTTTTAATCAATTCCTGAACCATAGAATGATCCGTTGTAATTTGTATCATATTACCGTTGTGAAGCAAATATGCCCTGCTGTCTCCCGCATGGGCAATATGAGCAACATTATCAAGTACAATTGTCACTACAATGGTAGTACCCATTCCCTTTAAAGATTCATTTTCCTGAGCCATATCATAAACAGCGGAATTCGCATGAAAAATAAGCGTACTTAACATAAGCTTCATATCTTCATTTTTAAAATCTTCTTCACAAGAAGCAAGAATTTGTTCTTCTATACTTTTTACCGCTGTTTCGCTTGCAATTTCTCCGCCGTTTGCACCGCCCATGCCATCACAAACGACTGCCCATGCCCCGTTTGTTCCTAACAAACCGGTACGGCATGCATCTTCATTGAGAGTTCTTACCAAGCCAACATCAGTTTGACTGTGCACTTTCAATGTTGTTCACCTCCTCTTTATACCTGCGCTGCAGCTGACCGCAGGAAGCCTGAATATCTGAGCCTAAAGTTCTTCTTACCGTAGCTGTAATGCCATGTTTTTCTAGTATACCGCAAAAAGCATGCAGCCTTTGTACCGAACTTTTTTTGTAATGATTCCCCGTGACATCATTGACGGGGATTAAGTTTACATGGCTTATGATTCCTTTTAGCTTACCTGCCAGCTCCTTAGCCTGAGCGTCACTGTCATTGAGTCCGCTGATCATAGCGTATTCAAATGAAATGCGGCGCCTTGTCGTATCAGTATAGTACTTGCAGGCTTTCAGCAGCTGCTCAACTCCCCACTTTTTATTAATAGGCATCGTTTGCGAACGAAGGCTGTCGTTTGGAGCATGAAGTGAAACAGAAAGTGTACACTGCAATTTTCGATTTGCCATATCGTAAATCTTATCTACAATACCACAAGTGGAAACCGAAATATGTCGCATTCCAATATTCATACCCTCTTTTGACGATACCAATTCTAAAAAGCGTAATACCTGCTGGTAGTTGTCCAATGGTTCGCCCATTCCCATTAAAACAATATTTGAAATTTGAATTTCCAAATCTTTTTGTGCGCTTTGTATTTGAGCTAACATCTCTGACGCAGTTAAATTGCGGCTAAAGCCGCTTTTACCTGTAGCACAAAATGTACAGCCCATTCTACAGCCCACTTGTGTGGAAATGCAAATACTGTAACCATGCTTATATTGCATTACCACCGACTCAACACAACAATTATCTGCAAACGAAAACAGATATTTTATTGTATTATCATAATTGGAAACAAGTTTTTTTTCAACAGTTGCTACAGATATGTAATATTTGCCTTTTAATTGCTCACGCAGTTCTTTTGATACATTGGACATTTCATCAAACGATTCTGCGCCGCGCTGCAGCCATTGATATACCTGCAGGGCACGGAATTTAGGCAATTTATCATTTGCAAACGCCTCTTGTATTTCCGAGAGCGTCATAGATTTGATATCCTGCAGCTCCATTGAAAAATCACTCCTTTCCCCATATTATATTATGTTTTTACAAATACGGCAATAAAAAATCCATCTGTTCCATGAATATGTGGCAATAATGTAATCTGATTATCTGATGTATCCACCACTTGTTTGATATTGGCAGGCAGTTTTAACGGCTTTGCTTGAAAACCTGAATACTCTTTTAAAAACCAGTCTGCCACCGCTCCATTCTCAGCAGGATTTAAACTGCAAGTGGAATAAACCAATGTTCCTCCCGGTTTTACCTGCTTTGCCGCTTCTTTTAAAATACTGCGCTGAACCGATGGTAAATCTTTTAATTCTTCCTGAGGTTTATAACGGATTTCCGGCTTTCTGCGGATAATCCCCAAACCTGCACAAGGCGCATCACATAATACACTGTCTGCAAACAGCAGCTCTTCTTTGGGATTACTGCTGTCCCGGACGGAAGCCTCTACTATGGATAATCCCAATCGGTTTGCTCCTTGTCGAATTAACCCTACCTTTCCTTTATACTTATCGAAAGAAAGCAACCGACCCTGATTCTCCATTTGTTCTGCCGTGGTAAATGTTTTACCTCCCGGCGCAGCACAAAGGTCTGCAATGGTTTGTCCCGGCTTTGGTTCCAATACAGAACAGCATAATTGGGATGATATATCTTGTATATGAAAGAAACCTTCTTCATATGCCTTTAAGTGCGCCACAGAACCGGTCTGTTCCAGTTCAATGGCTCCCGGCAGCCAAGATACTGCTTTTGCAGATACGTTTTCTTTTTTCAAACGTTCTATTAACTGCTCTGTTGTAATTTTGGTTGTATTCACCCTTGCATACAGCGGAGGTTTATCAAAAAAACTTTTTAAAATTCCCAGTGTATGCTCTTTTCCATAAGCTTCCTGCCATAATTGTATGAGCCACTGGGGACAAGAATACATAATACTCAACGCTCGTAAAGGCTCTTTTTTCTCATTGGGCATTTTTATCTGTTCTTTTCCTCTGAGCAATCCACGTAATACACCGTTTACAAAACCGGGAGATTTCCCGCCTTTTGTCAGCTTTGCCATATTGACAGCTTCATTTACAGCAGCAGAATGAGGAATTTTTTCCATATACAAAATTTGATAACACGCCATACGCAAAATCTCTAAAATATCAGGCGTCATCTGTTTTACGGGAATTCTGGAAAACTGACCAATAATGTAATCCAATGTAATTCTGCGTTCCAAAACACCGTAAAAAATGGCTGAAGCCAAAGAAGCGTCCCTCTGGTCTAAATTCGCCTCTTTGATTGCTTTATCTATTACAATGTTGGAATAACCTGCATTTACATCCACTTGGAGCAATGCTCCATGGGCTGCGGTTCTGGCATTTTTCATTATCCTCTTCCTCTTCTGCTGCCAAAAATTAAAATCAGTCTTAATAAAGAAAGTAATGCTACAAATGTAGAAGCAACATATGTCATCGCTGCCGCACGCAGTACTTTTTTTGCTCCAATCAATTCATCTGCCGTTAATGAGTTTGTCTCCTCCAAATAACGCAGTGCTCTGGAACTTGCGTTAAATTCTACGGGCAGCGTCACAAGGCTGAACAGGACGGACAAACTATATAACCCAATTCCGATATATACCACAAAATCATATTGTACAGGCAGCAACAGACCAATTAAAATCAGCGGCATGGACAAATTGGATCCGATGCTGACGATAGGATAAATAGCGGTCCTGAACTTGATTGGTCCATATCCTGTTGCATATTGGACCGCATGACCTGCTTCATGAGCCGCTACCCCAACAGCAGAAACGGTTGCACTGCCATATACGCTTTGCGACAACCGGATAACATTGGTTTTCGGGTCAAAATGATCGGTCAAATGTCCGCCTGTCATTTGTACTTGCGTCAGCAATGAGCCTCCGTGCTGTAAAACACGCTGTGCCGCGGCAGCTCCTGTCAGTCCTTTCATATTCAGCACGTTAGCATATTTGTTAAATGTTGTTTTTACACCAATTTGCGCTATCATGGTGATGATAACCGCAGGTACTAAAAACAGAAAATACGTATAATCAAAATAGTAAAAACCCATAAATGCGCCTTCCTTTATTGTATCAGTAAGTTTTCATTCTCCTTAAGAGGATGTCCGCGGAAAAAGTCTTTTGCAGACATTCTTTTTCCGCCCTCATACTGAACAGTAACCAATTCTACGGCGCCGTCACCGCAGCAAACAAAAAATTTGTTATTTTTCTCTATCATATCACCAGGTTTGCCGTGTTCCTTGGGATAAACCAATGTTTGATGAATTTTTAATTGCTTTCCATGATACATGGTATTGGCAACAGGCCAAGGAGACAAGCCTCTTACTTGATTATGCACCTGCTGCGCCGTTTTATTCCAATCAATGGGAGAATCTTTTTTGCTTAACATACTTGCATAACTTGCTTCTTCCTCATTTTGCGGAGTTGGTATTATTCTTCCGCTATTTAATGCTTCTATGGTCTCCAGAAGCAAATCTGCTCCCAAATGGCAAAGACGTTCAAATAATTCCCCGGAGGTTTCGTTTTCTCCTACAGGTGTTTCCGCCTTTAAAAGCATATCACCTGTATCTAAACCTTCTCCCATAAACATGGTAGTTACACCCGCAACCGTGTCACCGTTTAACACAGTCCACTGAATCGGCGCCGCACCGCGGTATTTCGGCAACAATGAACCATGTACGTTGATACAGCCTTTTGGCGGAATATCCAGCACCTCTTTGGGCAATAATTTTCCATACGCCACAACCACAATCATTTCCGGATGCAGTTCTTTTATCAGCTGCTGCACTTCATCATCACGCAAAGTGGCTGGCTGGTATACGGTCAGTCCATGCTGCAAAGCCAGCTCTTTGACAGGAGGAGGCATTAATGTATACCCTCTGCCCTTCGGCTTGTCAGGCTGAGTAAATACACCGCAAATCTCATAATTCGCATTGATTAGCTTTTGTAAACAGGGTACCGCAAAATCCGGAGTTCCCATAAATATGATGCGCATACTTGTCACCCTTATTCTCTTTGTATTTTAACATATGAACTACAATCCAATTGTTTTCAGCCGCGCTCGTTTTCCTCTACCATACGCACCACATGTTCACGGAATAGAATACCGTTTAAATGGTCAATTTCATGACAACATGCTACTGCAAATAGTCCTTCCGCTTTAAATTCAAAACGCTCACCGTTTCTGTTTTGTGCAGATACCCTGATTTTTGCAGGACGTTTTGTTATACCATATATCCCGGGACAAGAAAGACAGCCTTCCTGCATTTCCTGTTCCCCTTCCTCATAAATAATCTCAGGATTCACCAGTTCTACTAAACCTTCTCCGATATCGATTACTACAACACGGCGTAAAATGCCTATTTGCGGTGCTGCAAGACCAACTCCGTCGGCATCAATCATGGTTTCTCTCATATCATCCAATAAAACACCCAGTTTTTCGTCAAACTTTTCCACAGGACGGCATACTTTTGCCAAAATGTCATCGCCCTCTATTACAATTTCTCTGATAGCCATATGTTCACTTTACTCCTTTTTAAATGATGTCAGGATTGCTGTCGGCATAGACCGTCACTCCTGCAAACGCTTTTTCTTTTCCGCATGCTGCAAGCAAACGGGAAAGCATCGTTCTGAATGTTAAATTATTCTTACATTTTATCATTAGCTTATACCGATATTTATTGCTTACCTTAGCTACTTGCGCCGGTGTGGGACGCAATGCACGAATCGGTAACTCACTATATTCTTTTGATGCCAAACGGCTCAGCATTTCTAAAAACAACCGGCTTGCTGCCGCAACCTTGGATTCTTTCTCTCCCACAAAACCAATCACGACAATATCTGCAAACGGCGGATAAAGCATTGCTTTACGGAACAAAATTTCCTGTTCATAAAAATGGACATAATCCTGATGTGATGCAAGTGCAATCACAGGATGTTCAGGCGTATAGGTCTGAATAATCGCTCTTCCTCTTTTGGTGCCCCGTCCGGAACGTCCTACTACCTGAGTCAGCAAATCAAAGCCGCGTTCATTGCTGCGAAAATCATCGCTGTACAATACTTGATCCGCAGAGAGTACACCTACCAGCGTAACATTCTCAAAATCAAGTCCTTTTGCCACCATTTGCGTGCCGATAATGATGTCATATTCCCTATTGGAAAATGCTTTCATCTTAGTTTCATATGCATGCCTGCGCATGGTGGAATCTGCATCCAACCTTAAAATACGCGCCTTTGGAAATAATGTGCACAATTCTTCTTCCGCCTTTTGCGTTCCTGAACCGGTATAGCGCACTTCCGGCTCATGACAGCTAGGACATTCTTTCGTAAAGGGAACAGAATAACCGCAGTAATGGCACATCAGCCGATGATTTGCACTATGATAAGTCAGCGAAATACTGCAGCTTGGACAAGTAACCACTTCTCCGCAATGTTTGCAGGAAACAAAGGTATGATATCCTCTGCGGTTAAGCAGCAGAATTGACTGTTCGTTTCGTTCCAAATTTTCCTCAAGAGCCTGTATCAGCTCATTGCTGAAGGCTGTTGTATTGCCGGTGGACATCTGCTCATTCATATCCGCAATGATGACTTCCGGCAGCTGTGCATCGCCATAACGATTTGGCAGAGCTTCCAAAGAATATCTGCCGTTTACCGCCATAAAGTAACTCTCCAGAGAAGGAGTAGCGGAAGCCAAAACCAGCAAAGCTTTATGATATGCACAGCGGTATTTTGCAACTTCCCGTGCATGGTACCTTGGTGTAGATTCTGATTTATAGGTATATTCCTGCTCTTCATCCATAATGATTAAACCAAGATTTTCAAACGGAGCAAACACGGCAGAACGGGTACCTACCGCAATCAAAGCTTGTCCGTTTTTTACCCGCTTCCATTCGTCCAGCCGTTCACCCATAGAAAGAGCACTGTGGAATACAGCTACGCGGTTACCGTACCTTTTATGGAAACGACCTATGGTCTGCGGAGTCAGCGAAATTTCCGGTACCATAACGATAACGCCTTTTCCTTGTTGATACACTTCATCAATCAACTTCATAAACACTAAGGTTTTTCCGCTGCCCGTAACACCGTAAAGCAGTGAAACACCGCCTTTTCCCGTTTCATATTGCTGTTTTAAATGGTGAAAAGCAATTTGCTGTTCATTAGACAAAACAATTTCCTGAGTTTCCTTTGGTGCTTGGATTCTTTCATACGGATTCCGGAAAATTTCTATATCATAAAACTCAGCAATACCATGCTTGACCAAATTTTGTACCACTGCAGCTGTAACACCTGTAAAATAGCATATTTCTTTTACTGAAGCAGTTCCGATATCACATAAGGTGCAGTAGACCTCTTTTTGTTTAGCAGTCAACTTTGGAATTTGGGTTCCATCACGATATTGTTCGGTTAACCGCACCATTTTCTGCGTGGCATCATTGATTTGCCGTACTGCTTCCTGTGTTTTATGCAGCCATCCCTTTTTCACCAACTGTTCAGGCAATTTGGTATTTTGCAGCAGTTCCGGTGTTTTTTTGAGCAACTCTGCATCCGCTGAACCTACATGGGACAGAAATGTGAGTAAACGGAATTCTTCTTCCGTACATGTCTGCTGTATCTCTTTGATCGGCACTGCCAAAGAATATACGGTTTTTAACTTCATATTCAAACCAGTTGGAAGCAGCAACTTCACAGCGTCATATAGAGTGCAAAAATAGCGTTCTTTCAGCCAAGTAACCATGTTCAGAAGTTCAGATGTGAAAAACGGTGCTTCATCGAGCACCGTTACAACAGACTTTCGTTTTTCATCATCTTCTGTCTGTTCCAACGCAAGTATAACACCTTGACGGCGACTGTTGGAAAAGCCAAAAGGAACCATTACCCTGCAGCCTGCTTTTGCCTGTTTTAACAGATGCTGCGGCACAAGGTAATCAAATGCTTTATCAAATTGGTATGTGGTATTTTCGACTGCAACTTTTGCCACAGTTACCATTGCCATAGACACACCTCTTATAATACCTTTTACAGAGTCACATGACCGGATGGAATCTCCTCTGAATTTGCAGACATATCATCTTCCATTGCATGATTTTCTTCCGTATATTCTGGATCGTGTTTCCCTGAACACTCTTTTGGTTCCACAATTCTAAAAGCACCCTCTATATATTCATTGACTGCCAAATCTACTGGCTTTTCAACAAGAATTTCGCCTTTCAGTTCGGCTTCTGCTGCAATTTCTCTTGCGCGTTTTGCAATTGCAACCACCAAAGAATAATAACTTACAGTTGTATTATTACTCAATTTTATATTTGGTTTAATCATTGTTCAGTACCCTTTCTATATTTGATTTTGCACGTGAAACTTTCAATTTTTCTGCTGCAATGATTTTATTGATTTGTTCTACTGTATGTTCAACCGTATCGTTTACAATAACATAATCGTAATCTCTTGCCGTTTCCATTTCTTGCCGGGCAACAGCCAACCGTTTTTGAATGGTTTCTTCATCTTCTGTATTGCGGTAACGCAGCCGATTTTCCAGTTCTTCCAAGGAAGGAGGCAAGACAAATATACTAACACAGTCAGGACGTTTTTCTTTAATTTGCCGTGCTCCCTGCACCTCAATTTCCAAAACGACATCTCTGCCTTCTTCAATCCAATCCATTATCTGAGCACTTGGTGTGCCGTAATATCTTCCGCAATACTCCGCATGCTCCAGCATTTCTCCGTTGGCAATTTGCTCTTCAAACTCTTCTTTTGTCATAAAAAAATAATGTATGCCATGGCATTCACCCTCACGAGGCGGACGGGTAGTTGCTGAAACAGACAGCTTCATATTATCATTACCATGTAACAGTTCTTTTAATACAGTGCCTTTACCGGCGCCGGAAGGGCCTGAAAAAATCAGAAGCAATCCATTATCATTATCGTTCATCGTCATCCAACTCCTCATCACCGGCTAAATCCTCATCTCGGTCATTTAATCTGTTTGCCACCGTTTCCGGCTGAACGGCAGAAAGAATCACATGGTCGCTGTCTGTTACAATTACCGCTCTGGTACGGCGGCCATATGTTGCGTCAATTAAGGAACCGCGTTCTTTTGCATCTTGAATAATGCGCTTAATGGGTGCAGACTCCGGGCTAACAATTGCAACCAAACGATTGGCTGAAACCATATTGCCAAAGCCAATATTAATTAACTTCATGTTTGATTCCTCCTGCCTATAAAAAGGCTATTCTATGTTCTGAATTTGTTCTCTTATTTTTTCTATTTCCGTTTTAATGTCTACTACCATATAGGCAATTTGCGCATCCATCGCTTTGGAACCAATGGTATTTGCCTCCCGGTTCATCTCCTGCGCTAAAAAGTCCAGTTTTCTGCCAACAGCTTCTTTGGATTCCAGCATGGTTTTTAATTGACAAATATGGCTGTGCAGCCGGACGGTTTCTTCTGCGACAGATACTTTATCTGTAAACAAAACCAGTTCCGTATATAAGCGAGCATCATTATATTCTGAATCTGCAAACAATTCTTTCATCCTTGCCTGCAAACGTTCTTTATATTCTTCTACCGTTTGCGGAGAACGTGCTTCAATTTCCTTTACCATGCAGTCAATATCGTCTGCACGCCTAAGCAAATCTTGTTTTAAATTTGCGCCTTCTTGCTCACGCATTTCAAGCATATAACAAAAAGCAGTTTCCGCTGCTTGCTGTACCATGTTCCACAGCGCTTCTTCATCCTCCTGTTCCTTATGCACTGTCAGGACATCAGGATAATTTGCAATGGAAACAGCATCAATTTCTTGTTTCAAATGGTATTGCTGCGCAAGCATTTTCAAGGCTTGTACATATCCGCTTGCCAGAGATTCATTGACCTGTACTGTCAGTTGTGTATCGCAAACATGTTCTATGGTTACGGTAATATCCACCTTACCCCTTGCAATTTTATGCTGTACAAAAGATTTTAATTTATTTTCTAAAAAGCCATAACCTTTCGGTAATCTGGCAGTATATTCCAAATAACGGTGATTCACCGATTTTACCTCTACACCAATCAAACGTCCGTCAATGGTTTGTTCACATCGACCATAGCCTGTCATGCTTTTGATCAAAACAATCATCCCAACTTTTCGCAAAATCTTAAAAACAGTAAGATTTTTGTCATTGAATTGTATGAATATTTTATCATTTTTAAAAATCAAATGCAACTATACAAAAAGGAAACAACAGAAAAAGACCAAAAGAAACTTCTGTCAGCCTTTTATTCTGCATGATGCGGTTTACAAATACGTACAATTTTGCTGATAGGAATGGTGCACATGCCATCTTCCAAAGAAAAACCTTTGGAAACAAAAAATGAATGCAGTTTCGCCACACGATTTTCCATTTGATACGCACCGTGATTGGCTCCATATGATGCCGCAGCACGCATCAGAAAATCAATATATAGTTTTTCTTCCTCATTGAGCTCCTTCTCAAATCCATTTGGCAAGCAGAGAGCATCTATGGACAGCTTCCCATGCTCCAAATCTATCACTGCATAGCCAAGTTCGCATTCACCATCGTTCATAACCAATATTTCTCCGCTGGTGAAAGAACCATGATGTTTGGAAAGCAGCTGCTCTTTCCGCATCTTATCTTCGATAGGTTTTACGGTTATCATGGCTGTCCCTGCTTTCTTTCCCTGGGTTTTTATTGGATTTTGCCGCTGTATTTAATTTTTTTACTTCTTCGGCAGTCAAACGGCGGTATTCTCCCGGCTGCAGCATACCCAATTTTACCGGTCCGCACGCAACTCGTTTTAGCCGCGCTACTTCTAATCCCAATTGTTCACACATGTTGCGAATTTGACGGTTTCTTCCTTCATATAAGATAATCTCAAGTACCACACGTCCCGGTTCCTGTGAAATCACATTCACTTGCGCAGGCGCTGTTTTTTTGCCGTCAATCATCATACCCACGGTCATTTCGGTAATTTGGTCTTCTGTAATGGAAGGACGTACAGTAACGCGATATGTTTTTGGAATATGCATGGACGGATGTGTCATAGCATTGGCAAAATCTCCGTCATTGGTCATCAAAAGCATTCCTTCGGAATCACGGTCTAATCTTCCAACCGGATAAATCCGTTCCGGAATATCCGCTACCAATTCTGCCACACATTTACGTCCCATTTCATCGCTCATGGTCGTAATAAACCCTCTCGGTTTATGCAGCATATAATACACACTGCGCACACTGCTGACAACTGTTTTATTATCTACTGTAACCTTGTCTTTTTTCGGATCTACTTTATCCCCTATTTGGGCCACTCTTCCATTTACTTTCACACGACCGTTTGCAATCATTTCCTCCGCTTTTCTGCGTGAGGCAATCCCGCAGTCCGCAAGCATTTTTTGCAGCCTAACATCTTTTGCCATTTTCTTTCACCTTTTTCTTTCTTATCCAAACAGATTTTTAAAGAAATCTGCTATTTTTTCAAATATTCCCTGTTCCACTGTCTGTTGCTCTACATCTGTGGTTGTAACCAACGGAACGGAACCAATCTCTTCACCGTTTAGCTGATAAGAGATTTTCCCCAACTGTGTTCCTTGCGGAAACGGAGCATATGTAAAGCTGGGCAGCAACACAATACGTTCTACTTTGTCTTTATCTGCAGCACTTACTACAACGCTGCCTGCATTACTGCCTGCTACTTCTATTTGGTCTATAGTTCCGCCAACCACATCTACCATAAAGATGGTATTGGATTCATCCATACTGATACCGGATAACTGAGAAAAACCATAATCAAACATTTTGATATGGTCGTTCCAGTCGTCAGGCGCATTTAAGGTTACAGCTACCAAACGGACTCCGTCGCGCTCTGCTGCGGAAACCAGACATCTTCCCGCCTTTTTTGTGAAACCGGTTTTAATACCAATACACCCCTGATATAGTCTTAATAATTTATTATGATTGGAATAACTCTGCGTTCTAGGAGGATTTACAAACGTCGCCGTACTTTGCGTCTTAGAACAAATTGCTAAAAAATCCTCGTTTTGAATGGCAGCCGCTCCCAGCTTTGCCATATCTAATGCAGTAGAATAGTGCTCATCTGCATCCAAACCTGATGCTGTTACAAAATTGGTGTTTTTCATCCCCAGTTCTTTTGCTCGGGCATTCATCAATTTTGCAAATTCTTCTTCAGAACCACCAATTGCAACGGCGGCTCCGTATGCAGCGTCATTGCCGGAAACCGTTAACATACCAATTGCCAAATCTTTTAAAGATAATTGATCTCCTGCATTTAAATACATGGAAGAACCTTCTACCGCAGCCACCTGTTCACTGATGGTTACAATTTTATTCTCTTTTGCAGCTTCTTCCAGCGTCAAAAGCGCCGTCATAATTTTTGTGGTGCTTGCCATTGCCTGTTTATTCTCTGCATTTTTGGCATATAACACCTGACCATTGTCCGCATTTATGACAACAGCAGCCTGTGCTGATACGGAAACAGTCCCTTCCTGTGCATGAACCGGCAGTACAATACTTGCTGCCGCAATCATTGCAACACATAATACACTAACACATTTTTTAAACAAAGAAAACCACCTGCCAATAGCATAACTATATGCAAGCGGTTAACCGAGTATGTGTCAACGTATTTTTATTCTTCTTTTTCTTTTAACTTTTCAAGTTCTTTTGCAGCTTTTTTCTCTTCCTTTTTTGCAGCTCTCTCTTCTTTTTTCTTGCTGAAAGTTTCAGAGATTTTATCCACCACATCCGGTACCATTTGAATGATACGGTCAGTAGAACCTTCAAATGGTTCTACTTGAATCAATTTTACATTACCGTTGCAAATAGATAAAAACGCAATTGGAGTAATAGTAATACCAGCGCCTGCACCACCGCCAAAGAAATCTTTTGCAGGCTGAGATTTCGCAGGGAAGTCAGACCCGCCGGAAGCAAAACCGTAACTGACTTTTGAAATTGGAATCACCGTAGTTCCGTCAGGTGTAGTAATTGGTTTTCCAATAACAGAATCAACATCTACCATTTCTTTAATTTTTTCCATAGTTGTTCCAAGCATGCCGTCAATTGGATGATTTCCCATATTTATTACGCTCCTTTAAACTGTTGTTTTGGATGGAACCGCCGTATGCCTGCGGTACACTTTTATGAACTCAATGAGTCCGCTGATTCCCGCCGTCAGTACAAAAAATGGCCGCATACCTGCTTTTAAGCGAAAATCCGCTTTCATTTTTTTATTATCAAAGTCTGCTATTACACAAACATGTGATTGCTTACATTTTGCAACAGTCGTTACCATACTCATAGCAGGATATACAACTCCACAAGCCTGTCCATATTGAATTGCCGTTTTTGCTGCATCTTCATTGGAAACAGCAATATCAACCGAAAGCTGATAAATAATCAAATGAGAAAATAACTTTTTTCCTGTTCCCGCTGCAACGCCGGCCAATTCTTTGAAAAAATCCAGTAATCCTGATAGGCCTTCGCTTTTTAGTATACCCTTAATTTTAGAAAACTTACCTGTTTTTTCTTTTTCTTCTTCAGTTTTTTTCTTTTTTTCTTTTTTTACCTTTTTTACCTCTGTCTGCGGCTTTTCTTTTTGTGGAAAAACCGTAATCGGAATACCTAATACTTTTATTTTTACAAGAAAGCTGTCTTGAAACTGTACGTCTACAATCACAGGGCAAGCCAATACAATTGCAAAAATCAGAAAAATACCTCCAATTACTGAAAGCGAAACAATAAGCGCAATCATATGCGGCCTCACCCCCTTATCTTTTCACAGTTTATATATTTTCCAGCTTCAATTGTTTGTCATCTGCTGTATCATCGGCACCTTTACCATCTGCTTTTCCGGCAGTATCCTTTGGATCCGGTACATGAGGCAGTTCTTCTAAAGAAGAAATACCCATACATCTTAGAAAATTTTGTGTAGTGCCGTATAAAAGCGGACGCCCCGGCAATTCAAGCCTTCCTCTTTCTTCTACAAGCCCTTTAGCGAATAAACCGTTTAACACACCTGAACTGTCTACGCCGCGTACCTGTTCTAAAAAAGCTTTGGTCACCGGCTGATGATACGCCACAATCGCCAATACTTCTAACGCGGCGGCAGACAACGGCGTATTATTTTTCAATTCCAAAGCCAGACGGATTTTAGGTTCAAATTCTGCTTTTGTGCACATTTGGTAGCTGTCTTTTAACCTGATGATTTGTATACCGCTATGTGTTTGATTAAACGCTTCCATAACAGATGTAACCAGTGCTTCCGTCTCATCTTTGCTTAATTCCAATGCCACAGCAATTTTATCCAGCGGAATTGGTTCTCCGCTTGCAAAAATAATTGCTTCTACTGCACCTTTTTGTGTTTGCGTTTCCAATCCCGTTCACCACTTTCCAATAATACCAATTTGGAAGCTCCGTTTTCATCTTCCACACGAATACGCTTTCCTTTGACAAGCTCCAGCACCGCCAAAAATACAGCCACCATTTGAGATTTACTCTCCGCTTGTTCAAACACCTTTGTGTAGGAAACTTCATGGTTCTTCCATAAACAGCGCAGCACATGAATCATTTGAGATGCTACTGATACCGTAGGCGTTGCGACAATTGCAGAAAAAGACTCCATTGGAGGCGGCAAAAATCGTTTTCCTTTTCCCACTGCATTTTGATACGCCGTTAATAATTCTTGCACATCATGGTGTCCATGATACGTAAGATCTTTTTTCAGTTTGATTTGCTCTCTGACAAATCTGCCCATTTCTAAATGCTCTTTGAGCGCCTGCGCCGTTTTTTTACAATGCTGGTAATCCAGTAACTGGGTTGCCAACTCATCCTGCAGTTCTTCCAATTCTTCGTGCTTTGGAAGCAAAGATACGGTTTTCATATGAACCAGTCTGGCCGCCATGGTCAGAAATTCACTTTCTACTTCCATATCTTGCCGCTTCATTTCTTCCACATGCGCTATATATTGTTCCAATAATTCTGCAATCGGAATATCACAAATATCCAATTTATGTTTGGAAAGCAGATACAACAATAAATCCAGAGGTCCTTCAAAAGAAGGTAGCTTATAGGATAGTTTTTCCATAATTTCTCCAATTATAACGCGCCGGCCAAACGAAATGGCAGCTGAGCAAGCCAAAGTATACCTTCAGCACAAGCATTCTGAATATACCCTAACGGACCGCTTAGGGCACCTGTAAACATAAGCGCGTATAAAATGATGATAAACACACTCTGATAACGGTAAAATTGAGCCATGAGCCTTTGCGGCAGAAAGGACGCTAAAATTTTAGAACCGTCAAGAGGAGGAATTGGAATTAAATTAAACACAGCCAAGGAAATATTAATTGCGATAAAAGTCCATAGCAGCTCCATTCCAAAACTTAATTGGGATACTCCAAAGCCAGAGCCTACCAAAACAGCCACATAAATAAACGCACCTATTAAGGCTGCCAAAAAGTTAGAGATAGGACCTGCCGCGGCTGTAACCGCCATTCCTACTCTTGGACGCTTAAAATTATTGGGATTGACGGGAACCGGCTTTGCCCATCCAAAACCAAATAATAAAATCATAACCGCACCCAATATATCAATACTGACCAAAGGATTAAAGGTTAATCTGCCGGCATTTTTGGCAGTGTGATCCCCAAATTTATACGCAACCCATCCATGAGCCAGCTCGTGCAACGGCATAATTACAAACAGAATAATTAATACTGCAATAATTTGCGGAATGATAAGACTTAGTTTATCTGATGTGCTTAACGATTGATTCAATAATACACTGATAATCAAATTTGTACACACTCCTTTGTATCGTAATATTATAATATATTTTTTATAAAAATACAATATAAAGTCCTTTTATTAAACTATAAAAGCTCGGATTTGAAAAGACTCTTTTATATAGGGTCAAATTTCCGATTCTTCTTTTTATATTCATTGATGTGTACAGATATTTATGAACATTTCTATATGAGAGAATACATACTGTCCTGACAAAAATATTTCAAATTCCGAAATTTTTATTCTGCTTTTCATAAAGTACCCTTCTATTAAATATTTTATCTGAAACTTTTTTATAGACTTGAAAGAATCGCATGAAGCGCTAAACTAATATATACAATTATTTGCATAACGATTCTATTATAATCCTTAAATATAAAAAAGAGTTGTACCTTTTAGGTACAACTCTTTTTTAAAGGGTAAAGTATGCGGTATAACTAAGCTATGGAAACAATAAGATAGAGAAACAATGCTTAAGAAATCACACGAAGTACAGCCTGCATATCATACTGATGCACGTTTTCTATGGATGTAAAGCCATGATTGTAGTAAACATTTATGGTTTGGGGAGTGCCTTGCTCCTGTTTTGCCAAGATAAATAAATACCCATTGCATTCCCTGCCGCTGTTCAGTGTTTCTTTAAAGTCTGAGTCAATTTCATTGAGCAGGACCAGCTTTCCTTCTGCTGTGCTTTGGTCGGGCATATCTGCCGTTACCTTGCAGGTATTAGGGTCAAAAGCGGTCTCGCCGTTATTTTTCACAGTGACTGACACTACATAATATTGGTAACCGTCATACTCCTGGTAGTAATTGTAATACCCGTATGGCTCCGGCGGCACTACCTGACTTTGTGTTCCCGTTTCGTTCACGGTCAGTGTAATGTCTTCCAGTATAATCGTACCTGTCAAGTCCTGTTCAAAGCTTTGAGCCGCCTGCGGTGTTTCACTGCCGCAGCCGGAGAAAATCAGCAGATATGCAGCTAATCCTGTAATGACTGCCGCAGATATCAGGCTTTTCCATTTCATTCTTCAACAACCTCCAGAGTTGCCGCAATGACGCCTGAATTCATTTCCTGAGTATAATCACTCAGCTGACCTGTTTCTATTCTCAGCTCAATGTCATAGTTTCCCGGCTCCAGGTCTTTTTCTTTTGGAGTAATATCTAAACTGTAATCGCTGCCGCCTTCTGCGTTAAAACCTCCGTTGCCATGCCATACTGCCATTGGCGTCCATGTACCGTTGTAGTCTTTTTTATACAAGCCTACTCGGATGTCATATTGGTCACCGGCCAAGGTGCTTGCGTTGTCAACTCCCTGACGCTCTTCCCATGGAATGCTGTTGTCGTATTTAAAGGTTGCTGAAATTGTACGGGAGCCGGTGTCGCCGTTATCAACTTCAAGAGCCTGAGTTTGGTCAGTTTGCGTATCATTCGTCTGTGTGATTGCTCTCGGTACGATATTGAAGTACCAATATGTGCTGGCTATCGGACCATTTGCGGCCATACCCGGACCATCACCGCCAATGTTATTTCCAAAACTGCTTGAGTTGAGTATGCCGACAGTTTGTAAGAAAGTATACGGTGACTCTCCGCCGCCGGTATCTGAATGCATCAGTGCTTTATAATCAGTTGCTTTTTCTTTATAACCATCTATCGTTTGGTTGGTGGCATCGTTCCATGCAAAGAGGTATAGAGCCTGCTGACTCATATTTTCATAATTGAACTCCTCTTTCGGAATTGTAATCCTAATTGTTGCAACCGCGTAACCCTCTGTATCTGCCTGGTCTCCCAAAGACAATTCAACTGTGAAGTTTATCTTCTGGTCAATTCCGCTGCCTTCTTCACCGGTCACATTTTTTCTCTGATGACCCATGTGCTTGACTCACCTGTTCTTGGGTTGTATCCGTACATTGCCCAGTTCAAATAATATCCCATGCCGTCATCGGTAGTTTCCACCGGATTAGTTAGATCTTGGCTTTCATCCCAGTACTGCTGAATAATATCTTTTGAAGTGACGTCATATTTGAATGTCGCAGTCAGTACGAAATTATCCCCTTCATTGGTTGCATTGGAATTGTACATATGTTCCAGTGGACTATCTTTTGCATTCCAAGCTAAAGCATTTGCAGTGGTGATAATTTTTTTGTACGTGCCAGAAGTCAAAGTAGATCCTTGCTCTTTAGATATCTGCTCGCTATTTTCCTGTGCTACCATAATCTGCATATATGCAATTTCTACACCCTGATTCAATACATAATTTTCAGGGAGCTGTACTTTTACTTGGTACGTACCTGCCACTGTACTATCCAGTTTG
>CALWUU010000005.1 GCA_944384835.1 uncultured Clostridia bacterium | reverse complement strand
GCGCAGGCGGCATGCTGGTGACAGAATTATTAAATTTGCCGAAAGCATACTTATTCCCGCTATCCGTTATCGTTATTACACAGCCGTATGCAAAGTTAACTCGAAAATCTGCAGGTAATAGAATTTTGAATACCATTTATATGGTAATTATCTATTTGCTGGCATTTTCATTTACCAATATCATATGGTTGAATATTTTGATTCTAGTAGTTACAATTATTGTGGGAGACATGCTGCTCAAATTCAACTGCAACGTTGTGGTTACTGGAATTATTGCAGTTGCTATGGGATCCATGGCTTCTTCTTCAGATGGAATTTCCGGTACAGAATATGCTTTTTTGCGTTTAATTTACGTTTGTGCAGCTTGTATTTTATTTATCGTAATAGACGCGCTGTTTTTCCCCCGCCACGTAAACGAAAGCGTAAAAAAGGAATTAAAAAAATCTTTGTCATGTAATCAAACAATTTCATCTTTGCTGTCCAATTCCAGTACAACTTCAGATGAATTGCTGCAGGCACTAAGACAAAAAAGAGCAATTAACAGAAAGATTAAATTTAACCAGCAATACTTGAATCTAAATGAAATCAATCAATATTTATTATCTGACCAAGAATGGACAGAGCGCGTTTATTTCTTATATGACAGTTTAGCTGAGCAAAAATTAACCATGCAGCATGTAAGTTCCGCTTCCGATATTCTTTACAGCAACGTTACATTCAAACATTTGATTGAAACGGCACAGTCAAAAGAAGAAAGAGCTGAAAAAATGATTATCTTTAATATGTATGACTTATTGAAAGGAATGCAGGAATCTGAATCAATAGCGGCCAGCCAAGTGATACCTGCATTAAAATAATAATTAATAATTTAGTGAGGACGTGATTGCATGCCAACTGCCACTTTTTTAAAATTACCTAAAGAAAAACAAGAAAAAATATTGGCGGCAGCCAAACATGAATTTGGCAAAAATTCTGTGGAAGAAGCCTCTATAAAAAATATTGTAACGGAAGCCGAAATACCCAGGGGCAGTTTTTATGCTTATTTCTATGACAAAGAAGATCTATATCATTATATACTGGAAGAATATCGTGCCCGAACGCTAAAATTTTTCTATTCTTGTTTAGAGCAAACCAATCATTATTTATTTGATGCATTTGTTTTATTCCATAATGGAATATTAAAACAATGCAAACAACCGGCTTTAGACCATTTTTTAACCAATTCTTTTTTAAATATGCGTTCCGGCATTCATGCCTTCCTTCCTGTTCGAAAATATGAAACAGAAAATGAGTACATGCCCGCTTTGATAAATAATTTAAAACAGAGTGCTCACTTTGACAAATTAAATGTTCAGAACGAACAAGAAATCCAATACATATTGGAAATTTTAATAACAATCACACGCAGTAATATTGCAAAAGCATTAGGCTCTAATATCTCGTATGAAACAGCATGTAGTATGTTTTTGTCAAAAATAAATATTTTAAAACGCGGCATGGAAAAATAAAAACAGCGTATACCTCAATTGAGGTATACGCTGTTTTTATTGTCTTAAATATACGCCGTTTTCTTCCATGTAATCGTCTAAGTCTGCTAAATTTTGTTCGACCAAATCCATTTTTTCTTCTTCTGTCAGTTCTTTTTCTTTTGGTTTTTGTTTTGGATCTACCATATAGCATCACCCTTTTCAACGAATTTCTATGTTTAATGTAGCATATTTTTCTCTGTTCTTCAAGAAAAATTAAATATATCTGTATAATTTTATATAAAAAGCTGATACTAAAAATGAGGTGATAGAAAATGCTTCATCTTCCATTGGATTTTGGATTTGCACTGGCACAAAATATTCGTGCCAAAGATTATTTTATGAGTAAAAGTGAACAGGAACAAAAAGAAATGATTCATCGTGCACAGCAGCTTCAATCAGATGAAGAAATGCTGAAATATGTGGAAGGATTGGCAAAACAAAACCACGCCCCTCTTTTATAAAATATATGATAATTTTAAAATAAAGAAGCCACTGTCGTTTTCTTATCTTTTGAATATAATAATGGTGGGAGGCGATTATTGTGGTAGAAATGAAGGTTTACCATTGTACCAACGCAGACGAAAACCCAATGCCTGTTTGGATGCAAATGAAACCACATCAGCAAAAACAGCCTGAAAAAAAAGAAATGGATATTGTAGAACAATTCAAACAAAATCCTGATGCTTTTTTTCCAGATTTTTTAAAGGCAAACCATTAAAAATAAAACAGCTGCCTAAAGGCAGCTGTTTTATTTTTATACAGTATCCATCTATTTCATGAGTATATCAATATAGTTCTTAAAATTTATCAAAAGCAAGGTAAAAAATTTTATAATTCAGCATCAATAAAAGCCAATTTATTCTTCGTTAGTTGCCGCAAGTTCTTTGGTCACACTTTCCTCTTTGATTTCTGCAAAAACATCCATTCGATTTTGATTCTAATCTATGATAGATTTGGAAATCTTGACAGCACTTTCAGAAATAAAACGCTCCTCCAAAAAACAGATTGTTCCTCAAAATAGTGATACAAAACTTCTATTTATAAAAGAGCCTCTTTTATTGCTTGTTTTTCATCATATACAGGCATACATTCCGGCACAAACTCAAACGCGGCTTGTTTACTGGTATAATCAAACAACTTTTTCCCTCTTTCATAAAAACGATACTGTACTTTACATGCAGCACTTTCGTGAATCATCCTATCCATAGCGCCTTTCTGCGGCGCTTTTAACGGTAATGGGTTTCCTTTCAGCAAATTTACTTTTAATAAATATTTTCCCTGCAGCAGTACAAGTTCGTTTTCTGTACAACACACCACTTTAGCCCCAAAGTAAGTTGACAGACGATATTGCCTGCCACGATAATAAATACAGCAAATACAACCATTAAAATGAATGGGACCCAACGGAATATCAGCGACTGCCGCAACAATACTGCTAGGGTGCTCTTTCGGTATGCTGCACTGTGTCCAAATATAAGATTTCGGGAAAGAGGTTCCTCTGTCAGACTCAATATAACCAATACCGTTTTCAAAGGACACTACTTCCCCATTGATTTCAAGACTGCCATGCAATGTATGGCACATGCTGATAATATCGTGTTTACACTGCATGGGCAAATAAGAAAACGGTCCCATAATATCATATTTTAACGGTATCAAATTTTGATATCTTATACTGCCATAAAGAGAAAAATTTTCTTGTTCCAAATGTACGGTAATCCCTTTTGGTGTGAATATATTTTCTCCAATCTTAACGATAAAATGTGTTCTGTCTATGGAAAAATCTTTTTCCGCAAATTGAAATTGATGAGATTCTGCTTCTGTTATCACTTGAATAAAAGCAGACGCATTTCCATTTTCATCTACATGGTATCCGGGAATGAATACAACCGTATGATGGGCATTCTGATGTTTAAAATACCAGCCTTCAAAATGTGCTTTTCGTTTATTGATATTCCGTAATTGAATCATACTGCAAATCCTCCATTGTGGGATTATCAATCACATGTCCCATATAGTCAAAACGAGAACCATGACATGGACACTCCCAGCTTTTATCATCCGGATTCCATTCCAGTTGACAGCCTAAATGAGTGCATCTGGCTTGTACTATATGTGATATTCCCTGTTCATCTTTATAAACTCCAAATTTTTTATTCTCAACTTCTACAATACCTCCATGTCCTTTTGGAAGTTGTTCTACCATTGCTCTCGGCGGTGCCATAAATCCTGCCGCCAAACCGCGCACCGCATGGACAGTATCGTTGACAGCTTGTTTGACAGATAATCCGATATGCATTCTTTGAGGCGTAAATAAAGGCAAATAAGGATTTGCCTTTTCTAAAATCAGATCGCTGAGAATCATAGCCGAAACCATAGAAGATGTCATACCCCATTTTTGAAATCCTGTCGCCACATAGACGCCTTCCATACCAAACGCATATGGACCAATATACGGAATATGATCCATTGGCATACAATCTTGTGCCGACCAACAGGCTGCTTCTTCCCCGTTGGGATAAAATTGATGCGCAGCTTTTCTTAACATATCGTAATGACCGCCTGAACGGTTTTCTCCTGTCCTGTGTGATGCTCCCCCAAACAGCAAGTATTCGCCCGCGCTGCGGAAGGAATAAGAAGGTTCTTCAATTCCCAAATACATTCCATCGTATTGCTGTGCATGTTTTAAAGCCAACACGTATGAACGTTCCTGATGCTGACGCAAAAAATAATAACCGGGAACATTGATAAACGGATAATGAGCAGCAATTACAATATGATTTGCAGTTACCTTTCCATGATTGGTTATAACAGTATGCTCTTCGATATTTTGTACCATAGTATGTTCAAATACTGTTAAACCGGAAGAAATTTCTTTTAAAAATTCCAATGGATGAAATTGCGCCTGTCCCTCAAGAGAAACCGCTCCCTCAATGGAAAAAGGCAACTCAGTCTGTGTGATAAATGTTGCTTTTAAGTCCAACTGCTGCATTGCTTTTACTTCTTTTTCAATTGCATCAGGATTTTGAACGGTATAAAGAATATTGTCTTTCTCTTCAAAGACCACAGCATCTGAACAGCGCTTTGCCAAATTTCGATACATGCCGATTGCTTCCTGATTGGCATGGGCATATAATTTTGCTTGTTCTATGCCAAGTGAACTGACTAATTTGTGGTAGATTAAATTATGCTGAGATGTAATTTTAGCCGTTGTTTTTCCTGTTTGACCGCTGCCAATTGTTTTTGCCTCTAATACGGCTGCGTTCACACCTTGTTTTTGCAGCAGATATGCTGTCAGAATACCTGCCATTCCGCCTCCGATTACAGCAACGTCAACCTTTAAGTCTTGCTTTAATGGTTCATACTGTGGAAGAACAGTCTCTTTTTCCCAAATAGAGTTCACATACTTCACCTCTTAGTTAGGATTTACCAAAGCATAGAAAAATAATCATATTTTTATAAAATGTACCGAAACTTTTTATCATTTAAAATTACCTTTTAATTGTGTCAAAAACTTTACAGGTTATGTTAAAAAAATTTATGCTTTATTCATAATCTGATATTCAAATGGTTTATACTATACATAAGAACTTTAATCATTGATAAGAAGGGATTTTTATGGCTAAAACGCTATATCTTGTAACCGGCGCAATGGGATATTTAGGCAATACCATTATTTCAAAACTGGCTGCCCAAGGAAAATTAATTCGCGGACTTGCCCTGCCAAATGACAATACTATTTCGTATACACAGCCAAACGTAGAAATTGTTCATGGCGATGTATGTAACAAAGAAAGTTTATCATCCTTTTTCTTTCATAATCCCGATACGGAGTTAGTTGTAATTCATACTGCAGCTATTGTTTCTATCTCATCAAAATTAGATAAAAAAGTAGTGGATGTGAATGTTAACGGAACCAAAAATATAGTAGAATTATGCTTGCAGCATAAAGTCAAAAAATTGGTTCACACCAGTTCCGTTCATGCAATTCCCGAAAAATCCCATGGAGAAACCATTACAGAAGTTTCAGAATTTGATCCAAAACTGGTACACGGTTTGTATGCCAAAACGAAAGCTGCTGCTTCTCAAATTGTACTAAACGCAGTAAAACAAGGATTAAACGCATGTATCGTTCATCCTTCCGGAATTATCGGTCCCGGAGATTATGGTCGTACTCACTTAACACAATTGGTCATCAGCTATTTGAACGGTACATTGACAGCATGTGTAGACGGCGGATATGACTTTGTTGATGTTCGTGACGTAGCGGACGGAATTATTTCTTGCATAGAAAACGGTCGGTCTGGTGAATGCTATATTTTAAGTAATCAATTTTACACAATACAAGAGGTATTGGATGATTTACACGAAATTACAGGAAAGCGCAGATTAAAAAGTGTTCTTCCTCTGTGGTTTGCAAAATTAACAGCTCCTCTTGCAGAAATTTGGTATAAAATGCTGCGTCAACCACCCCTATACACCTCTTACTCTTTATATACACTAGAAAGCAACGGCGATTTTTCACATGATAAGGCTACACAGGAGTTGGGATATCATCCGCGTTCTATGAAAAATACGTTGAAAGATATGGCGTATTGGCTGGAATCTTATCACCGTATTAAATTTAAATTTACAACTGCACATACAGTATAACAAAAAAGGAACTACATAAATTGTAGTTCCTTTTTGTATATAGGTAGATATTTTACTTAATATCCAACACATTCGTAACTTGATTATCAATAGTTACTGTCCCGCTTTCATCTATGGTTACAGTATGCATTTCTTCCGTAGATTGACCGTCTTGCGCTAATTGTGTCAACACATATGTGCCAGGCTTTATATCGCTAAAATAGGCTTCCCCCTGCTCGTTTGTATGTGCAGAAGCTACTGTTACATCGTTTTGGTTTAATTGAAACGTAACTCCGCTTACAGGTTCTAATCTTTGTATATATTTTCGTATTGTAATCCGTTCCTGCCCTTTTTTATCACTGATTCTGGCTTTTTCCACAGGAATATCATCAATAGTAACCGTACCGTCCTGTGCAACCACGACTGTATAATCGTGTTCATTGATGCGATATCCTGCAGGAGGTCTTTGTTCTTTTAACGTATAAATTCCCGGTGTAAAGCTTCCAAAATTAATTTCACCCTTTTCATTTGATATAGCTGTATATAAGACTACACCATCCTGCATCAAATCAAAAACTGCGCCTTCCAAAGGCTCTCCTGTCAGTTCGTCTTGTTTTTGAAAAAAAATATCATACAAAATAGGCTTATTTCCAATAGAAGCATATTCTGCCGCATATCCGTCAATGGTAACGGTACCGTCGTTTGCAACTACCACAATATGTGTATCGGCAACTTTCATATAACCTTCCGGCGGAGATATTTCGTTTAACTGATAAATACCTTCTGAAAGTCCATAAAACTGCACAAAGCCTTCTGCATCCGATATACTGGTTGCGATCGGAACGTGATTATGACATAGCTCAAATACAGCTCCTTCCAAACGTTTTCCGCTTCTAATATCATATTTAATGAGCGAAAAAGATACTTTTTGTCCTCCTGTACGTTTATGGTATATTTGGAATCTTGCCGCAGGGATACCTTCAATGCAAATATTTCCGTTATAATCAACATACATCTGGAATGATTCTTTTTCAGGTATATATTGCTCAGGCGGCTTTGCTTCTTTTAATTGGTACATACCTTCCCGCAATGGTGGGAACCATACAGCACCAGTGCGGTTGGAATAACTTCCAAACACCAATTCACCGTTCTGAAATAATGAGAATTTACCTCCTTTCAATCCAAACCCGGTATCTGCATCTACGATATAAAACATAAACGGATTTTTATTTCCGGGTGATTTTTCTATGTAAGACAACCATTGCTCTATACTGCTGCATTGTGTATTTGATGGTTGCTGCCTTCTAATTGGCATATGCCGAAAAGAATCTTTCATGATATGATTCGCTCCTTTTTGCACTGGTTACTACGTTACCTTTTTCATCCCTGTTACAGTGTATTCGTTCGTATTATTACTTGTGAGAATTTTCTTTTAGAACGAAAAATTTTAAATTTATCTTTTTCCAATATGTAAATATCGTCCAAATACTCCGACAAAAAGATTGCAACACATTGTAGAATCCTGTATGATAACATTAGATAAAAGGAGGATTACTGCTATGAAACAAAAAGTTACAATGATTGTTGCCGGTTCTATTCTTGTTCTTTCGTTGGCTTTCACTGGCTGCGGTTCTGACCAGCAAGCAACCAGTGAAACAGAAAACGGCAGCCAACAATCATCTTCTAATACTTCATCTAATATAAATACTTCCACATCTGTATCTGATACAGTTAGTATTACCATTCCTGAGGGTTTTACATGGGACTTAATCGCCAAACGTTTGGAAGCCAACGGGATTTGTTCTGCTGAAGACTTTTATCAAGCTTGCCAAAATTACAGTCCAAAATCTCTCAGCATACCTACTGACGAGAATCGTCCATTTAAAATGGAAGGATATTTATATCCTGCAACCTATACCTTTGAAAAAAATTCTGATGCTGAAGATGTTCTTATAGATATGTTAAATGCATACCGTGATAATACAGGGGGAAATTTAACGGATACAGAACTGATTGTAGCCTCCATAGTTCAAATGGAAACCCGCAGCGTTGAACATATGTCTATCATTGCCGGCATCATTTATAACCGCTTGGAACAGGGTATGCAGCTGCAAATGGATTCTACCAGAGAATATATCAACGATTACGTAACAGATAATCCTTTATTAAGTGATACTGCAAAATATGCCGCATTATATAACACATATAGATGTGAAGGATTACCCGCAGGTCCTATTTGCAATCCGGGAGCAGATGCGATTTATGCCGCAAAAAATCCTACTCAGACAGACTATTTATACTTCTTCTTTGGCAATGACAACGAAAATCATTATTCTACCACATATGAAGAACATCAGGCCGCAATGGCACAGTTTGGCGTGCAATACGGAGAATCTACAGAATAATAAAAAGAGATGCCCAACAAAGGCATCTCTTTTTATTTCACGAAAAACTTGGAATGTATCGCTTATCTGCGGAATATATTTAAAAAGTATAAAGAATAATGAAAGGAGTGCTGCAATGGCCTTATCAGATTTAGAAATATTGGCACGTCTGATTCAGTGTGAAGCAGGCGGTGAAGGCGAAAACGGAATGCAAGCTGTTGCCAGCGTAGTTATGAATCGCGTTCATATTACCTATGGTGAATATGGCAGATTCAACACCATACGCGAAGTGGTATTTCAGCAGAGACAATTTGTATGTGCCATGGAAACTGTAAACGGTTCCTATAATATGCAAAATATATATAATATGCGTCCCGGTCAAACGCAATATGATATTGCCAATTGGGCAATTGCAGGAAACAGATTGACCAACTTAGGTTTTGCATTATGGTTTTTCAATCCATTTTCCACTACTTGCAGGACAAATTTCCCATCCAATGTCGGAGAATTTGTCATACGTATTGGAGATCATTGTTTTTATAATCCAACAGAAGCATATAGTAATACATAAGTGGAGGTTATTATGAGTTCTTTCAAAAACGAACGTGAACTAAATACCAGATTTTGCGCCAACTCACCAAATGCACAATACCGTATACATGAAGACGGTACCAGTCAAATGTATGATTTTACCGCACCGCCTCAGCAAACATTTGATTCTCCTGAAATGATAGGTTCCATGCAAAGAATCTTAGCGCAAAATGTAGGTGAATACGTTGTCATAGAATTTCTGATTGGTACAGGACAAATTATGCGAAAACAAGGCTTGTTGTACAACGTCGCCACCAGCTTTGTTGTTTTATACGATGATGCGGTAACAAACTTTATTGTATGTGATATTTTCTCAGTAAAATTTGTATACTTTTATTTACCCGGAGATCGTCCGAATCATAACTTTAATATTCTTAGAGATAGCAATGCTGCTCCCTATTCAAATTCTAATTCAAATATGCGTAATCAACGCAGGTAATAAAAAGCTGAGAATCAATGATTCTCAGCTTTTTATTATCATGCATCCGGTTTCTCCAATTCCGCTGCTTCCACGATTTCCATAGATGATTCCGCTTGACCTATTTCTCCTGAATGAACCAATTGTGCAAATCGCATTAAACTTACCAAAATAATAATTTCACTCAAAGTCAAATCTAATTTTTGCGCCGCTGTCTCTGTACCATTTTCATATGCCTGCTGCAATAAAGCTCGTGACTGACCATAAAACTCAAACAGTGCATATAAAATAACCAAAGACGAAACAGCCTGGATTTGTAAAATATTCGACTGACAGTCAGACTGAACTTCTTCCGGACATTGTTCTTTGCATAGTAGCTGCTGTTTTTGAATATCTAAACTTTTATAGCGCATGAGGATACCTGCAACAATTGTCATTATTAAAGATTGACTTTTATTTAACAACTTCAGTTGTTCTTTTGCTTCATCGGAAATCTGAGCGACATCAAATTCATAATTTTTATTTAAGTGATCCGTTTTTACCACCGCCTGTACATTTCTTTACGCCGAAAATCCTGTTCTATTCTATGCAGTGAACCGTCTTCATGATAGTTATCCGTAAAAAAGCAGCCAGTGCGGTTACACAGGCTGCTCTCCATTATTCAAAAATACAATATTGTTCCATATAAGTTTCCATGGATTTCAGAATGCTATCATAAGTACCTTGTTCTTTTAAATACTCATAAATATCCTTTACAGTAATTAATGCATGTACTTTGATACCAAATTCTTCCGCAACTTCCATAACAGCTGTTTTTCCGGGTGTTTTTCCCACTTCACAACGGTTAACGGAAATAAACATATCCGTTACATTTACATCTGCACAGCCTTTCAAAATCGGCATTGTCTCACGAATTGCGGTTCCTGCAGTAATGACATCTTCAATGATAATCACGCGGTCTCCGTCTTTTGGCTGATAACCAACAGTATTTCCGCCTTCTCCGTGATCTTTCACCTCTTTGCGGTTAAAAAAATATGGCTTGTCAATTTTATAATTACGCGCAAGCGCTCCTGCTGTTGTTGTTACCAATGGAATTCCTTTATATGCAGGACCGAACATTGCATCAAATTGGTCTCCAATGGTCTCTTGAATAAACGCAGCATAAAAATCTCCAAGCTTAGCACTTTGCAGTCCTGTCTTATAATTTCCGGTATTTACAAAGTAAGGAGTATTGCGTCCGCTTTTTGTAACAAAATCTCCAAAACGCAATACATCAGCAGACATCATAAATTCTATAAATTCTTTTTTTGCGGCAGATAACATAGTTTTCCCGTCCTTTTCTTTCTAATGAGCATTATTATAACATAAAAGAAATTACTTCGCAATTTCTACCTGAAAACAGTCATAATGCTCTCTTAAAATGAATTCTTATTATTCAGATATGGGATTGTCACGGCATAAAAATATACCTTATACAGATTTATAAACTATCATATTCTGGTGAAATATCGAAAGCACTTCTGTATCTTAAGTTAAATATTAGTTTTGTTAAAACGATATATCCCTTGGATATATCGTTTTTGCTTTACTGCATTTCCGCTTTGTCAAATACTTTTGGAACACTTCTTCCGTTTCTCCGAAACTGAGTTCTCAGAGTATGCTTACGCTGTTGCAGTAAATATTCATTATAACTGAATACGCTTGCTGTCAAGACATCTATATACGTAAACAATAATCCTGTCAATAAACTTGTGTATCAGTTCGGGTATGAGGTCACTGAGTTCAATAATCCGTTTGACAGATTTTCCGTTCTATCCACTTGGATTTTGCGATGATTCTGCATTTCAGTAATATTATGCCTTTAGCTTATCTATTCTTCCGCATAAGATATTTGATAAGGTGGCATAGCATTCATCAAACAACTCACTGTTTACGTTGCTCTAATAGATTTTCTGTATCAAGCTGCCAAGCTCGGCAAAACACTTCTGCGCTGTATTCGATTCATAGTGTTTTTGTGCGAGTCCTTTTTTCTTATCCTCTATGCAGAATTTCATTTGTTTGCGGGCCAAATCTTATTCAAAGGCTCACACATCTCCGTATGCTTTCCAACATCTTTTTCGTTACAACCATATCCTGGATATAATAGGGAACATACTTCGAAATTTTCAAAATCAATGTCATTTTTGTCCACTGAAAATTCAGTAATCATACGGGATCACGCAGTTCGAAAAACCGAATATTTTGTTGTTCTTTCCGTCAGTTCTTTACAAAGCCCTTTTTCACCGAAAAAAAGCGAGGAAAAACGGCGGCTGAACATATAGGGAGCGGTATCGAAGTGGTCATAACAGGCCGCACTCGAAAGAATCGCTTTTGGGACCACTTAGTCATTTTCAGGTTGGTTTAGGCTGGTTTGTGTCATTTTTAGGTTGTTTGAGATGCCATTATTTTCAAGAGTTCTTTCCAAATCTTCCTGACAGCAAATAATGTAGTCAATTACATTCACTTTTGGTATCTGATAAGAATTACCTAGTTGGAACGCTTTAATTCGCTTTTGTGCAATCAAATCATAGGCTAAATTCCTGCTGATATCAAGCATTTTCCTTAGTTGCGCTACTGTTACGATATCGGGATAATCCGGGAACATAACTTTGTATTTTTTATCTGTTTCATTGCAGTTCAAGGTATAATCTTCCTTCATTTTGTTCTTTCCTTTATTCTTCCCAAATGTAAAAAGCACGGGAAACACCACAATTTTTTAACCAACAAAAATTCAAAAACACCGTCTAAAACTGTCTGATACTAACTATTTTTGTGAGTTCAAATCAAAAACTCGAAATTATTAAGGTAGTGGAACAAAAGAAATATACCTATTCCTGTTTATAATTGTTCATTTTTCATTAACCAAAACTAATTTATACTGTCCAAATGTCACGCTTGCGGTAAAAAGCGCGATATCCCCAGTATAAGGAGCGGACTGTGCTAGTGATTCGATACTTTCTGTCAGTTCATCGTCAACATCTTCAAAAATCGCTACTGTAATTTTGGACATTCGGAAATCACCTTACTTCGGATTATCCCTACAGACAAAAACAGCAGGATTGCTATCTGCTATTAATGATTTTTAGATAAATTTTTCAGCCCAAGACCTCAACTTATCAATACTTGCATTTACGCTGAATACTCTACCGTCTTTTAACTCTGCTCCTGCGCAGGATACAGCTAATTCACCGTTTGTATTTCCCATACCACTTCCGCCTGATGTGGCAATGGGAACAATCGTTTTACCCTTGAAATTATACTGCTCTAAAAAAGTATTGATAATCGTAGGCGCAACATACCACCAAATCGGAAACGCAAGAAAGATGATATCGTACTGCTCCATATTCTCCACGGTATTTGCCACCTCAGGTCTAAATGCTTTGTTACTCATCTCCACGTTACTGCGGCTTTTCTTATTTGTCCAGTCTAAGTCAGCAGAAGTATACGGATGTTTCGGTATAATTTCGTGTAAATCCGCACTGATTGCAGACGCTAACTTATCAGCAAGCTTTGCCGTCGTTCCGCTTGCGCTGAAATAGGCTACCAGTACTTTTTTCATCTTGCTATTCCTCCTTAATTCAAACTTTCAATCCATGATTTAACATCCTCCGCCGAAGCTGATGAAAAGCGTTTACCCTCAATGATATTGGTATCTGGGTATAAGCTTTGCAAATCTCTGACACTCTGTTCTACCCCGCTTCCTCCCGATGTGCAAAAAATGTATATGGTCGCTTGTGATAAATCATATTCCTCAAGAAAGGTTTGTATAATACGGGGAGCCGTTCCCCACCAAATGGGATAGCCCAAATAAATTCTGTCATATTCTGAAACCACACTTAAATCATCTGCAATTGCCGGTCTTGCATTATCATCGTTCATTTCTTGATTCGCCCGGCAGTTATCATCATTGTAATTTAAGTCATCGGATGTATAGACTTCTTGAGGAACAATCTCAAAAATATCTGCTCCTGTTTCATTGGCAATTATCTGTGCAGCCTCTGCTGTATTGCCTGTTGCTGAAAAATATACAACAGCGGATTTTCCTTGCTCTATAATGTTGGATTCTGTTGACAGATCGGATACAGAGTCGTGTTGACTTTCGTCCTGTTCAGATTGATTTATGTTATCAGAAGAAATATCTGACACAGAGTTAGTACTGCACCCTACTACAAAGACGAAAGCAAAAATCAATGCGATTAACGATGCAACACTTCTTTTTTCATTACTTTTGTTCCTTTCCGTAAAACTTGAATTACTTTCCGAAGTAATTCTTTATTTCATTCATCCTCTCCATCTGCATTACCTTAAATGGACATCTTCGATTGCAATGACCACAGCGAATGCAATCAGCTGCCGTTTTTTCAAGAGTCATATAGTGTTCTTTTGCCAAAATGTCGCCCTGAACGGCAAGGTCGTAATATTTATTGATAAGTCCGATATCAATATTTGCAGGGCAGGGATGGCAATGTTTACAATATACACATTTTCCTATTGATTCATCGGGGGTGAGTCTGCTGATTATGGAATAATTACGTTCTTCCTTTGTTGTATCAAAATAGGAAAGAATCTCTTTCAGCTGCTTTACATTGCCCGGGCCTCCGAGAACAGTCATAACACCTGGTTTATCAAGCGCATATTGTATGCACTGCGCAGTTGTCATTGCCGCATGAAACGGCGATTGCTTTGCGTCAAGAAGCTGTCCTGCATTAAAAGGCTTCATAACGGAAATTCCAACACTCTCCTTTTCACAACGGCGGTACAGGCGCTGCCTTTCCCCATCGCTTCCAATGGCATAATCACCTTCTCCGTAGTCATACATCGGGTTAATGGAAAACATCAGCATATCAAGGATATTCATATCCAGCACCTTGTTTGCAATCACAGGGGCATGAGTGGAAAGACCGATGTGCTTTACCACGTCCTGCTCTTTCATATCCATCAAGTAATTCAATATACTGTTTTTTTCGTAAGCTATTAAATCCGCTTCCTCGTCAATGCAATGAATGAACCCAAAATCAATGTAATCGGTTTTTAATTTTTCAAGCTGCCATTCAACAGATTTTTTGACCGTATCCAAATTTGTTGTCCAGCCATATGCACCTGTTATATAGTCAGCGCCGAAATGCACTTGGAGCATTGCGTTTTGTCTACGTCCCTCCAGCGCTTTTCCATACGCCGAAAAAACACTTGCGTGACCGCCAGCCATATCGAAAAAATTTATACCTGAGTCCAATGCAAGCTGTACCGTTTCAATGATATCTTTTTCAGGTTGTTCTCCAATCACGGAAGAACCCATACCAATCACACTGATTTTTTCCTCTCCGTGGGGCAGTTTGCGATATTCCATACAAACGCCGCCTTTCTGTTACATTGACTGCATCAGCACTTCCCGTACATCATCTTTGGAAAGCACTTTATAGCCGCCTTTCATAATCAGCGTACCCTTTACAATATCATCAATCATTTCCGTAGTCACACCGATTTGGGAAAGTTTTGTGGCAAGACCAAGTTCTTTCATCCACATCTCCATTGCGGACAATCCTTCTTCGGCAAGCTGTTTCTCTGTTTTTCCAACAGGAGAAATGTTCCAAACATTCACGGCAAAGCGGACAAACTTCTGAATACCGTAAGGCATAATCATTTTATAGTACGGCAAAGAAACCGCTGATAATGTCATACCGTGTGTAGCGTTACTGCAAGCCCCCACCGACTGTCCGAGCATATGCACCATCCAATCGGTGCTTTTTCCTTTTGATACCAGAGTGTTCAGTGCCCAAGCAGCCGCCCACATAAGATTGCTTCTCGCTTCGTAATCGTTCATATCTTTCATTGCAATGCGGCTGGAATGAATGATGCTTCTCATCAAACCCTCACTGATATAATCGCTCGTATTGTCATCCTCACCAGAAAAATATTGCTCGCATATATGGTTGAACATATCATAGATGCCCGCAACCATTTGAGATTTCGGAAGGCTCATCGTATATTTTGGATTCAAAATAGAAAATCTCGGCATAATCTTTTCATCCGCAAACACGTGACCGATTTTTAGCTTCTTTTCCGGATAAGTGATAACTGCTCCGGCATTCATTTCCGATCCTGTACCAACCATTGTAAGCACAACGCCGACAGGAACAATTTCGCAGGCAGGTTCTTCAAATCGGGCATAGTATTTTTCCCATGGGTCTTCATCGCAGTGAATGGAGACAGATAGAGCTTTTGCATAATCCACTACTGAACCACCGCCTACAGCAAGAATAAAATCCACCTTATTGGTTCTTGCAATTTCAACACCTTCGTAAAGCTTATGAATGGTAGGGTTCGGCATAACTCCTGCTATCTCTGACACAGTTTTGCCAGCAGATTTTAAAATACCAATAATTTCATCATAAATCCCGTTTTTCTTAATTGATCCGCCACCGTAAACAAGAGCGACATTATTACCGTATTTTGTCAATTCAACAGTTAAATTTTCAAGAGCGTTCTCTCCAAAATATAATTTTGTAGGGTTACAGTATGAAAAATTTTCTAACATAAATATCCTCCTCGCAGTTAATCTTATATTTTACAAATAGATGTTAGAGGCTGCTCATATCAATTGTCAGCCAATCTTAAACAATGGTGTATCCGCCATCAACGGCAATGGATTGCCCAATTACATATGTTGATAAAGAACTGCAAAGCCACAAAACGGCATCCGCAACCTCATCCGCTGTTCCCAACCTGCCAATCGGAGCAAGACGGGCACACGCTTCACGGGAAAGGTCTCCGGAAGATACCATCTGCTGTACCATCGGTGTTTCGATAACACCCGGACAAACCGCATTGATTCGAATACCTCTCGGTGCATATTCGATTGCAGAACTTTTTGTCATGCCCAAAATGCCATGTTTTGCTGCATGATAGGCTGCACGGCCGGCGTTTCCTACTAAGCCACCCAATGAGGAACAGTTCACGATTGCTCCGGTTCCTTGCTTTCGCATCTGCTGAAGTTCATATTTCATACAAAGCCAAACAGAGCGTAGATCAATATTCATAATACGGTCATATTCTTCCGTGGCAAGATCGGCAGTATCGGTCATAGGGCTGTTTACTCCTGCATTATTATACGCAGCATCAAGTCTTCCAAAAGCCGCAACGGTCTTTTCAATCATTGCTTTTACCTGTGCTTCCTTGCTGACATCGCAAACTACAGCAAGCGCCTGATAACCCATATTTTTTAGTTCCTCTGCTGCTTGAATAACCAATTTCTCATTCAGGTCAACAAGGGCAACCGCCGCACCGGATTCGGCAAATTTCCTAGCTGTTGCAAGCCCCATACCACCTGCTGCACCTGTTACTAAAGCAACTTTGCCTTTAAATGTGATTTCCATATAAAATCCTCCTTGACTTTTGATTGACTTTAGTATAACATTAAACTTGAGTTTAAGGTCAATGTTTTTCGGAAAAATTTTTTTAAAATTTAAGGAGCGTAATTATATGGAAAAAGAGAAATACACCATTAAAGACGCAGCCAAGTTGATGGACGTACCAACAAGTACAATCCGCTATTACGACAAAGAAGGATTACTGCCATTTGTAGAGCGAATGGAATCAGGATATCGAATTTTTACTGAAAAAGACATTGCTACGCTTCGTATAATAGATTGTCTGAAAAAAACAGGTATGCCGATCAAGGAAATCCGTCAGTTCAGTGATTGGCTGGAACAAGGAGACGCTTCCTTACAGCAGAGATACGAGATGTTTTTGGAACGGAAACGGATTGTAGAGAAACAGATGACAGAATTGCAGAAAATTTTAGATACCGTCAACTATAAATGTTGGTATTATGAAACTGCAATCGCCGCAGGAACAGAAAAAATCCATCATTCCAATGAAGAAAAAGTTTCAGATAATTTATATTTAGAAAATTACCAATCAAAAATTTAACAAATCATTACATAACACTAATAAATATGGCGGCAAGGATTTCTCCCTGCCGCCATTGCTGTATCCATAAATCAATGTTCACCATCTCTTCTGCTTTGCTCAAAATATTGTTCATAGCAATTATTTACGCCATCTGGTCATTTGTTTTGGGCATTCGGTCACATCCTTACGCTCTACCATCTGTTTTACCTGCCGGAAAAAATCTTCTGCTTTTTCGTCAGTATCAGCAGCGTAATTGTTTCGTTTTCCTAGTGTAAGTCACTCATCAATGTTCTACCAAATAACATTGATGCCGTTGTCTCATACACGTTTCTACTTCTTTGATTAACATGATTGGACAAACAGGGGTCGCCTTCTAAAGTGTAGCTGATACCTGTTCTTTCGTTAATGTAATGCTGCTTTATCTTGTAATCCTCCAATCTGATTGATTACAAAAACCAAGGGAGACAACTTCTTTTCGAAGTGCCTCCCTTGAAGTGCTTTTTTATCGTTTTGGATTTGCATATCGTTTTGCTTTTTTGTTGGACATTGAGCTTTTAAAAATCACATTGGTGATCAAAGCAGTAATCCGTTCTATCACAATACTTGCAGCAGCTGCTATACCAAAGATAATAAGCGCATCTGTTGAAGGCATTGTTAAATGAAGCATTCCTTTAAAGAGAAATGCTGCAGCAAAGTATCCAAAAGTCATGGACAAGAATAAGAATGCGCGTAGTGGATTAAACGGCCAGCAAGCTTTAAATACTGCTGTAACACCAACAAAGCCAACCAAAAGATACATAATAGTATTTGTTTGTTCCGAAGAAACACCAAATAACGGAGCAATGATAAACAACGCTACTACACCAATGGTCGTTGCAATGGCATTGGGAATCGCCCGCCTAAATACTGACGGTAAAAATCGCCCTGTTACCTTTCTGCCATCCGGCTCAAAGGACATAAAGAATGCCGGGTATCCTTCAATTGCTAAATCAATCAATGTGATTTGAATTGGCAAGAAAGGAAATGGCTGATTGGTACAAATACAAATAATGGATAATAATACAGAGTAAATGGTTTTTACAAAGAAAACACCTGCAACACGCGTAATATTATTTACAACACGTCTTCCTTCGGCCAAAACTTTTGGCAAAGAGGAAAAGTCTGAATTAAGCAATACCAATTGAGACACTTGTCTTGCGGCATCGCTGCCTTCAGCAATGGCAATACTGCAGTCTGCTTCACGCAATGCCAAAATATCGTTGACACCATCTCCGGTCATTGCAACTTTATGACCGTGTTTCTGTAAAGCTTCTACCAACATTTTCTTTTGCTGCGGCGATACACGGCCAAAAACAGAATAACAATTTGCCGCTTTTACCAATTCTTCTTTTGTTTGAATGGTGCTCATATCAATATAATTTTCCGCACCTTCTAAGCCTGCCTTTTTCGCAATAGCGGCAACAGTTGCCGGATTGTCACCAGAAATTACTTTTATTGCAACACCTTCACGTTTAAAGTAGTCAAATGTTGCTTTTGCATTTTCGCGAATAGGATCTGTAATTACAATTGCTTTTAACGGTACTACTCCTGTCAGCTGACTGTCTGAAGTAACCTTATCCTTGGTAATGCCCACTAAAATCACACGGTTTCCATTGCGAATTTCTTGCTGAATTTCCACCGGAAGCTGTGAATTTGTTAATTTTTCGGGAGCTCCCAGCACAAGGGTGCCAAATTGTTCAAATGTCATTGCGCTCCACTTTCTTTGAGAAGAAAATGGTATTTTCTGTATGGGGGCATAACGCTTACATTCTTGATAATGACCCTTTATGGCTTGAAATGTTGCATTATTATCATCTGTATAATGCAAGAAAGAACCCATTACGTCATCAAACCAAGGAATATCCTCTTCTCTTCTTAATGGATATACCGATTCAACTTTCATGTTGCCTTCTGTAATAGTACCTGTTTTATCCAAACAAAGCACATCCACATGGGCAAGTGTTTCAAGAGAATAAAGCTCTTGCACCAGTACTTTACGCTTTGCCAAACGACCTACGCCAACGGCTAAACTAATACTAATAAGCAAAACCAGTCCTTTTGGTAGCATACCAAGCAAACCGGCTGCTGTGGAAACAACTGAAGTGGCAGGATCTCCGCCACGCAAGAAAAATGCTTCTAAAAACAATACAATACCCAACGGGATAATTAAAAATCCTGTAAAACGGGTTACTTTTCTCATGGAAGTAACCAACTCGGAATGCACTTGTTTCATTTTTTTTGCTTCCTGCGCGATATGGGTAGCGTAATTATCATTGCCTATATGCTCAACTTTCGCATAGCATTTACCGCTGATGACAAAGCTGCCGGACAACACTTGATCGCCCGGTCCTTTATTGATTGGATCGGATTCACCTGTCAGCAAAGATTCATTCACTTCTGCTTCGCCTTCTAAAATAATGGCGTCTGAACAAATTTGTTGACCCGCATACAGACAAATGACATCATCCAAAACCAAATCTTCCACGGGAATTTCCTGTTCTCTTCCGTCCCGTACTACTTTGGCATGGGGGACAGACAATAAAGAAAGGCTATCCACCAATTTCTTTGCCCGTAATTCTTGGATAATCGCAATTAAAACATTGGCAATAATGATAAAGATAAATAACAAATTGCTGAAGGCACCAACACAAGCCAACGCAATAGCAATAATTAAATTGAACAAATTAAATAAAGTAAAAACATTATCTTTAATGATTTGCCATGTGGATTTTGATATTTTTTCTGTTGCTTCATTTTTGAGTCCTTTTTCTTTTTGACTCGCAACTTGCTGAGATGTTAAGCCGGTTTTTGCATCCGGATGCAGTCTCTGCTTTTCTTCCATCATATCACCTTTTCTGTTACTTTAAATGTATTGACACATACTGATTGATTTTCATACTTACTATACCATATCTTGCTAACAATACAATAAAAAAATTCTAAACGATTTATAAATTTTACAACAAAAGACCGGCTGTCAATGACAGCCGGCTGCTAAGGTTTTAAATTTTGATTTTCTTCTTTACGACTGCATAAGAGTTCTGCATCTTTGATATGTAATACTTCCTCTTGTTTCGGGTTGTTTTCTCCCTTAATTTCACTTATACTCCATAAAAACATAATTCCTGTTACAGCAAGCATAGCTGACCACACGAACTCCTGTATAAACACCGCACCAATCATGCATCCGATTCCCGCCATTAAAAAAAGAGGCCAAACTTTTTCTGCAAAACAACAATGCTTCTTTTTCACAAAGGGATAAAAAATACTAATCATAACAAAGCAAAATATACCAATCAACAAGCCTTCCATCTATATGGCTCCTCCCAAGCACTATTTGTTTCCTCCTATGATTTATCATATACAAATGGTATCAATTGGTTACAAAGAAAAAAACAAGAAATAACATAATTTAGACATAATTATGCATTATAATAAATTTATATCCCATAATAAAGAAAATAAATAAGGGGGAAATAATATGTCGGATCAAACATTGGACGAATTGGCTCTAAACATTTTAATAGAAGGAAAATTTAATACGCTTCCTATTAAAATAACACATTTGGCAAAAATAAATCGTGTTGATTATTTGAATAATTTTGAACATGATAAATTTGAAAACTGTACGGATATATGCCAGTTTATTTTAGAAAGCGAAAATATGAATGCCGGCCGTGAACAAGCTCAAAAATTAGCTTTGTTGGTTATGGCTCCCAGTTGTGTATTGAAAGCCTGCAAAATATCCAGCGCTGAGCATCTGCACGTATTAACTGCTGTTCCAATAAAAACAGCAACCGCATTATATCAGACGCTGAACACTGCTGCAAACGAAACTATGTCAGACAAAGAAAAACAAGTCGTAAAGCAATTCCAAGGATTTATTGACCAGCAGTTAAGCGAAAAACCACAGTTTCATAGACCATAAAAAAGAGGAACGATATAAAAACGTTCCTCTTTTTACCCAATCATTTAAAAATCAGTCTTATCCTCTGCTTCTTTTCTCTGCTGTTCTCTTTCTTTTTTAGAAAAAATACACCCGCAATAGTCCTGCCGGTATAACTCATATTGTTCAGATAAAACAAGGGATTGTTTAAACCCTTCTTTTTTCTTAAAATCAGAACACAAGTATGGTATATGGTATTTTTCACCTAATAATTGACCTATCTCATTTAATAAATTTGCATCTTTATGGGGACTGATGGTTAAAGTGGTAGTAAAATAATCTGCATCTAACTCAGCTGCTTTGTGCGCCGCTTCTTCCAGTCTTAATTCAAAACATTTTTTACAGCGCGCTCCACCTTCCGGTTCATTCTCTAAGCCGCTGGCACAATGATAGAACTCTTCCGGATGATATTCTGTCTCTATTACTTCAATCTCTTTTTCCATCTGCATTTGGTTCAGCAAGGAATGCAGTTCATCCAATCTGCGGTCATATTCTGCTTTTGGCGAAATATTAGGGTTATAAAATAAAATTTTAATGGTAAAATACTGGGCTAAATATTTTAAAACATAAGTGCTGCATGGCGCGCAGCAACAATGCAATACCAATACAGGCCGTTTTTCCTCGTCCTGTAATTTTTGCAATGTTTTCTCTAATTCTTTTTGATAATTTATCTTCATGCCGTTCCCTACTGTAAACAATATTTTTTCTAATAGTATCACATTCATATGAAAAAATCTACTGTCACAGTCAACCGGTTCTTATTATTTACCATTTAATAAGGACGAATTCTTCTGACAAATCCAATCTGTTGACAAATTCATGGCTGTTCTGCAAGCATTTGTCTTATCCAAAACATTTAACATCACAAAATCATGGATGATTCCTTGAATGTGTACTGCGGTTACGTTTACACCGGCGCTCATTAATTTTTTTGCATATGCTTCTCCTTCATCTCTTAACACATCAGCTTCTCCATTGATAATCATTGCATCCGGAAGATCTTTCAATTGATGTACAGAAGCTCTCAGCGGTGAAGCCAAAATATGATTGCGTTGTTTGAAACCAGGCAAATATTGATTCCAAAACCATTCCATTCCGGCACGGTATAAATAATACCCTCGTGCAAATCTATGATAGGACTCTGTTTGAAAATAAGCATTTGTGACAGGATAATACAGCAATTGTTTATGAATATTGGGACCGCACTTTTCTTTGGCTAAAAGAGTCATAGCAATTGCCATATTTCCCCCTACGCTGTCTCCCGCAACAGTCAGTGTACGAAAATCAATATTTGCATATTTCTTCCCTAACAGCTGAGGAAGACGACATAAAATATAATAACATTGATGGATTGCGGTTGGAAATCTAACTTCTGGTGATCGTGAATATTCCGGAAATACAACCAACGAATTGGTTCGCGCAGACAATTCTCGAACTAACTTTTCATGGGTATGAAAACTGCCGAAAACCCATCCCGCACCGTGAATATAAAAAATAATACTTTTTACGGAAGTGTTTTCTTTTGGACTTACAAAATAGGTAGCAATTTCTCCCCCTCCCTTGATTTGAACTTGCTCACATTGAATATTGGCAGGATACATAGTTACAGGAGAGTTTTGCTGGTCTTCCAATCGTTTTCTGCCTTTTACAGGGGGTAATTGAAAAATAAGGGGCGGCACCGAGTTTTGCTCACATACTTTTAAAGCTGCATCTTCTAAAGGAATACGTCTCATAAAAAACTCCTTTCATAAGAATTTAATTTATAATTATGCTCAAACATCTCAATTCACTCCTAACAATTTTAATTAAAATAAAAAAAACGACAAAAAGCTTTGTCGGTCTTCTACAGTAGTATCTATGATGTGAGAACTGTTTCATTGTCAGGTAAACGTTTATGTAACGCCTCATCTCTTCTCTTATGAATGGCTCGATGAATAAAATAAAGGTAAGGCAATCCCAAATTGGTTTCAAGCAGAGAATTTACAATCAAAGTTTGCAGACTCTGATTGCGTATTCCCGTAATATTTAAGACAAATTCCCAGCCAAATTGAACCAAAATACCAATCGTAAGAATCCATAAGACAGGAATCTTTTTTGTTTTATCTTTTAATCGAATGTTATAAATACATACAATTCCATATCCAATGACCAAAATCAAAGCCATAATTCCATGATAATCATTGGTACCCCGCATAATGGAAATTTGAGAAAACTGATTTCCAAAATTTTGTGACAGCAATGCTGTAGCCAACCAGCCTGCAACAATCATTACAGACCACTCTAAGGTATGTCCATCTCGATCCAGCCACAGCCATATCCATACAAAATTTGTAAATCCGTAACTAATGGAAAGCCATAGCAAAAACCAAAATGGGTCTGCTCCAACCACCTGTCGTGTGCCCAGAAGTAAATAGAAAATGCCGTAATCTACAGCAAAATACAACGCTCCTCCAATGAGTCCCGCAATAGCTGCTTGTCTGCGTTTCGTCCATAATAACACTCCCAGTAATATTACAAGATAAGCAATATCAAGCCAAATATATAAACCATTCATGGTTCTGGCCGCAATCACTTCACCTTCCATTTTTATCCCCCTTTTGTATGTTATCAATAAAAAAATTATATCATAATTATCTGTAAAAACAAACATAAAATATACTAATTGTATTATTTCTTTTTGATTCAAGAAATAAAATTTGAAATAAATTGTCAAATAAACCAGGTTTCAAGCGCTTACATTGACAAGTTTGCATTAAGTATGATATGCTACAACATACAGCAAGGAGGCGTTTTTATGGCAGAAAAAGCATCAACAAAAACAATTGCACAAAATAAAAAAGCCTACCATGACTATTTTGTAGAAGAAAGTTTAGAAACAGGCATTGAACTGTTTGGAACAGAAGTAAAGTCCTTGCGTCAAGGAAGAGTAAATTTAAAGGATTCTTGGTGCTCTATTGTCAAAGGCGAACTGTTTATAAATGGTATGCATATTAGTCCGTATGAACAGGGAAATATATTTAACAAAGATCCTATGCGCGTTAGGCGATTGTTAGCCCATAAACGAGAAATTATGCGTTTATACGGATGCGTAAAGCAACAAGGATATTCTTTGATTCCTATATCAATTTATTTTAAAAATTCTAAAGTGAAAGTCCAAGTAGGCTTATGCAGAGGTAAAAAACTCTATGATAAACGTCAGGATTTAGCTGCTAAAGCAGCCAAACGTGATATTGAACGCGCTATCAAAGAAAAAAATCGATAGGATACAGCCTATTGATATATATGGGGGCGTAAAGGTTTCGACGGGGATTGTAAACCTAAGTAAGCGAGTAGTGGTGCGGACCCACTTTAAACGCCGTATTTTTAAAATTAAACGACAACAAACAAGTTGCGTACGCAGCCTAATTAAGGCTGCCGTCTCATTCGGGATTACCACGGCCTGAATTGAGATGTCGATGAGTGGTGCACGTGAATCAAGCGGCGCCTTACACTTGATCATGACTTAAAGGCTACCAATTCTTTCAGCTTTCCAATTAGCGGGAAGAAGCGGGAATTCCAAATAATTGGATACACTCGTAGAAAGCTTTGGCAAGCGATTTTCGGACAGGGGTTCGATTCCCCTCGCCTCCACCACACCTGCGGTGAGCAATTCGCGTACCGCAGGTTTTTCTTTATTCTGAAGTTTTGTGCCTGCGCTTGCAGCGGGTATCTTTTTGTCAACGCTTCCCAAATAGGTATTGGACAAACACCTATTTATTCAGCGGCGGCTTTGCCGTGCTGGTGTGGTTGCAAGGTCGATAACAGCAAAATGAAGAAGATTTTTAAAAATCTTCTTCATTTTGTTAACGGAAGATATTCTGTTTTACAGAAAGGAAAATATTATGTTAGAAAATCAAATCAGTACTTTAAGAAGAATATTGTCCGATGAAGATTTACAACATTACGCAGGTGACTGCTTTTGGAATTTGATTCAGATGGTAACATTCTCTGACCCGTTTGCCGGAATAGCAGCAGGTAAAGATATGAAAGAGTTGATTTTCCATATCCCAACTATTTTATTCTGGGATAAAATGAAACGATATTTGTCAGGCACATTCTCATGCTTTGATGATCAAGCCAAGATGACCGAAAAATTCAATAAAGATAGCAACAAGTACAATGATTTTGTAAAGAAACAGATTCACTTGATAAATGAAATTGACGATGATAAAAAAGTGGATTATTTTGCTTCATTAACACGTTGTTTTTTATTGACTGCTATGGATGAAACACTATTTTTTAAACTTAGCAAATTTCTCATAACCTGTACACCCGAAGAACTGCAGTTTATTGCCGATATTGATTTTGAATATTGCGGCAAGAACTCAGCTATTATATCTTCCCTATATCAGTATGGATTGTTTACTCAGGCTGAAGATCAAAGCGGTGCCATATATATTCTTTCTGATTTTGGCAAAGCTTTAAAACAAAATAGTCTTAACTTTGATACTGATTTGAGCCATATAAAAAGAATAGTATCGTATGAAGAAATCACACCTTTAAATATTGCAGAACCGATGACAAAAGAAGACATGGATACAATATTAACTGGATCTGAAATAGTTCATAATTGTGATTTTTCAAATTGTTAATATAGGCTCGAGCAAAACGTTATTCATGAAATCATTTGGTAATTTTACAAAAAACAATATAGAAATGACTTTTAACTTGCTATGTTATCAAAATTATTGTATGATTTGTCAATAAACCATTCGTTTGGAAAATTACGATAAAAGGAGATTTATATGAAACAAAAATTTTTAATCATGTTAGCTCTGTGCCTAGTACCAATTGCGCTGGCAGGCTGTTCCCAAAATACAACCTTCCATAAGGATAATGTATCATCTAATGACGTATTGGAACTGAATTCATCAGAGGTTGAATCTTCTGAAACAGAGGAATCCAATATTGTTTCAGAGGAAAATACTATCACCTCTGCTAGCTCAAATACCCATGCACCGGAAAATAAGAGTCAAGTTATAATAGAAGAACCGAAATATCCAACCAATGAGGCAACGCCAGAAAACAACTATCTTTCCTCACCAAATACACAAAGTACATCACCTCCGCAATATAATGAATCTGTGGAGGAAACACCACCTGTGGAAGAAACACCGCCCACTGCAGTTACCGGCGAAGGGTACCAAGTGTTTCAATTGGTAAACCAAAGAAGAAAAGAAAACGGTCTTTCAGAACTTTCTTATCGCAATGATATACAGAATGCTGTTGACATTCGAGCCAATGAGATTATTTCGTCCTTCTCCCATACAAGACCTGATGGTTCCAGTTGTTTTACTGCTGTAAATGTCAACTACTATGCAATTGGAGAAAATATCGCCAGTGGACAAAGAAATGCTGCCGAAGTAATGAATTCTTGGATGAATTCCCCGGGACACCGAGATAATATTTTAGGTTCTCAATTCAGCGGAATGGCAGTAGGAGTAACAGAATATCAAGGCGTAAAATACTGGGTACAAATCTTCATTGGATAATTAATGTTTGATGTATATAAATAACACAGCTTTGTATTGGTTAATAGGCTGTACTTTTATAAAATACTGCTCCATCTCTATTCTCAAAATATTCATGAAATGGTAACATTATATATCTTGAATTTATCTCTTATAAGAGTATACTGAATTTAATTCATTGAGTTAATAATATAATGATGGGGAGGTTTAATGTATGGAAAATATTGTTGTAGCTGTATTTCCGGTAGAAAGTGAGGCATATCAAGCATTTTCAAAAATTAAGGATGGAACCACAGAGTTATCCGGCTATTTCGTTTCACAAATGGCGATTGTCAAAAAAATTGGTAATAATGTGAAACTGGAAGATGCGTTTGATACAGGTCGAGAGACAAGCAATGACACGATAGCCGGAGGACTCATCGGCGCGCTAATCGGTATATTGGGCGGTCCTTTGGGTATTTTGTTAGGCGGCGGAATTGGCACATTAATCGGCAGTTCTATAGATTTAGATGATATAGACACAAATAACTCTATGATAGAAAGGGTATCCCACATTTTATCTAACGGAGACACTGCTTTAATTGCATTTGTTCAAGAAGATAACACGATGTATTTTGATAACATACTAAATGCTTACCAAAACGTATCCATTACCAGATGGGATGCAGCTATGCTGGAGCAAGAAATTGAAACAGCACGTCTTTTGGAAGAAGAGTTTGAAAAAACAGCAAAAAAAGAATTGCGTGAGAAAAAATCTCAAGAACGAAAAATGAAAGCAGAAGAAAGACGCGCTAAAATGAAAAGTGAGTTTGAGCAGCTTAGAAAGAAAATCCATAATAAATAATTAAAAGCACCAACTGAAATCCAGTTGGTGCTTTTTATAGCTCGCTTCTGCCCTCTAAAGCACGTGATAAAGTAACTTCATCAGCATATTCCAAATCCCCGCCTACGGGTATTCCATATGCCAAACGTGTTACTTTTATTCCCAAAGGCTTTAATAAACGGGAAATATACATAGCTGTTGCTTCGCCTTCCACAGTAGGATTGGTTGCCATAATCACTTCTTTTACTTCCGGATTTTTTACTCTGTCCAGCAGTTCTTTGATACACAGCTGGTCAGGACCAATTCCTGCTAATGGAGAAATAGCGCCATGAAGCACATGGTATGCGGCGTGGAACTCATTGGTTCTTTCCAGGGCAAACACATCTCTCGGATCTTCTACCACACATATAATAGAACGGTCTCTTTCCTCATTCCTGCATACAGGGCAAAGCTCTTGATCGGTTAAGTTACAGCACACTTTGCAATAATGAATAGTATTTCTTGCTTCCAATATTGTGTTGGCAAATTGCTCCGCTTTTTCCTTTGGCATACCTAACACATAGTACGCCAGACGCTGTGCAGATTTATGTCCTATGCCCGGCAGACTTTCAAACTGCTCCACCAATCGAGCCAGAGGAGCAACATGATAGGATGCCATAGATTAAAACATACCCGGCATATTTAATCCGCCGGACAATCTTTCCATAGTTTCTGCTTTTTCTGTTGAAGCAGCTCGAATTGCTTCATTTACCGCTGCAATAATCAACTCAGACAGCATATCAATGTCTTCTGGATCTACAACTTCAGGCTTAATATCAAGAGATTTGATTTCCATTTTGCCTGTTACCACTGCCGTAACTGCGTTGCCGCCAACGGTAGCAGAATATTCTTTTAACTCCAATTCAGAATTTGCCGCATCCATTTCTTCCTGCAATTTTTGTGCTTGACGTGCCAACTGCTGTAAATTTGTACCTCCGCCATTGCTGAATCCCTGTGGTAATCTTGCTTTCATTTTATATTCCTCCAAATCGTTTTAATTTTCTTTTATTTGAACATCAATTCCCGCTTGTTCCGCTTGCTTTGCAAGCTGTGTTAAGGGATCTGAATTTACTGTATGATTTTCCTCTTTTCTTCTGTAAGGTCCTAATTTATATACCTTACCGGTAGCTTGACGTATCGCCTCTCTCATTTGTTCTCTCTGAGACGATTTCCGTAATAATTCAAAAGCCATAGAATCGGACGGAGCATCTATTAAAACATAATCTCCGCTGACAAATGCATTGGTACCTGTAAATGCAGTGGCTATCGCTTTAGAATATCCTCCTAAAATCTGTAAAATTTCAGGCCATTCTTCCAGTTCATGCGCAGGACCGCCAATTTGAGGCTGTGCAACAACCGTCTCTTCTGACAGCTGATGTACCGGCTCTTGTGGAATGGTAATTCTCTTTGCAGCTGTTGTCTGTGTTTTTTTCTGGAACACCTCAGAATTGGTAACCGAACTTGATGAAGCATCATCTATTTTCATAGTATCCGGAATCACTTCTGATGGTGAAACTTCAGGTATTACCACATGGGCATCACTGCTTTCTGTTTCCAAAGGAGCAGTTTCTTTATGCACTGCAACCTCACTGTTTTCTGCCGGTGCAGAAGAAACAATCGTTGGAGCAGCCATTGCCTTGCGCTCTAAAGCATCAATTCTTCTGAGAAGCGCCTCTGCATTTGTATCCAATTGCGGCGTACACAGCTGAAGCATGGTCATTTCAAATGTAATTCTTGCGTTAGCACCACGGTATATTTTTTCCAGAGCATTTTGGATGGTATCCAATCCATGCAATATGGCAGTCAGTGACAAAGAATGCGCTTGTTTTGTTAATGACTGAAATTCCTCTTCTGATACAGGAATGAATGCCCGCGCATCTTTCATGGTCTTGATTAACATCATATTTCTGAAATAAGCGGACAGTTCCTCACATAAACGTGCCATGTCTTTAGAGCCATTATATAATTGGTCTATCAATTCCAAAGCTTTGGCCGAATCCTGTAAAGCAATTACGTCTACCAGCTGGTATAAATGCTCTCTGCCTACAATTCCTACTGTACTGCAAACAATTTCTGCTGTAACATGATTGCTTACACCTATACATTGATCTAAAATTGAGAGAGCATCTCTCAAAGCTCCATCTGCCAACCGTGCAATGAGCAGCGCAGCCTCTTGATCCAAATCGGCCCCTTCTTTTTGCGCAATATAGCATAATCTCTGAGCGCTGTCGGCAGGAGAAATACGTTTAAATTCAAATCTTTGACAACGTGATAGAATCGTTGCCGGCATTTTGTGTACTTCTGTCGTTGCTAAAATAAACACAACATGTGCAGGAGGCTCTTCCAATGTTTTCAAAAGCGCGTTAAAAGCACCTACAGAAAGCATGTGTACTTCGTCAATGATATATACACGATACTTTGCCATGGCAGGTGTAAATCCTGCTTCTTCCCGCAGCATACGGATATGATCGACACCGTTATTGCTGGCAGCGTCTATTTCCACCACATCTGTAACAGAGCCTTCATCAATACCGCGACAAATTTCACATGTACCGCAAGGTTCTCCATCTACAGGATTCAAACAGTTAATTGCCTTAGCCAATATTTTAGCACACGTAGTTTTGCCTGTACCACGAGAACCGGTAAACAAATAGGCGTGCGCAATTCTTTCCGCAACCAATTCTTGCTTTAAAGTTTTGGTTACCTGAGGCTGTCCTGTCACATCTTCAAACATTTGAGGACGCCATTTTCGATATAAAACGCGGTACAAACGAACACCACCTTTTCTAAAAAGCCTGAAAACAATAAAAGCAAGGCGAAAAACTATGCACTAGGATATGCGAACGAACAGACCACCTGCATCGCACAGAGACCTTCGCTTAATGCTGCTCGGTTCCCCGCCTGACATGGTTCACGATGCTCTATCGCGCAGAGCCCGCTCGCCCGCATATCCTATTGCACGCATTTCTGCCTTGCTTTTAAAAAATAAATAAGCTAACTGTTATATTATAACGTATAAATCATAAAAAGGCAATAGAAATCTACGAAAAAAACCATGTCACATCATGAAAACAAAAATAGACATAGAAAAAGATTCCGATGATCCTTTATTACGGTATCAGAATCTTTTCCATACACTTCCATTGAATAAGCAATTATAAAACAATTTCTCCTTCTACGGCGCCGTTTAAGCCTGCTGCGTTTGCTTCGTCTGTATCAATGTGAACAGCCAAACCTGCACTTGCACTTACACGTGCCACAACATCTCCAAAAATAAGAGAACGTCCGTTGTCTCCTACCTTAAGGGAAACAATTTGTTGGTCTTTGATTCCCCATTGTTCGGCGACCTCAGGCGGAATATGGGCATGACGTTTTGCTACAATGACGCCTTTTGTTAACTCTACTTCCCCTTTTGGACCAATCAATTTACATCCGGGAGTACCTTCCAATTGACCGGATTCACGAATTGGTGCATCAATACCGACTTTTCTTGTATCTGTACGTGATAATTCTACTTGGGTCTCCGGACGAGTTGGTCCCAAAATAGAAACGTTTGCCATTTCACCTTTTGGACCTACAATTGTTACACGCTCATTACAAGCGAACTGACCAGGCTGAGATAATTCTTTTTTTACAGTCAATTCTGCATCCGCACCAAATAAAATTGCCAAATGCTCTTTACTGATATGTACATGACGTGCTGATGTTTCTACAAGAATTTTCAAATGAAACACACTCCCTATTATCATACATTATTTTAATAAAGCTATTTTAACTGATTCTAATATAGATTGCAATACTTACATGCTATCAGAATTATCTAAAAAATCCACTTTATATTTGTATAAAATTATGTGATTTGATTGATTGAATATTGCAGAATTTTATGGATCCATCAGCAGCCAAAACAATTATAGTTTGTAAAGTTAAAAGATTTTACAATAAGATTGCATTAAAAATTTTGTTTGTTGTAAAAACAATTGAAACCTTGCAGGTAAACTAATTACTTCACAATTTGTTTTATACTATAACAACCTTATAACAGTTTCAAAATTAAAATTTTGGCTGTTATAAGAACGTTTTAGCGTTTATATGTTAGAAATTGCATAGCAATTCCTTTTATGCTATAATGTAAAAAATTTGAAGGTAAATATAAAAAGAAAGGCTGCATGTATGTATACAAACTGGACACAACTGGAACAGGCGTGCAAAGCATGTGAAAAATGCGAGCTTTGTCAAACCAGAACACAAGTAGTATTTGGAATGGGCAACCCTCAATCAGACATTTTATTTATTGGAGAAGGTCCCGGAGAAAATGAGGATTTGGAAGGACTTCCTTTTGTGGGCAGAAGCGGACAGCTTTTAGATAAAATGCTTGCCGCAATTGACTTAGACCGAAATAAAAATATTTATATTGCAAACATCGTAAAATGCCGTCCCCCAAAAAATCGTGACCCACTTCCGGAAGAGCAAGAGGCTTGTATTGATTGGCTGCGAAATCAAGTTATGATTATGCGACCAAAGATTATTGTATGTTTAGGACGCATTGCAGCTATGAAATTAATCAAGCCCGATATGAAAATTACAAAAGAGCACGGCATATTTTTTGAAAAAAACGGAGTACTTATGATGGCTACTCTGCATCCTGCCGCTTTACTGCGGAATCCAAACAACAAGCCGGCTGCCTTTGAGGACTTCTTGAAACTGCGTGCAAAAATTGACGAGATAAATCAAAAAACTTAAACATTTCTCCTTACGAAAGGAAAAATCATTATGTTCCATGAAAAAGAACCTGTTGCTCCAATTCCTGAAGCAACTTTTCTGACTACCGTAACAGATAACATTACAATAGGTCTGATTGAAGGTATTTTAAAGGAAAACCACATCCCTTTTTTAAAACAAAGTCGTGGCAGCGGAGATTATTTACAAATTGTCTGTGGCGCCTCTCCTTTCGGAACAGATTTTTTCGTCAGACACGAACATCTGCAGCAAGCAAAAGAATTGTTGAATGTATATCTAAATATTCAGTAAACTTCATGTTTTCAAAATCAATAATAGTACAGAAAGCCTACCATAAATATGGTAGGCTTTCTTCATATCAAAATTGATTCACTTGTCACTTCTATGATTTAATCCAACCGTTGCCCTGTATGCAATCCGGAATACTATAACCGTAAGTATTTCTCTGGTATTCATAATTACCCGGCGTAGCGCTTGTATAGTCACCATAGCTGAATACTTTTGCTTCACCCATTCGTCTGTATACCAAACCGGCATAGCAGTTACCTCCTGCATGATGCCATAACAGCATTTCAGAACCAAATGCGTATGCATCGACGTAATTTAAGTCATGGGTTACGCTAACGCTGGAATCAAAACGAACATATCCGGAACACATGTAACCTACCGTACCATCAGAAAGCTGTACTTTGTACCATCCGGATTTTGTGGAAGAATCGTAGGTTGCTTCCAATACTTGTACAATGCTGCCGCTATTTACCGTTCTCAGTACAGTTGCCGATCTATTGGGAGTATTATATAGGCAGGCTCCTTGGAATGTAACAGAAGCAGGTAAACTTGTACCGGCATCAATGGTTGGCGGCACTACCGCATTTAACATAATCTCTCGTAAATCCATTTGTAAAGCGCTGTTGTTCCAATAACCAGAACCAATGTTATAAGAGAAGCTAACCAAAGCGTCAAACTGAGACTGCGTTGCTTTTATCCCATTATTTTGCAAGAATCGGTTTACTTCAGAAGTATAGCTGCCTGCATTAATGGATTTTACCAGCAAAGACCAGGCCTCTGTTTTAGACATATTATTATAGAACTGCACGCCTGTGCCAAATGTTTGTCCATAACCAATAGTCGGTATACCTCCAGCCAAATTATCAGGATATACAGTGGAGCTATATCCTTCCCAGCTGGCAATCAAGTTAATCATTTCATCGCTGATACGGCGTGTTTCATAAGAAGATTCGTTGGCGCCTGTGTTCCAAACTGTGTATGCATCTGTGGTATAGCCGGTTGAGCTCATGACACCGTTTTTCGTAGAGTATACTTCAATTTGATGAGTACCTGCACTGCTGAAAGTAGTAGAAGCTCTCCAAACTCTGGTAGCAGTTCCGTTACAATATTCTGTTGTATAATCATATGCATTTACCGTTTTGGTTGTACCATCACTTTGCGTAATACGGAACTGTACGGAATCTCGCGTAGTATCCGTTACTGCCACCATTTCTACAGACTCGCCCACCTCAGCAATATTCGGTGATGCATAAGCAGTACGCACTGCTTCGCTTTCCGTAACAGTAATAGAATAAGTAATACCATTTGAGCCTGTTATGGTACATGTTCCGGGAGCAACCGCAGTAATATATCCATTGGAAGCAGTAGCAACACTGTTGTTGCTGCTGTACCAATATCCTGAAGAGGAAGCTGCATAATAAGTTTTTCCGGCAGGGATTGTGATAGAATTACTTACATTATTTTCTCCAACTTCTCCAAGATAATCTTTCGATACATATCCTTCCAGACCGCTTGAAGTTTTAATCTTAGCCCAGCCGGCATTGCTGTCGTCCAATATCTCAACAATTTCTCCGTAAGATATCGAACCGATTTTACTATATTCTGTACCCATACCACTGCGTACATTTAATACATCCGCAGTAACCTGTGCATATTTTGCAGTAGAACTGCCTCCGCCAGTTTCAGATCCGAAGTTTAAATAATCTCTATGTACATATCCTTCCAAGCCGCTTGAGGTCTGTATTTTCACCCAGGTTGCATCACTGCTATCTAAAACAGTGACAGCTTCTCCATTTAGCAGAGTTCCTATGATAGACGTGTCTGTACCTTTGCCGCTTCGTATGTTCAACACATCCGCGTTTACCGTTGCCGTTGTGGTTTCGCTTGGCGTTTCCGGATCTGTTGTCTCTGACGGAGCTTCTGCTCCTGATATATATTCTCTTGCTACATAACCTTCAATGCCGCCTGAAGTTCTGATTTTCACCCAATTTGTATCGCTGTTATCTAAAATAGTAATAACTGAGCCTTGTGTTAACCCACCAATAATTAAGGTATCAGTTCCTTTTCCGCTTCTGATATTCAAATAATCTGCATTAACAGTCGCTTGTTGTACAGCGTTTACTGTTACACTTAGAGATGCGGAAGCACCGTTTGCACTGATTCTAATCTCTGCCTCACCGGCTTGCAAAGCATTAATCTGATATAAATGTGTATTTCCCTCTTGGCGGAGATATGTTACTTGTACTGCTCCAGCATTGGTAGAAACAACTGTTGGTAAGCTTTCATCAGAAATAGTTGCAGTAAATTCAAAGGATTCTCCTACACTTACAGTTCGTACAGTTTCACTAATAGAAACAGTAGTAGGCACTGTCTCCATTTGCAGATAATCTTTACTGCAATAACCTACGGTTCCATCATTTATTTTTACTTTTGCCCAAGCGGCATCGCTGTTATCTATTACATCTACAACAGCTCCTTTGGCCAACACCGTTACCACATTATGATTCAAACCTGCTCCTGAACGCAAATTTAAATAGTCTGTTGTAATTGCTTTTCTAATAGAAATTTCTTCTCCCGTATTTGCGCCGGAATCATCTGCAATTTGTAAATATTCTTTGCTGCAATAGCCTTCTTGTCCGTTTTCTGTTCTAATTTTAGCCCAGTTTGCATCACTGTTATCAATGACTGTTACCTGCTGCCCTAAATATAAAGAACCAATCACAGAATAGCCGGTGCCTGCACCGCTGCGTAAATTCACATCACTTCCGGTCAAAACAGCCTGAAGTTCTGTAATGTCAGAGGCTGACCCGTTTTGCCCCGATGATTGTGCGGGAGCAGAAGCTCCTTCAGAAGAGCTTGTTATTTCTAAGTAGGCTTTACTGCAATAACCTTCTGTGCCGTCAGCAGTTTTCACTTTAGCCCAGTTTGCATCGCTGTCATCTAAAATGGTTACAGCACTCCCTTTTAGCAGTACTGTTTTTACATAATAATCAGTACCTGCACCACTGCGCAAATTTAATGCGTCCGTAGTCACCGCTGTCCCTTGTACAGTTTCGTTTTTGGAAGTGATATGTAAATATTCTTTGGAGCAATAGCCTTCTTGACCATCCTTAGTTCTAATTTTTGCCCAATTTACATCGCTGTCGTCCAATACTGTTACTTCATCATTTAAATACAGCATTCCAATGACAGCATGTCCTGTTCCGGCACCTGCCCGTAAATTTACATAGTCGCCGGTTAAGATGCCTACCAATCCCTCTTCTTCATCGCTGGCAGATAGTGTTTTGACGAACTCTTTGCTGCAATAGCCGATTTCTCCGCTTGAAGTCTGTACCTTTACCCAATCAGGATTACTGTCATCTAAAACAGTAACCAATTCTCCTCTTGACAAGCTTCCAATGATAGAATAGTTCGTACCCGCACCGCTGCGCAAATTGACGTAATCTCCTGTCATAGACGCAGCATTTGTTGAAGCAGATGCAGCTGCTGCCTGCGTTGACGAACCGATAGATAAAGAGGAAAAGAAAATAGTTGCAATACATAATGTGGACAGCATTGCAGTTAAAATTCTTTTTAACGAGATCCGCATGAATAAATACCTCCCAAAACATTTAGACCAGCAATAATTTAAAAAACTATATCCTATTTGTATAATGACCCAATAATATTTCTATGACCAAAGTATACATGAAAATTCTTTTAGAATCAACAAAAATAATCATTTATTTATGAATAATGTTTATATTTTGGATAAATTTTCATGTAAAATACATGAAAATTTATCATAAAATATCAAATATTGAGGTATCATCTGTAAACATATACTTTATATAGTAGTTATGGTGGAAATAAATGTATTTTGCAGAATTTTGCATTTTATGGGACAAAAAAATTTTCATGCGTCCACTGGCTTCTGCTTTCTTGACATGAATATTGTTAGATGATATAATAGCTACCGTTGACAAAATAATGATAAATGCGGCAGTGCTGGAACTGGCAGACAGGCACGTTTGAGGGGCGTGTGTCTTTGACGTATGGGTTCAAGTCCCATTTGCCGCACCAAATGAAAGAGTCTGGACACAGGAATTCTGTGTCCAGACTCTTTTATAGACAAAAAAGCTATTTATACAACGATTTACAGTTATTAAAAAACAAATTGTAAATAATATCTGTCATAAAACATATAAATTCTGAAGTCACGTTAGACTGTATTCTATATTGTTATTTTTTATATGAATCAATGTAACCATATCATGACACCATTTTTCATCTTATGAAACGATACATATAAAAAAGTTAAAGGGATTTTTTTAAATGGAACCCTAATAAAATACCGGACGCTGCTTTTCCGGATTTCATAAGAATTGAAACGGCACTTATCTTGACAATTTGGCAAAAGTCTGCTATAATTTAACCATTTTAAAGGAGGTTGATTTATATGAACAATGATAAAGTTATTGAAGAGTTGCTAGCACGTATTGAAGCATTAGAAGCAAAAGTGGCAGAGCTATCCGGCAAAGATAAAAATGGTGAAACCGGCAGTGGTGAAAAACAATGTCTGCCAGGATACAACGAATGTATTATTAAATAAGTCCATAACTGTTTACACTTTATTGCAACAAACATTTATTTGTTAAATGGACGTTTTGGATTCATTCGCTGACATATTTGGGAATGGCAGTCCTTTGTTCTAAAGTCAAGGACACATTGGTTCAAGTATATTTTATCGAACCGCTCCAAGTATCCAATTGGATACTTGGAGTTTTATTTTGGAACTCTTTTAAATAAAAACATAAGCTTCACAATGATGTAATCACTTCAAATGATAGTTGCACGAAATTTTGATATTGGAGTTTGCCGTTTTATTGTAAATTTATGATATTACGATAAAATTCCTTGTTTCAAAAATTCCATTTAGACTGAACAAAACGAGTCTGAACATGTACGTTCAGACTCGTTTTCTATTATATATTTATTCAAATCTCTTCTGCTGAATAGGAAGACTGCAACGCCTATAAACATCCTTTTACTAATTTTTTCTATTTATATAAGCTGTCCGGGCAATTTTAGCTTCTCTTTGAACGGAAACCTGGCATCGAATTTTTCAGCTTCCTTTTCATCAATAAAATATCCTGCCGGTGGTTTGTACGTTCCTGTAACATCATCTAAAAATCCTTCTTTTAATTCTTTTACCAAAAAATAAGGCACTTTAGCATTTCTTGATTCTGCATAATAATGAATTCCTTTTGAACTGGCTGTCACAAATCCTGATTTACCATAGAAATCAATATTTCCTTCTATACACAGCGCTCCTACTCCAAGGCTTCTAGCTTTTTCCATAGAAGCATCAAGTAATTCTTTTCCATATCCCTTTCTTTGGTATTCAGGCGCAATACTGATTGGTCCAAATGTCATAATCGATATTTTTCTCCCATCATCAGATATGATTTCTGCATTTGCATACATTACATGACCAATAATGATACCATCCTTTTCCATAACCAAATCGAGTTCCGGTACAAAAGCATCCCTGAAGCGGAACTGATGTAAAATATAGTGCTCTATACATCCCGGACGATAAACATTCCAAAATGCTTCACGTGTTAAATTTTCCACTTTTTGATAGTCGTCAGGGGTTTCCAAGCGAATGACATGGTGATTATACTCCATTATATTCTCCTTCTAGATCTCTTAATATATTTATTTACAAAGAATGTGAGAGACTGTCTTTGAACCATCTCACAGTAAAGTTACCATTCCTAATATCATATTTTTTAAATAAACTCTCACCAACATTATTTGCGAAGATATCAAGATTATAGCATTGTTGATTTTCCATAGCAAGACATTCCTCCAATGCAAATCTGCCTGAAGGACATACTGTACTTTTCTTCCCGCACTCCAAATATAAACTTTGGTTTTTAAAAACAGCATTCATAATAAAAATATTTGTCAGTGTATATTCCAAACAAGTCTGTGTATAAAACAAATACTGCATTTCGTATAATCTTTGTTTGCTTTTGACTATGCTTCTATCAAACTACACATACTATAAGCAGACTGTAAGGAGCAAAGTTATGGTTAAAATCAATATCATCAAAGCAATAAAAATTACGCTTGGCTGCTGTCTTGCTTTTATTATAGCAAACATGCTGCATCTGGATCACAGTACCTCTGTCGTTACAATTACTTTACTTAGCATTTTAAACACGAAAAGAGATACTTTAATTGTTGCATGGAAACGTTCCATCGCTTTTCTGCTCGCCTCTTCCATTGCTATTCTCTCATTTACAATCTTCCAATTTTCTATCTGGAGTCTTGCTGTTTATTTCATTATCATTGTAATTCTCTGTCAAGCATTTGAATTGACAGACGGACTTTCTATGAGCACCGTCTTGATGTTACACATATGGACCACTCATTCTATTACTGCAAACAGTTTATTAAATGAAGCAATTTTAATGACAATCGGAATTATCATGGGCATTATTATGAATTTATACATGCCAAATCAAATCAAAAAAATAAAAGCGTACCAGACCACCATCGACAGCCACTTTAAGGAGCTTCTGCTATATTTTTCAGACAGCATTCTTTTACTGGATCGGTCACAAAGTATACAGCGGCAATTTGATATATTATCTCCTATTTTTCAAAAATCAATTCAAGCGACAGATTTACATGTAAATAATCACTTATTTTCTGACACGGGTTATTATCTGCAATATTTAAAAATGCGTTTAAAACAATATGAGATATTACAAATCATAGCAACGAATCTACAACGAATCGAATGTGCTCCCGCACAAGCAAATGAAATTTCTTATTATTTAAAAGAAGTGGCCAATTCCATTGAAAAGCACGACAATGCACAAGAAATGCTGGACAAACTGCAAGAAATGCGCATAAAATTTCGTACGGGAGCATTGCCAAAAGACAGAAAAGAATTTGAGGCAAGGGCAGTGTTGTACGAAATTGTAAACGATGTGCAATATCTGCTTCACTTAAAACAAGAGTTTGCCGAATCGTTATCTCCATACCAAATTAAAACATTTTGGGGGAATAAAAAGAAAATCAGACAATAAGCCAGTAAATTGCAATGTCTGCTACTATATGCTATAATAATATATCATAGCAAAATAAAAACACATCACTGATGAAAGGAGCATTCATTATGCTGGGAAATTTAGAAAGTGATTTAAAAAAAGTATTATTAGCAGGTATTGGCGCTCTTGCAACAACGGTAGAAAAATCAAAGGATATTGTGGATGAACTTGTGAAAAAAGGTGAAATTACCGTAGAACAAGGCAAAGCTTTAAATGAAGAGTTAAAACATGATATTCAAGAAAAAAAAGAAGAGAAAGCATCTGCTGCTTGTGCTGCAGATGTCACTGAAAAACTAGAACAGTTAAATGCAGAAGACCTAGCAAAAATTAAAGCAAAATTAGCTGAACTGGAAGAAAAACAAAAGAAATATGACAGTGAATCCTAATGTTTGCAATACGAACCAAAACACACCTGTGCTTAAAATATAAGCACAGGTGTGTTTTTTGATGATACGATGAAAAGAAAATATGTGCTTCTTCTCCTGTTGCACTGCTGCTTTTCTGTTACGTAATATCATAAATTTATTTTTTCTTTTTCCGTACCATAAAGAATACCAATATTCCTCCTATGATACCTGCCAATATATAGCCAAGCATTGCCAGTAGCGGTATATCACCAACCATAGGACGTATCTCGGTTAAACATAACAAGCTGGAACCAATAATCAAAGCCATAATAATGACTGCCGCAATGATACGGTTCACCATACGGTCAATCCGTTTTAAAGGCGCCTCAGAACCGCTGATATCCAGATTAATCTTTGTTTGCCCTTTCACTGTCATCTGTATTAAATCTGACAATTGTGACGGAATTACTGCAACTTTATTAAAAAGAGTGTATAATCCTTTTCCTGTACGTTTTAGCTCTTTATTCCAATCTAAATTTCTGAAAAATTCATTGGACATATGGGTAGCCAAAATTTGAAGCAAATTAATTTCAGGTGCGCAAAAACGCAGTACGCCTTCGATGGTCATAACACCTCTTCCCAACATAGTGACACTCTGGGGCAGCAAAATATGATGTTTGTTGGCAACCTGCATAAATTCTTGAAATACCACACCCAAATTCATATTTCCCAATTCTAAATTACCATAGCGGGAAACCATGTCATCTACATCGGTATATAGCAAGGCGTGGTCAATTGGCTGTTTGGCAGTACCCAAAGTTAAAAATACATTTTTCAATTGATAAATATCATTGTTCACAATTGCAGTCACGGCAGAACGAATTAATTCTTTGTCACGTCCTGTTAATTTCCCCATCATACCAAAATCCAACCAGGCAATTTTACCGTCCATGATCCAAATATTGCCCGGATGCGGGTCTGCATGGAAAAATGCATCATCCAAAATCTGTTTTACAAAATTTTCAGCCAGTTTTTGACCAATTTCATTCATATCGTATCCCAATTCTGTCAGCTTGTCCACTTTGTCCACAGGGATACCTTTCATACGTTCCATTACCAACACATGCTTCGTCGTAAGGGCATGATATACTTTCGGATACGTAATATAGCTGATACCGCTGTTTAATTGCGCAAAACGATCCATATGTCCTGCTTCCATTAAAAAATCCATTTCTTCTTTGGCAGTATTCCATATTTCATCGATTACAGCTCTTAAATCCATTACATTGCCAATATCGCTTACCATTTTTACCATGCTGATTGCACGCTTTAAAATGCTGATATCCTTAGACATGGTTTCGTAAATATTTGGTCTTTGTACTTTAATTACAACTTCCTGTCCGTCTGTCAGTGTGGCAGAATGTACTTGTGCAATAGAAGCAGAGCCCAGCGGTTTTTCATCAATTTGAGCAAATTTTTCCTTGTAAGAGCAACCGTATTCTTCGTCTAATACCGCACAAACTTCCTGGAAATCCAACGGTTTTACATTGGAACGCAGTTTTGTCAATTCGTCGCAGTAAGCTTTTGGAAGCATATCCTGCCTCATGGAAAGAATTTGACCTATTTTTACATAAGTAGGACCTAAATCTTCTAAAATCCCGTACAGCTTTTCAGGTGCAAAGCCACGGTGCAAGTGATATTTACGCAGGGTAAGAATAATTTCTTTTAAGCGAGATGCATTCTTTTTTGATTTTTCCTTGTCATACGGTTCACTCATTGTTGGGCACCTCCTTATTTCGGTGTTACTCTCTGTCATTCATCATAACGGATTCTGAAACAGCAGTCAAGCGATGAGAAATTTAGTAAATCATTCTGTCTATATTTGTAATTTCTGCTTGTGTATGTTCCTGTACATACCGGATAATATTCTGCAAAACTTGATCTGCCTGTCCAACGGTACAAGTTACAGCGGCAAAGGCAATTGCCGCTGATTGCTGCACATCTTGATAATTGACTTCTGCGGCGGAAATATGAAAATGATGCTGTGTTTTTTGTAAAATACTTTTTACTGCCATTCGTTTTTCTTTTAAAGAGTGAACCCAAGGCAAATACAATGTAATTTCTACTGCAGCAATTACCATATTACTCTCCTTGTTGATTCAGGCGCTGTATATGAAGCAAGCATGCTTCATACGACATAAAACTGTTAATTGCATCTATCATAGCATTTGTAGTCAAATGTTCAGGTAACTTTAATTGTTTTAATAATTGTTTTCTTTTTTTATTGCTGTCATCTCTTCCGGTGAGGCCCCACTCAAAAAAATCTTGTTTTGTTACCTGTCTGACACATTCTTTGCTTTCAGACGTTGTCTCCTCATGTACAACAACACCTGCTTTCTCCAAAGCATTGATTAAAAGCTGCTTTTCTATTCCCTCTACCCCAAGTTTTCCTTCCTTAGAATAGGAAGTCTTACGCGGTTCTTTTCCAAAAATATCCGGAATATAGGCATGCTTGATTTTATCTGGAGCAATACAGCTTTTTAAGTAATTACGAATCAAAAATCCAGCGGAGTCACTGTCTGTTAAAATCAGTAATCCTCGGGCATCTGCCATTTTGCGAATAAATGCCATTTGTTCTTTATCTTTAAAAATTCTAAAGCCGCGGGCTTCAATGATCATTCCATCGATAAAGGAAGATAATTTTATTTTATCATATTTTCCCTCAACAATAATGGCTTCTTTTACAACAATCAAGTCTGCTCCCCTTTTCCCGATACAATCAATAAGTTTGCCAACAACTGTTCCATGATAATGCGGTTATCCATACGAGAACTTTTCAACGCAACATCCGTATCCAATAACAACTGCAAACTCTTTTTCAGCGCCGTCATAGATAAATTTGCACTGTCGCGTTCCGCATTTTTTAATTTAAATTCTTTTCCCTTATAATCAAAATGCTGTAAAAGCGTTGATACCGCTTGTCCGCTTTGTATACAGGCGCGAACGCGGTACATGTCTACGTAGGAAGCCGCCAAAACTGCTAAAATGGCAATGGGGTCTTCATTTTGATAAAACAAAATATCCAGTAATTCATACGCTTTATTATAATTCCCCGCAACAACTGCATTTGCCAAGAGAAAAACAGTTGTTTCAAAATTCCTGACTACATTCAGGTCAATGGTCTCTTTTGTAATTTCTCCTTCTTTGGTATATGCGCATAATTTTTCTATTTCATTGTACAGCGTTTGCAAATCATTTCCACTTAAAAAAAGAATATGCGCAGCATTTTGTCTGCTCAAAGAACATCCTCTTTTTTGTGCCGCGGAGCATAACAGTTTTTCCAGTTCGGAGTTTGTTTTTCGTTTGAAGTGTACCGTTACTCCCGTTTTATTGACCGCCGTGATAAAGCTACCCCATTTTCCGGGACGCTTTACGTTAAAATCAAGATTGGATAAATAAAAAATAAGCACACAGCTTTCCGGAGGCTCTGCAATTAATGCTTTGATTTCTTCCATATCGGCTGAGTCACGTTTTTCCACATTAAAATCATTGACAATAACACATTTATAATCTGCCATAAACGGCAGTCCTTCCGCCGCGCGCACAATTTCCTGTGCATCCGCAAAAGCACCGTCGAAATTTTGATAGTTAAAATCCAAAAACTGATTTCCCGTTGCCTGATGAACCAATTTTTTTACTGCGGATTCCATCAGCATTTTTTCTTCTCCATAGAAAAAATACACATTGCTGAAATTTCCTTGTTCTATACTTTTTTTCAGATCCTGCTCTGTGTACTCAGCCACCGGAACCCCTCCTTAATATAATGCTTCTGTCTCCTTCAATATCAATATGGAAATTACCTCTTCCTGCCGTTGCATACAGCTGTACATTTCCCATCTCCATTTTCTTTACTGAATCAGCCATGGATTGTTCTTCCATGGAAAGCACGGTAATAAATGATTGTAAATATTCAGCATGCTGTGGAACGGTATCGGTAATTAAAATATCAATCTGGTTTAAATCTATGTCTATATTGGTTAAATCATATTCTGAAGAAAGAATTAACATCCGTATATCTCTTACAGTCAAAACGGTATAACTGCCTTTGGCAGTGGAATGCAGTTCAATGGTTACATCCTCATTCAGAATTGTTTTTGCACTCTTTTCATAATACGAAATTTTCTCTACTTCTTCAAGTGATTTTTCCAAATCTCCCGCAAAATATTGTTCGTTTGGCAATACGAAATTCTCTGTATGAAACGCTTGGTTGAGTTTTGCCAAATTCTGATATTCTGTTGTCTCATCGGAAATTGGCTGTAAATAATCAATATTGTGAATGCCATGTCCTTTTAAATATTGGTGCGTGGCATAATCACTGTAAGCATTGCAGCCGATAATTGCTGTTTGACGGTTAGCAGTCACTACAACGGAAATGCCGTCTTCCACATCCAAAACAGAAACTCTTGCTGTAGAGCGATTGGAAAGCTGATAAGAAAACACACCGGCAATGAGTAATATAGAAGATAAGGTCAGTACAGTACGAATCAGTATTTTTCTTTTCGCTAACAGGATTGCAACCGCAAACAGCAGCATGGTCATAGCAAGCCAAAGCAGGATAAAATCATAGTCAGAGGAGATAAGAGAAAAAGGAATCTTTGCAAACCAATGTGCTGCAAAAATCAAATACTTTGCAATTAATCCGCCTATCAGTGCAAATGGTTTTGCCAAAAGGCTCAGTGAGGGAATGGATTCCAGCAACGAAGCGATTCCTGAAAATGGAAGCATAAACGTTGATGGAGCTATCATAAACAAATTGGAAATAGGAGAAATAACAGAAAATGTATTAAATGCCATAATCATAATTGGCAGTGTGCCCATAGTTACCGCCAAGGAGGACGAAATCGAAGCAATTGTACTGTTTAATAAACGTCTGCCCCGTTTGATTCTTTTTGTTTTATTTATAAAAAATTGTCGTATTGGGTTTGAAAGCAAAATTAGTGATAACACTGAGGCAACAGATAATAAAAATCCAATATCAGCAGCAGCGTACGGATTGACAGCGCATAATATGAAAACGGCAATTCCCAGTGAATTTAGCGAATCTGCTTTCCGGTCAAACATCATTGCAGCCAAAAACAATAGGCTCATGATACCGCTTCGCATCACTGAAGGACTAAAGCCTGTAATTGCCATAAAACTGAGAACACCGAATGCAGTGATAACACAACTGAGTTTATGAGGTATTTTACAAAACTTTAAGAGTTTTAACAGACCTTGGAACACAATTGTCATATGCAAACCGGATACCACCAACAAATGATACGTGCCGGCAGACCTGAAATCTGATTTAATTTCATCAGTCAAACCGGTTTTATCACCAAGCAAAACAGCTTTCATAATTCCGGCTTCTTCTGCCGGAAGCAAACGATCCAAAGAATTCATCATCGTTTTCCGAATGGATAACGCATAATAATACGGCGGTTTCTCAGCAGTCGGTGAAATAGAATATCCTTCATATTCATACAGATATGCCCGCATATGAATGCGTTTGGAATAATCATACTGACGAACAGAAAATCCGTCTTCGGAGCCAAAACTTTGATACAAATGTACTTTTCCGCTAATGGTACCATACGTTTCTATGTCCAGGGCATTGCGTGTGGTCATAATCATCTTTCCCGGATTATGTGGCTCCTCCATTCCATCTATTTCAATGTTGTCAACACGCAAAGTATAATAAAATTTTCCGTTATTTTCATAGGGCAGTTCGCATAATGTTCCTGTAATATAAGCGTCTTTTTCTTCCAGCTCCGCTAAAGGCTCAATTTTCCAAACGTGATACCCGGCATACGTACCCAGAGCAACAGCAGCTACCAAACAAGCAATTGGAATTACTTTTGCCGTACGTAATTTTGTTACAAACAGCGTTAGAAAAAATACAAGAAGAAAACAACCTGAAGCTAAAAATGCGAACCCGCTTCCAAAATAAATAGAGACCGCTTGCACGGCTAAATAAACAAAACCAATCAGTGCAAACGGTCTGGACATCTTATTTTCCCCCAATTCTGTCGCTATGAAAGCAAATGATTCACGGAGCGATGAATTAGAGCGCTTATGTTGAACAATATCAATGAAAAAATAGCGGTAATTTCTGTACAAAAATAATATCGTCACGGTCAGCAGCGTCGCCTTCTGCCAACACAGCAGCGCTGCCCACAATATTTATCGAAAATTGTGAAAGCAGTTTCTGAAGTGCAGCCAAAGACTCTCCCGTGCTAATCACGTCGTCTACAATCAGGACACGCTTATCTTTTAATTTATCGTAGTCAGCTTTTGCCAAATATAATTTTTGGACATCCTCAGTAGTAATGGATTTTACTTCTACTGACACAGGATTTTGCATATAGGCTTTGATTCCTTTTCGTGCAACAATGTAATCTCCGCAGCCAATACGAGCCATTTCATGTGCCAACGTGATTCCTTTTGTCTCAGCTGTTACGATAATGTCGTGTTCCGGACAGATTTTCAATAGTTCTTTTGCGCAAGCCTCTGTTAATTCTACATCTCCCAGCATAACAAATCCTGCAATGGATAAATGATCGTTAATCGGGCAAATTGGAAGCTGACGTACGCAATCACCAATTTGAAGGCGATAGGTTTCCATAGCGATGACTCCTCTTTCTTTCCAAATTTTTTTGATTATAAGCAATCAGCCCGGAGGCCATTTCATGGAACGGCCGCCAAGTAAGTGGAAATGAATATGATGTACGGTTTGTCCGCCGTCTTCACCGCAGTTATTCACAATACGAAATCCGTTTTCAAGACCAAGGTCACCTGATATTTTTGCAGCAACCTCATAGATATGACCAATAACTCCACTATTTTCCTCATTGATTTCCATTGCAGAACCAATATGCGTTTTCGGAATAATTAAAACATGAGTAGGCGCTTGCGGGTCAAGATCGTGAAAGGCTATCACATTTTCATCTTCATACACTTTTTTGCAGGGAATTTCTCCATTTGCAATTTTACAAAAAATGCAATCCATCTTCATTACCTCCAAACTAATATCTATTCCTTTACCATTTCTGCCACTATTTTTTCAACTGCAGCCAATGCTTCATCCAGCATATTCAAATCTTTTGCACCTGCCATAGCACTGTCCGGTTTACCTCCGCCATTGCCGCCTGCAATTTGCGCAACTTGCTTTACAATTTTACCGGCATGCGCTCCTTTTTCCAGCGCTTGTTTTCCAACTACTGCCGCAATGGTTGCTTTGTCATTGTCAATACCTGCAAATACAGCCACAATATCAGGTCTGTTTTCTTTTACTTTATCGCACATATTTCGTAAACCTGTGCTGCTAGTGCCGGAAAACAGAGCAGTAATTACAGTTACGCCATTGACTTCTTTTGCTTTTTCAAACATGCCGTCCACTTGGATGGAAGCCAATTTTGACTGTAAGGATTCGATTATTCTGTCTTTATCTTTGATCTCAGCCATAAGCTGTTCGGATTTTTTCACCAAATCGTGAGGATTATTCAATTTTAATATATCTGCAGCCTGCTGGATGGATGCAAGAGAGCTGTTTAACAAGTTCATAACCCCTTGTCCCGTTACCGCTTCAATACGGCGTACACCGGCTGCGACGGAGCTTTCCGAAACGATTTTGAATAATCCGATTTTGGAAGTATTATTTACATGCGTACCTCCGCAAAATTCTCTGGAATAATCATCAACGGAAACGACACGTACAATGTCTCCGTATTTTTCACCAAACAATGCCATTGCGCCTAACTTTTTCGCTTCTTCAATTGGCATTTCCCTGCATTCTACGTCAATTGCGCGTCTGATAATCATGTTCACTTCTTGTTCTACTTTTACAATTTCTTCCTGTGTCAATGCTGAAAAATGGGTAAAGTCAAATCTTACTTCTTTGTCATTCACCATTTGTCCCGCTTGCTCCACGTGGTCACCCAAAACATTACGCAGCGCAGCCTGCAGTAAATGCGCAGCAGTGTGGTTACACATAATATCACGGCGCAGCATGGAATGAACGCTTGCGGTCACATCTTCATCCACAACCAATTCTCCCTTTGCTACAAACGCATGGTGAAGGAACAATTTGGATTGATTTTTAGTTGTATCCGTTACGTTCACCAACGCACCGCTGTTTTTCAGAATACCCGTATCCCCTACTTGTCCGCCGCCTTCCGCATAAAACGGAGTTTGATCCAATATTACAATGACTTGGTCGCCTTCTTTGGCAGAAGAAACGCGTTCTCCATTTTTCACGATAGCCAACACTTTTGCGGTTGTCTCTAACGTTTGGTAGCCCACAAAAATGGTTTCGGACAAATCCTCAAGAATATCTTCTTCACCGGCCCATGCATCGGCACCAGCATTTTTTCTTGCAGCACGGGCACGTTCTTTTTGCTCTTTCATCAAACGATAAAAAATATCTTCCGCTACTGCCATACCGCGTTCTGCCAATATTTCTTTGGTTAAGTCAATGGGGAAACCGTAGGTATCATTTAAACGGAACGCATCTTCACCGGATAACAAATTATTTTCCGCATGGTCAATCAATTTTTCTAAAATTTGCAAGCCTTGGTCAATGGTCTTTGCAAAGCTTTCTTCTTCTACACGAATCAGCTTTGTAATCATAGCGCGTTTTTCATCTAATTCAGGATACGCTTGCTTATTTTCATCAATTACGGTTTCTGCCACTTTGGCAAGGAACGTATCATGTATACCCAACAAGCGTCCGTGACGTGCAGCACGGCGAAGCAAACGGCGCAATACATAGCCGCGTCCCTCATTGGACGGCATAACCCCGTCTCCAATCATAAAAGTCGTGCTTCGGATATGGTCTGTAATCACACGCAAAGAGATATCTGTTTTCTCGCTGTCCCCATATTGTACGCCTGCTATTTTGCTTACATGTTTCATAATATTCTGTACAGTATCGACAAGGAACAGATTATCTACTTCCTGCATAATACAAGCCAAACGTTCCAGTCCCATACCTGTATCAATATTTGGATGTTCCAGCGGCGTATAGTTTCCGTTTCCGTCATTTTCAAACTGTGTAAATACGAGGTTCCAAAACTCTACATAGCGGTCGCATTCACAACCAACACCGCAAGTCGGAGAACCGCAGCTGTATTGCTCGCCGCGGTCAAAATATAATTCGGAACAAGGACCGCATGGACCTGCGCCATGCTCCCAGAAGTTGTCTTCTTTTCCTAAGCGCACAATGTGGTCTGCGGATACTCCAACTTCTTTGGTCCAAATATCGAATGTTTCATCATCGTCTTTGTAAATGGTAACCCACACGCGGTCTTCCGGCAGTTTTAAATCATTAATTACAAAATCCCAAGCCCATTTTGTAATTTCATGTTTAAAATAATCACCAAATGAAAAGTTGCCCAGCATTTCAAAAAAAGTACCGTGGCGTGCCGTAATACCTACACGCTCGATATCCGGAGTACGAATACATTTTTGGCAAGTAGTCACACGCTTGGAAGGCGGAGTTACTTCCCCTGTAAAATATTTTTTCATTGGAGCCATACCGGAGTTAATCAATAACAAACTGTTATCGTCTTTTGGGATTAATGAAAAACTGGGTAAACGCAAATGTCCTTTTGATTCAAAATAAGATAAAAAACGTTCTCTTAATTCATTTAAGCCTGTCCATTCCATACAAATAACCTCTCTCTGCTTTTTAGCAAAATATAATAAATAAGATTTTAGCCATAAAAAAACGGACTTCCCCCACCAAAATGGGACGGAAAAGTCCGTGGTACCACCCAAATTGCGTTTTTTAACGCCACTTTCAATTCCTTAACGCGGAAAACGCTGCGGCTCATCACTGCAGAGCGCTGCCAAAAGGGCAAGAAACCGGCTTGCCACAGTAAACTGGTTACGGTCGCCTTTCAGCAAAATTCATCATTGGAATTTCAGCTTCCTCTCTGTTGTAACATTACATATGGCTTTTGTTTCTATACACTGTTAATATTTTGTTTATTATAATATAACACATAAAAAAAGTCAATGTAACTTCCTTCTCTTTACAATGAAATATAATAACAATCTCTTAAAAGTACAATAAGTAAAAATAAACGGCAGCCTGTAAAAAGGCTGCCGTTTCATCAATCACTGAGAGCTAGTCACATTTAATTCAGAAAATCCTGATAATAAATGGTCTATTGCATCTGTATTGGTATAAGTCAAAGTGATACAAACCATTCTGTCTTCTATTTTTCTGCATAAAAATGTTTGAGTAATCGTTGTCTGATTTCCGTCAGTGTCCTTTGTATAGCTATATGGCAATTCATAAAATTCTTGACCTGCAATAGTCCGCTTGCTTGCTTCACCAAATGTGATGCCCGGTATCGCCTTTTCCATCTGTGTTTTTGCAAGCTCTACATAACCTTCTTCGTCAAGAGAAGTATCTTTTGATATATCTTCTGTTAACATTCCAATATTTTCCGTTGTATCATCCTTCTTATACGCCTGCATTTCCATTTGGATATTATCTTTGGAACCTGAAGCAAGCGTTTCGGCAGAAATCATTGTCATATCATCTGGTAGTGTATATTTGATTCCCATCCATTCACTGGTAAATTCACTTTCCGTAACAGTACCTTTTTGATAGCTGGAATTAGAGTTATTACCGGAACATCCTACCAGCAATCCGCATAGCATGAGACAACCTAATACCCCACCAATTATTTTTCTTGTTTTCATGTTTCTTCCTCTTTTCTAACGTAGCTAAAACCACTAAAACTTTCGCATAGAATGATGAAAAATCTTAACTGTACCCCTAACACTGAACGAAATTTATACATACAAATGTAATTTTGTAAAATTATAATGCGGTACCACTATGATTCTATTGCATAAAATAGAGGTTTCACTATCATATCATATAAATATCTTGTTTATAATAATATAACGCACACATAAAAATGTCAATGCAGCAGCTTCTCTGAAAAGAAAATACAAAATGTTTTCCTGAAAAACAGAATAGAAAAAATAGTGGGCAGTCTTTTTTAAGACTGCCCACTATTAGGTTCTGCGAATAGAGCCTTTAGATTTTTGAAAAACCGGATAACAAATAGCTAACAGTATCTTCACCGGAATTCGTTAAAGTCATACAAATCATTCTGTCATCCTTTTTTTTGCAAAAGAAGGTTTGATTCATGGTCACATTCACACCATCTATCTCCATGGACAAATGATAAGGTAATTCGTAAAATTCTTCTCCTGCAATAGTGCGTTTTCCCACTTCATCAAAAGTAATATTGTCTGATAAACTTTCTATCTGTGGTTTTGAAAGCTCGATATAGCTTTCTTCATCAATAGAAGATAATGAAGATAAATCTTCAGTCAAAACTACAATATTGTCACCTGAAGCATCATTCATCATCGCTTGCATTTCCATTTGAACTTTACCTGAAACAGACTGTGACTCCAAAACATCTTCCGTCATCATAACCATATTATCCGGCAAGGTATACTTCAACCCCATCCACTCGCTGGTAAACTCTGTTTCTGTAATCGTACCTTTTTCGTATGGCACGGCAGCTGTTGACACAGTAGAAGTAGATGCCTCATTCGCATTGTTTCCGGACGAGGTACTGTTACTGGAACATCCTACCAACACCCCACACAATATGAGGCAGCTGAGCGCCCCGCCAATTATTTTTTCTTTTTTCATACTATCTTCTCCTTCATTGTAAAATATATTGAAAAATTCCGAATCTCCTTTTAGTACCATATTAGAAATTTCGGAATTGTTTCACTCACTGATTCTGGCTTTTCTTAAAATAGCGCCCGGCTTGACGGGGCGTTCACATTTTGCAAATACCGTCATCGTTGCGTGTGGAGCAGATTCAATCGGATTCATGTTTTCATCATAAATCTCATCTAAACAAATATCAAACGGCTGCTCTCCCGGCTCCAGAACATCTGCTGTGTCACCTTGGAAAAACCGGTTCCGCTGTGACAATTTTAAGATTCCATTTTCCCAGCCTTCACAAATTGCGATTACGTCATAATGGCGCACATAACCACCCGTATGATATACTTGCCCCGGTTCATGACCAAAGTAAAAGCCTGTGCTGTATTCACGATGACTGATTTTATCCAATTCCTCCACAATCCAAGGAGAAAGAGGCTGATTTGGATGCTCAAAATACGCGTCAAGTGCATGGCGGTACGCATTGGTCGTAACGGCAACATAATAAGACGATTTTGCTCTGCCTTCGATTTTAATACTGGATACACCAGCTTTTACCAATTCCGGGATGTGTTCAATCATACACATATCACGAGAATTAAAAATATAGGAACCATGTTTATCTTCCGTAATATCCATATATTCGTTTGGACGTTTTTTCTCCACCAGAGCATACTCCCAACGGCAAGGCTGTGAACAATCCCCTCTGTTAGCATCACGATTATTTAAATATGCGGATAACAAGCAGCGGCCTGAAAACGACATGCACATAGCCCCGTGCACAAATGTTTCTATTTCTAAATCCGCCGGTATTTTTGCCCGTATCTGCGCAATATCATCTAAAGATAACTCTCTTGCCAGCACAATACGTTTTGCTCCCATATCATACAAAGCGTTTGCCATAGCATAGTTTACAATACCTGCTTGGGTAGAAATATGGATTTCCACTTTAGGCGCATATTGTTTTACCAAATTCATCACGCCCAAATCGGCAACAATAATGGCATCTACTCCGGCAGCCTGCGCAGCTTCTAAAAAAGACGGCAGTCGATCCAATTCATCATTATGAGGCAGCGTATTACATGTTAAAAATACAGGCACATTTTTCTCATGTGCTTTTTGCACTGCTTTCTCCAATTGCTCATTTGAAAAATTAGCAGAAGCAGTTCTCATACCAAACTCCTGTCCGGCTAAATATATGGCGTCCGCACCATACATTAAAGCCATATTCAGGCACTCCATGTCACCTGCAGGAGAAAGTAATTCTACTTTTGGTTTTCTTCTCTCGTAAGCCAATATGATTCTCCTTTATTCTGAAAGACCAAGTTCTTGCAATTTCTGCTGATGTTCTTCTAAAGTTTGAGAGTAATATGCTTGACCATCTTTATGGCAGAAATAGTAGTAATCCGTTGTGTTCGGATTTAATGCTGCATTAATTGCATCCAGACCCGGATTGCAAATTGGTCCCGGCGGCAAACCTTGCACCTCATAAGTATTATATCTGCTTACAAAGCTGTCTACCTGATCAGCAGGAACCTCTTCTCTGGAGTGATATGGATACCATACCGTTGGGTCAGAGTCCAAAGTAGCAACACCTTTTTCCGCTCCGTCTCTCAAACGATTATGGAAGATAGAAGAAATATTATACATATCGTCAACATTTGCGGCTTCCGCCTGGATCATAGATGCCAATGTGATAACTTGATCCATTGTCATATTCATGGACGCAGCTTTATCTTTCATCTCTTGGGTAATTTTATCTTTATAGTTATTTAACAATTTGCTTAATGCATCGATTGGATTTTCTCCCGTATAGAAATCGTAGGTATCCGGGAATAAATATCCTTCCAACAGATAGTAGCGTTCTTCATCATTGGTAATTGAATTAATTGCAGAATAAATGTCAAAATACTCTGAATCGTTTGCAGCTTCCAGAATTTCATCTACTGTACAAATATTATTTTCTTCCAATAGCTGTGCAATTTGACGTACACTCATTCCTTCTGTAATGGTTATCTGAGTTGTTTCATCGTCCAAACGGTTTGCATTAGACTGAATATGGGTAATAATAGCTTCGTAGTCCATATTCTTTTTAATTTCATACGTACCGTATTGATAATGTCCTTCAGATTTTGTTACTTGGGAATATAAAGCAAAAAAGCTTGGTTTCTCAATAATACCGCTTTCTACCAATATGTTACCTACTTCTTCACCTGTAGCATTTTTGGGTATTTGGATTTGAACGACAGAATCATCTCGACCAACAGCAAGCATGTCGTTGATATTTACCATAGCAAAACGAGCAATACTAAAACTAACAACCGCAATCATAACAATCCACATCCAGAAAAAAATACGTTTATTTTTTTTGTCACGTTTTTTTAATTTCTTTTTCTGCTCTTTTGTCAGTTTTTGTTCTTTTTGATTTTGCTGTGGCACTTGAGGTTCCTGTTTCGGAGTATTATGACTGTGACTTTCAATATTTTCCACTATATGCGGTTCCACATCATACTCTGACTTTTTAGAGTATATTTCAGGAGAGTCGTCATCAATATCATCTAATCCGGAAATATTCAAATGAAACTCCTGACGTTTTCTTTCTTGATACTCTCTTAAGCTTTCTTCCAAAGAACCGTTCTGCTGATTTGGGTCAGGAATGTTATGTTCATCTTGATTTGGATTTTGTTCATCACGCATAATATTCCTCCTTTACTGTTTTTTCTCAGTTCTGCGAATATAATTTTCGGTTACCAGAATATCTACCGGACGGTCAAAATATCCGTGAGGTAATCCATATTGCACACAGCTGGTATAACAAATTCCTACTGTTACTCCCTTAAATTCTGATAAAAATCGGTCATAGTATCCTTTACCGTAACCCAAACGGTATCCCTTTGCATCAAAGCAAAGTCCCGGCACAATACAAAACCCATGTGATAAATCCGTAACCAGTTTACATTGCTCCTGTTTTGGTTCTAAAACGCCAAACGTTCCCTTCTCTAAATCGTCCAAAGACCGAATATAATAGAATTCCATTTCAAATGTACCCGGTACACATCTTGGGGAAGCAACTTGTTTTCCGTCAGCCAACGCTCTTTTTACAATGGAAAACGTATCTACTTCTATGGATTTACTGATATAAACGAAAACAGTATCCTCTTCATGATATTCCGGCAAATCAAATAAATGCCTGCGAATACGAGCGTCCATCTTTCCCTTTTTTGCAGGAGGCATAGTTTCTCTGATATTGCGGTATTTTAGCCGTAAATTTCTTTTCAGTTCTTTGATATTTTCTTTTGGATTTTTCACATACATTGTATCGACTTCCTCAATAAATTGGCTTTAGGAGCACCACATAAGACTTCTACTAACTTCAAAGCAAATTCAACCGAAACACCGGCTCCTCTGGCAGTAATTATATTCCGGTCACAGCATACATGCCGCGAGGAGTAGTTTGCGCCTGTCAGCTGTGATTCAAATCCTTCAAAACAGGTAGCGGTTACACCATCAAGTAAGCCCATATGACCCAAAACAGATGGTGCGGCACAAATAGCACCTATTTTAATGTTATGCTGTTTGCAGTGCCTTAAAACGGCTTTTACAACTGCGGACTTTTCTAAATTCAATGTTCCCGGCATACCTCCAGGCAGCACTGCCATTTCTATATCTGTTAAATCTACTTGCTGTTCTGTAATATCGGCATTGATGCTGATACCATGAGCGCCGGTAATTGTTTTTGTGTCTGCTCCCACTGCAACCGTTACCACTGTTAACTCAGCTCTTCGCAGCAGATCAATAGGTGCAATTGCTTCCATTTCTTCAAAACCATTCGCTAAAAATACATAGACCATCGATTTATGATTCCTTTTTAATGATTTTATATGGTAAGTGTATCCATAATCTCTTTATGGATTGTTTCAATAGATTTCATCGTTCCGTTTTCAGCGCAGGAAATAACGTTCCAGCCTAATTTTTGTGCGCTGTACAGCGCAGCTTCACGGCATTTTGTTAAAAAAGTCATATTTCGTTCATGAATATCCTTTTTCTTTTCGTCACCTTGGTAACGCACGCTCAGTAAAGTTTGTGAAACCTCCGGCGGTACATCCAAATAAATTACAATATCAGGTCTTGGCAATTCTAATTTATGGTACTCATAATCCTCGGCCCAATGAATAAAATAATCCCATTCCTGTTTTGATAATTTCGTTAATTGATAAATAAAATTGGAAGTGGAATAGCGGTCTGCTACCAAACACGTACCATCCAAATAATCCTGCTTCCAAAATCTTTGAAAACTGGCGTAACGGTCTACCGCATAAAAAGAAGATGCAGCATAGGCATTGACGCTGTTTGGTTCTGTTCCAAATGCTCCGTTTAAATACAGCTTAATTAAAGCAGAAGAATCTTGTTCATAATCCGGAAACGTAAGCTGACGATATTTTATTTCTTTTTGTTCCAGCGCCCTGCATAACTGATTGGTTTGCGTTGCTTTCCCGCTTCCGTCCAATCCTTCAATTACAATAAACGGATACTTCATACTGTTTCCTCTCCAAGATTACGGAAAAACGCGCGTACTTCTTTAATTTCTCCGCAAGTCATTTTTCCTTCCGAACAAGCTCCTCTCACACAATTAGGACCTGCTTTGGCAAACAAATGCGGCGCTGCTTTTTTGACCAAACGCAGCATTTGAATGGCTACATCTTGAATTTCCCATTGCGCACGTCTGCAGCAGCGCAATGCAAAAAAGTTCATCAATGAACGTGCATTAAAGGTGACAATCATTTTTGTATCACAAGCATTTGGCAGCACAAAACGAGCATCTTCAATTGCCTGCTTCTGCGCCATACGAGCTGCTGTTTTTTCATCTTTTCCTTTTTCAAGTAATGATTTTTTATGTTTTTCAGTTAAAATTTTGGTTAAGTTTTCATAATGACGCTGGTCTTCTTCCATTGCCTGGATGAACTCTTCCTTTGCCTCAGGAATGGCAGCTATCTCCGGCGGTAGAACATATTCAAACGCATTTTCTGCAACATATCTCTGACTTTGTACACTGAAAGAAGCAATGCGGTGACGTGTGATTTGCGCTAGTAAAGCACGAGAAACGCCTTCAATTCCAAACGTAAAGGTAGCGTGCTCAATGGGACTTTCATGACCAATTTCCGAAAGCATATCCACAAAAGAAGCCACTTTATCCTCAGTTAATCCTTCTTTTATTTTATCAATAGAAGAAGGCGAATAACATAATTTTGCTGCTGCGGCAATATGCAGTTCCGGCTCAGGCGTATGAGCCAATAAGGTTACTAAAGCCATGATCATTCCCCTTTTTTACTGAAATAAGTCTATTTCGACAATTAATGGATATTATAACATAAAAGAAATTGCTTTGCAATTTTTAACATTGAAACGTTACAAGATTCTGAGCAATAGCCAAAATCTTTGATTTTGATACTATTGCCAGGTTCTTATAACATAAAAGAAATTGCTTTGCAATTTCCAACATGTAAACGCTGCAACGTTTCCTTATCAAGACAATATTTCAATTATCTTTATGTTTTAAGCCATCCATGCCGAGTGTTCTTTTAATAGTCAACGTTTTGATTTTTCTGCTGTTTTAAGGTTATTATAACACAAAAAACTGATTGTGTTTTTAGTAACAACTATTAATTGCAATACTATGAAACTTATATCTTTTAAAAAGAAAATATGATTTTCATGAATCTTTTACATAATTTCGCTAACAATACGTAAGGGTGACAAAATATGAAATGAAATCTAAGTATTGTCAACATTTACTGCCAATTTGCAACACTATTCCTTGAACGCAAAAAAGACACGCTCTGATAAAACAAGAACGTGTCTTTCTTTATTATTCGTCATCAGGTACCAATAAACCTTTTTTATATGCCGTTAATAAGAGAGACAAGTCATAAATCGTATTGCTGATATCTTCACCTATATCCGTATCCAAAATCAGCACACGTGTGCCGTTGGTTTCAAAAAATTCAGAACTGGATTCAATATCCACATGTTTTTCAATTGCCTCTTTAATCCCTCTGAACGGCGTATGAGATACAATACGCATTCCACGAGAATTGTAAATTAAAGTATAGCCGGCAATACCGGTGGTTTTTTGATACGCTTTACAGAAACCGCCGTCAATTACAATTAATTTGCCGTTTGCTTTGATAGGACTTTCTCCCTTCATCGCTTTTACGGGAACATGTCCGTTTATAATATGTGAAAAGCCCTGTGCCAGGTTAAATTCACGCAAAATGCGATTACAGGTTTCTTCAGACTCACAGAACGTATAATATGGATCTTTTTCTTCTGTCCAACTGGATTTATCCGTAATAAACATACGTTCAAATGTAGTCATTCTGGCTTTGCCAAACAAAGGAGATGTTTTTCCGCACCATAAGTACCATACGAAATCTCCGTATTTCTGTTTTTCACTTTCCTTGCTGGTAAAATATGCTTTGCGTGTGATTTGGTCTGATAAATCCAAAAGCGCTTTTCCTTTATAACGGACTCCTTCAAATTCGAACTCCGCAAATTCTCCCTCTGCCGTCATAGGAACACATGCATGGTACAACAAATTTTGATTAAAACATTTATAGATACTGCCGCAGGCATATAAAAATTTCATATGGCGATGCAAACGGTCACTTTCTATAAATGCATTGACAAGTCCGTCCAGCACGAATTGTTCTTCTTCTGTCAGCTCATAAGGATGTTCCGGGTCAATCGTTGGAAAGTCTACGGTAGTAAGTTCATATGTGTTTCCGCTAATGGTAATACATTTATTTTCATAATCAATTTTATGCAAAAGCAGGCGTTCTTCCATTTCATATTCCGGATGGCGCCGAATCACTTGCGCCTCTACTTTGAACAGAATAATTGCAATTGCCCTGTGCATAGCCTCGTGTGTAGTTTCACAATTTTGATAAGTTTGTGTCGCAAATAAAGTAAGAGGACGCAGGCTAATACCGTAACCGCCTTCCAAAGTATCTAAACGTTTATGGGATACACTGGTTTTTACAACCGTTGCCACACAAGCAGGATGTCCTGTGGAGGCCCCCATCCATAAAATATCGTGATTGCCCCACTGGATATCTACGGCATGATGCTGCATAAGCATGTCCATAATGCTGTCCGCGCGGGGGCCTCGGTCAAAAATATCGCCAACTATGTGTAAATGGTCAACCGCAAGGCGTTTGATCAAGGTAGCCAATGCAATGATGAATTCATCGGCATTTTGAATACTGATAATGGTATCCATGATATTGCTGTGATAAGCCTCTTGATTGATATCGCCTTCTACGGAGTGAAGCAGTTCATCGATAATATAACTGAATTCTTTGGGAAGCGCTTTTCTCACTTTAGAACGGGTATATTTGGACGCAACCAATTTGCAAATTTCAATTAACTGGTTCAGTGTAATTTTGTACCAGCTTTCCAAATCTTTTATGGTATCGTGTACAATTTCCAAACGTTCTTCCGGATAGTAGATTAATGTACATAACTCTGCGCGCTCCTGTACGCTTAATCGCTCTCCAAAAATAATATTTACCTTTTCATGGATAACGCCTGAACAGTTGTTGAGTATATGATAAAACGCTTCATATTCACCGTGTACGTCGCTCATAAAGTGTTCTGTGCCCTTTGGCAAATTTAAAATAGCTTTTAAATTGATAATTTCCGTACAGACAGACTGCACGGTTGGATACTTCTCTGAAAGAAGAGATAAATATTTTAATTCCTGTTTTGTGAATTGATAATCTTCCAGCTCCATGTTATCACATCCTTTAAATGCATAATTTATTTCACCAAGTTCTTTTCTTCATTGTCCAACAGCAATCCAACAGGACAATGGTCACTGCCCATTACATCGGAATAAATGATGCTGTCTTTCATATACGGACGCATTCTTTCTGATAAAACAAAGTAATCAATACGCCATCCCGCATTATTTGCACGCGCATTGAACATATATGACCACCAAGTATATGCGCCTGTTTCATTTGGATATAATGTTCTGAATGAATCAATGAATCCTGCTTCCAGCAGCTGTGTAAATTTACTGCGTTCTTCGTTGGAAAAACCGGCATTACCCACATTGGTTTTTGGATTTTTTAAATCAATTTCCTGATGTGCAACATTTAAATCTCCGCATAAAATAACAGGTTTGTTTTGGTCCAATGCTTTTAAGTACGTTCTGAACGCATCTTCCCATGCCATACGGTAGTCTAGACGAGCCAAACCTCTCTGGGCATTAGGTGTATAAACATTTACCAAATAAAATCCATCATATTCCAGCGTGATTGCCCTGCCTTCTCCTTTATGAGCAGGGTCTCCAATGTCATAAGTAACAGATAGCGGCTCTTTCTTTGTAAATACAGCTGTACCGGAATAGCCTTTCTTTTCTGCACTGTTCCAATATTGGTAATAACCCGGAAAATTGATTTCCGCTTGTCCTTCCTGCATTTTGGTTTCTTGAATACAAAATATATCTGGTTGCTCCTGCTCAAAAAATTCAGGGAAACCCTTTGTCAAACAGGCACGTAATCCATTTACATTCCATGAAATCAGTTTCATATAGTGATTATCTCCTCCCATCATATATGCGGTTATTATAACATAAGAGAAATTGCAAAGCAATTTCTAACAGATGAAATGTTAAAACGTTCTTGCCAACAATCAAAATCTTTGATTTTGTTTTGTTGCTAGGTTGTTATAACATAAGAGAAATTGCAAAGCAATTTCTAACAGATGAAATGTTAAAACGTTCTTGTCAACAATCAAAATCTTTGATTTTGTTTTTGTTGCAAGGTTGTTATAACATAAGAGAAATTGCAAAGCAATTTCTGGCAGATGAAATGTTAAAACGTTCTTGCCAACAATCAAAATCTTTGATTTTGTTTTGTTGCTAGATATTATAATTTCCAGTTTATAGCAGTTAACGAATGCTTATCAAAAACTAAAATTTTTATTATCTCCAAAGAATACGGAATAAAAAAGCTTATTTCCAACAAAACTGCATGCCTGACAGCACATAAACAAATATTATGTGCTGTTGTTATGATGTTTTTCTAATAAAGTCTATTCTTTTTCTGTGATGATTTTCATGTGATATGAGCAAGTGGACAAAACGTGACTTGAACAAATTGGACAAACGTATTATAATTACCATAATCTTTAAGAAAACATTTGGAGGAATTGATATTTATGAGCAATCCTATTGTTACATTTGAAACCAATCAAGGTACTATTAAAGCAGAACTGTTTCCTGATGTTGCCCCTAACACGGTAAACAATTTCATCTCTCTTGTAAAAAGCGGCTTTTATGACGGACTTATTTTCCACAGAGTCATTCCCGGCTTCATGATTCAAGGCGGAGACCCTCAAGGCACCGGCATGGGCGGCCCGGGCTATTCTATCAGAGGCGAATTTATTATGAACGGCTTTAATAACGAACTGCTTCATAAACGCGGCGTTCTTTCTATGGCACGTGCGCAAAATCCAAACAGTGCGGGTTCTCAATTTTTTATTATGGTAGATGATGCTCCTCATCTAAATGCACAGTACGCGTCCTTTGGTCAGGTAATTGAAGGCATGGAAGCAGTAGATAAAATCGTTGCGGCCCAGCGTGATTATAGTGACCGTCCTTTGGAAAATCAAATTATGGAAAAAGTGACCGTTGAAACATTCGGCGTAGATTATCCGGAACCGGAAAAAATATAAAGCCTATTTTAATGAAGGCCATGTAATCGAAAAGTGGAATGTATAGCATTCCGCTTTTTTATTTATAACAGAAAGCAGGTGTATCATGCCAACATTAAAAAAATTTCTTCACTACTATAAGCCGCATAAAGCCATGCTTATTTTTGACTTAATATGTGCGACGGTCGTTTCTCTGGTAGATATATCGTTCCCGCAAATACTAAATATATTAAATAAGAGTCTATTTACCATGGACGCAGACATTATTTTGCATACCATTGGATTTGTTGCAATCGGTTTGATCATCTTGTATTTAATCAAGCTATTCTGTGACTATTTTATTGCAACATGGGGACATATTATGGGCTCCAGAATGGAAAGTGCCATGCGCAGCGATCTGTTCGATAAAATGCAGCGTCTGCCATTTTCTTACTATGACAAAAATAATACAGGAGAAATGATGACAAAAATGGTGTCAGACCTATTTGATATTTCTGAAGTTGCGCATCACGGACCTGAAAATTTATTCTTAGCCTTTTTAAAACTTATCGGCTCCTTTGTATTGTTAATGATGGTACATGTACCTTTAACTCTAATATTATTTGCAGTTGTAATAATAATGTGTATTTTCAGTGTGTTCCAAAACAAACGCATGAAAAAAGCATTTTCTGACAATAACAAAAAAATAGGCCATATCAATGCGCAGCTGCAAGATTCTCTTGCCGGCATACGGGTGGTAAAATCTTTTGCCAACGAAGATGTGGAAAAAGAAAAATTTCAAAAAACCAATGTTTCTTTTTTATCCTCCAAAAAACATTCTTACCATGCATACGGAAGATTCCAATCAGGAAACTTATATTTTCAAGGGATTTTATTCACCGTTATTTTAGTTTTCGGCGGCATTTTTATTGCACAAGGCACATTAAACGCGCCTGATCTAGCGTTATACGCTTTATATATCAATATTTTTATTAATCCTATTACCATACTGGTCAACTTTATGGAAGTATTCCAAAAAGGTCTGGCAGGGTTTTCACGTTTTCTGGAAATTATGGAAACTCCTATCGAAATCGAAGATAAACCGAACGCTCCGGATTTAAAGCATGTAGAAGGCAATATTCGTTATCAACATGTGTTTTTCTCTTACGACGGCGTACATAATGTATTAAATGATATTGACTTTGAAATTCCGGCCGGAAAAACCATCGCTTTGGTCGGACCGTCAGGAGGCGGAAAGTCAACAATATGCGCACTTCTTCCCCGTTTTTACGATGTCATTGACGGCAGCATTTCCATCGATGGCATTGATATACGGGATGTAACACAAAAATCGCTTCGTAAAGCAATCGGCGTCGTGCAGCAGGATATTTACATGTTCTGGGGTACTGTTCGTGATAATATCGCATACGGCAAACCCGGAGCCAGTGAAGAAGAAATTATCCAAGCAGCCAAACTTGCAAATATCCACGATTTTATTATGAGTTTAGATGATGGGTATGATACAATGGTAGGTGAGCGGGGAACACGGCTTTCCGGAGGGCAAAAACAGCGTATTGCCATTGCCCGCGTATTTTTAAAAGACCCAAAGATTTTGATTTTAGACGAAGCCACCTCTGCTTTAGACAATGAAAGCGAACGATTTATCCAAGCTTCGCTGGAACAACTGGCAAAAAACAGAACTACCATTGTAATTGCGCACCGTTTAAGTACCATTCGTCATGCGGACGAAATTTTAGTAATTGATAAACATCATATCATAGAGCGGGGTTCTCATGAAGAACTGCTAAGACAAAACGGACTGTATACAAAATACTACAACATGCAGTTTGAAGGATTAGACATCAAAAACGATGACATGAAACATGATATTATAATAGAAGGAGCAGCTACATGATTACAAAATCTTTTGTCACCGCGCGATATGCGGAAACAGACCAAATGGGTGTCATTCATCATTCTGTGTATGCAGTTTGGTATGAACTGGCACGTACAGAGTTTATCAAGAAAGTAGGCATTTCATACAGTAAAATGGAAGAAATGGGAATTTTATTGCCTCTGTCTGAACTTACCAGCAAATATCATCAAGCCACTTTATATGAAGATGAAATTACGATAGAAACGCGTATTTTATCATTAACACCTTCGCGTATCCAATTTGGTTATACTGTATACAAAAAAGGCGTGGAAAAGCCTGTAAATACAGGCTCTACCCTTCACGGATGGACAGATAAAAACTTAAAACCTTTTAATATCAAAAAACGCTATCCTGAGCTTTATGAAACCATTCTAAATGCAATGGAATAAAAATAAACAGGTTATTGTCTAAAAAACAATAACCTGTTTCGTTATTCTTGAGCAGTCATTTTCTTTTTTGCTGCTATCAGTGCTTTTGTTAATTGATCCGGGCAGGAAGTGGAACGTCTGCCGCAAGTAATCCCTTGGCATTTTTCAATGATATCATCTATTTTCATACCTGATATCAAGGCACTGATCCCTTTTAAATTCCCGTTGCATCCCCCTTTAAAAACAGCAGATTTTACGATATCTCCATCAATATCCAAAATAATTTGAGTAGAACAAACTCCTTTTGTTTGATAACAATACTCCATACATTGCCTCCGCAAAACTAGTTATTATGCTTCTGCTTCCATTTTTCCAATGCAAGCACTTGACCCTCTGGGGTTACATAAGAACCAATGGTTCTTGGAACTTTGGAATACATGCCGTGAAAATCCGTACCGCCTGTCATAAGTAAGCTGTGTGTTTCAGCCAATTGTATCAACTGCGGTATCAGATTTTCCCCATTGCTTGGGTGCCACACTTCGATACCGTCGATTTCTTGCTCTTCTGATAACTGTTCTAACAGAGAACTATCTTTTAATTGACCGGGATGAGCAATTACCGCAATTCCCTGCGCTTGTTTTACTTGATACAATACCTGATGAATATCAGGATACTCTATTTTTGTATAGGCCAGACCAATACGCGGCGTGAACAATTTTTGATAGACAGATCCGTACAATTCATTGGTATAGCCGGCATCCATTAACCCATGCATAATATGCTGTTTGAAAATGTTGGTGCTTCCATGAGAATGACGCAATAAAATATCCGTTCCCACAGGATACAAACGCATTACTTTCTGCACCATAATACTTGCAGCTTTTTTCCGGCTGTCACTGATTTTTTTACAAAGCCCCTCCAGTCGATCCGGATGACTGCAATAATAGCACAATACATGTACTTTTTGATTGCGGTCATAATCAAATGCAGAAATTTCTATCCCCGGTATTACCGTTACACCGTGTCTTTGGGCAAATACTTTTGCTCTTGTTGAACCTGCAAACGTATCATGGTCCGTTACAGAAATTGTGGTGATTCCCTTATTTTTTGCGAGAATCACCAACTCTTCTATTGTAACAGAACCATCTGACATTTTGGTGTGACAATGCAAATCCGCAGACACACAATCACTCCCTATTCTGTTCCGTATCTCTTTTTTACTGAGTTAATTATACCATAAAATACAAAATGAAACAAGAATAAGGAATATTGAGAAAGACGGAAATCAGAAATATCATAAGTAATACATAATGTTTTTCCATGTAAAGATATCATTGAAAGGATTTTAGAAAAATATCAATCAACTTTCCAACTAAACGGTTGCAGTTACAATGAAGTTCTCAAGGATATCTGCAATCAAACAGACAATTCTAACGTACTTTTTAAAAAATGAGTAATCGCGAAGCAGGTTCTTTTTTATAAAGAAAAAATAGGAACAGGGGTTACCCATTCCTATTTGCCAAGATGTTATAAAAAGCCGATTTCAGCATAATTGTGTTATTTGAGAGAAAAAAAGTTCGAACGCAAATTGCATTCGAACTCACTTTGGCGGAGAGGATGCGACTCGAACGCACAATGCCTTGCGGCACACCACATTTCCAATGTGGCTCCTTACCATTAGAATACCTCTCCATATGCAGTTGTAGGTACTCTTAGCTGAACACCTTTGATAGTATACACTATGTTTTATGAAAAAGCAAGGTTTATTTTCAAATTTTTTTGAGAATAATAAAATATTTATAATATACTTGCACCTGTATTGTCTGTGTTATAATATAATACTTAAGATTGATAACGGCATATCATAAAAGGAGGATTTTTGTTTGAAACGAATCACCATTGCACAACTCTATCAAACTCCAAATCAGTATGCAAATACAGAGGTAACTGTATGCGGTTGGGTACGCAGTTTAAGAGATTCCAAATCATTGGGATTCATTGATTTAAACGACGGAAGCTGTTTTAAAGGCGTACAAATTGTATTTGAAGAGACAACCCTTCCAAACTATAAAGAAATTGCCAAACAAAACGTTGGAACGGCGCTTTGCGTTGCAGGCACCTTTATTTTAACGCCTGATGCAAAACAGCCCTTTGAGCTTCATGCAAAACAGATTGACGTGGAAGGCGCTTCTTCACCGGAATATCCGCTTCAAAAAAAGCGTCATTCATTGGAATATTTGCGTACCATTGCACACTTACGTCCCCGCACCAATACTTACAGCGCTGTGTTCCGCGTTCGTTCCGCTGCCTCCTTTGCAATTCATCAATTCTTCCAATCACAGGGATTTTTATATGCACATACGCCGATTATTACCGGAAGCGATTGTGAAGGAGCAGGAGAAATGTTCCGCGTCACAACATTAGATTTGGAACAGCCCCCCAAAAATGAACAAGGAACCATCGACTATACCCAAGACTTTTTTCAAAAACCAACTTCATTAACGGTATCAGGTCAGTTAGAAGGCGAGTGCATGGCAATGGCGTTTGGCAACATTTATACGTTTGGTCCTACCTTTCGTGCCGAACATTCCAATACACAGCGTCATGCCGCAGAATTTTGGATGGTTGAACCTGAAATTGCCTTTGCAGATTTGCAGGATGACATGCAGCTTGCACAGGATCTAATCAAATTCATCATATCCTATGTCATGGAAACATGTCCCGATGACCTGGCATTTTTTAATCAGTTTGTAGATAAAGAACTATTGGAACGTTTAAACCACATTGTAACATCAGACTTTGCATGTATTACGTATACCAATGCCATTGAAAAACTGCAAAACTGCGGAGCTGAATTTGAATATCCCGTTGCATGGGGCATGGATTTACAAACGGAACACGAACGGTATTTAACAGAACAAATTTTTAGAAAGCCTGTATTTGTAACAGATTATCCAAAGGAAATCAAAGCATTTTATATGCGTTTGAACGACGACGGCAACACAGTTGCCGCTATGGATTTATTGGTACCCGGAATTGGAGAAATTATCGGCGGCAGTCAGCGTGAAGAGCGTCTGGATCTTTTGCAGGCACGCATGCAGGAAGCAGGACTGCGGGAAGAAGACTACTGGTGGTATTTGGATTTACGCCGCTTTGGCGGAACAAAACACGCCGGATTCGGACTGGGTTTTGAACGCATGGTAATGTATTTGACCGGCATTTCCAATATCCGTGACGTTTTGCCTTTCCCAAGAACAACAGGCAATGCAGAATTTTAATCCCTACAAATTAAGAGAGAACCTTATGCAAAAAAAATTAGAACAATTGCAAACATATTTGGCCCACTATGCAAAAAGCGGTATTTGCATCGCCTTTTCCGGCGGAGTAGACAGCAGTCTTGTACTAAAGGCTGCCGCGCAGACCGCTTCCAAAGTGGCTGCCGTCTATTTTCAAACCACATTGCACCCTGTGGGAGACCAAAATACAGCGAAAAAAATTGCGCAGGAAATCGGCGTTCCTTTTTACGTAATTGCACTTGATGAATTTACCAATCCAAATATTATGAATAACCCGCTGGATCGCTGTTATCAATGCAAGCATATGCTCTTTTCTTTTTTAAAACAATGGGCAGTTGAGCATGGTTATTCCATATGTATGGATGGAACCAATGTGGACGATTTACAGCAGTACCGTCCGGGCATCCGTGCCTTAAAAGAGTTGAATATCATCAGTCCTTTGGCAGAATGCCACATTACAAAGCGGGAAGTACGGCAGATGGCAGCGGATTTGGGGCTTTCTTCATCTGAAACCCCATCATCCCCTTGTCTTGCCACACGACTCCCTTATCATACGCTGATTACAAAAGAAAAGCTGGATAAAATTGAAAAAGCGGAACAGTTATTATGTCAAAAGGGTTTTCCCATAAATCGTGTCCGTCTGCATGATACCATTGCGCGCATTGAAATTCCTAAAGAACAATTTTCAGAATTTTATCAGCAGTCGGATTTGGTGCTTGCGCTAAAACAAATCGGTTTTGATTATATTACGTTAGATATGGAAGGATTCCGCTCAGGCAGTATGGATGAACCCTATCAAAAGCAAAGAGGTAAACAATGTTAACAAAAGAATTATTGCAGGCAGTCCAAAATCACCAGCTCTCTGTGGAACAAGCCATGGAGCAGTTAAAGGATTTGCCTTATCATAATATGGAATATGCCAAACTGGATTATCACAGACAATTGAGAACAGGATTTCCGGAAGTCATTTTTGCGCAGGGAAAAACAGTTACGCAATTCCGTGATATCTTCAAAGCATTATATGAGCGCAATAAAATTGTCTTGGCGACACGGGTCACTAAAGAACAGGCAGATGCAGTTCTGCCTGTTGTTCCCCATGCGCAATACCATGATACAGCCCGCATATTGTATGCATATGAAAAGAAACCGGAACAATATGGTTTGGTAACGGTTTGCACAGGAGGAACATCTGATATTTCCGTAGCAGAAGAAGCCGCTTGCACTGCCGAATTGTGCGGAGCAAATGTAAACCGTATTTATGATATCGGCATTTCAGGCATTCATCGTTTGATTGACGCATTGCCTGATATTCGCAAATCCAATGCAGTTGTTGCGGTAGCAGGTATGGAAGGCGCATTGGCATCTGTACTGGCAGGTCAAATAGACAAACCTGTGATTGCTGTACCTACCAGCATTGGTTACGGCGCAAATCTCCATGGAATTTCCGCCTTGCTGACCATGATCAATTCTTGTGCCACAGGTATGGCAGCCGTCAACATAGACAACGGTTTTGGCGGAGGTTATATGGCTGCACAAATCAATCGCTTAATTGTAAATTCGGCTCAGAATCAAATATAACAGAATGACATAAAAAAGGATGCTTTTACCCATGATTTGAGAAAGCATCCTTTTATCAAATTGGTTGATAAAAAGAAAGGAAAATTCCATGAATACCTTATACTTAGAATGTTACTCCGGCATTAGCGGAGATATGGCAGCCGGCGCTTTGATAGACTTAGGCGTCGACAAAGAGTTTTTGCTCAGTCAGCTTCATACCGTACCGTTGGAGCAGTTTGAAATCGAAATCAGCAAAACAGAGAAACAAGGAGTCTCTGCCACCGCATTTGATATTTGCACCAAGCATTCCGTTCATAAGCATGCTCACGAACACAGCCATGAGCATCCCCATTCCCATTCTCATCACCATGAACATACGGGACGTTGTCTTGCTGAAATTGAGCATATTATCGACGCATCACAAATTTCAGACAAAGCCAAAGAAACTGCGAAAAAAATATTTCATGCATTGGCACAAGCAGAAGGCTTCGTTCACGAAATGCCGGCAACCCAAGTCCATTTTCAAGAAGTAGGAGGTGATGACTCCATTCTTGACGTGGTCGCTGTTGCTGTTTGTCTTGATTTTTTACATATTGACCGTATCATCTGCTCACCTTTATATGAAGGCAGCGGATTTACAAAATGTCACCATGGACTGACGCCCGTACCTACTCCTTGCACGCTGCGGCTGGTACAGACGGCATGCATACCAATGAGAATCACGGAAAACAAAGGAGAAATGATTACTCCAACAGGCGCTGCAATCATCGCAGCATTGGCAGATACATTTGCGCTTCCAAAAAAGTTCACCATTGATAAAGTAGGAATTGGCGCAGGCAAAAAAGAATTTACTCACCCAAACGTGGTGCGTGCCATGTTGATTTCTGAAATCACCGATACACTTGAAGATGAAATTTGCATTTTAAAAAGCTCCATTGACGACAGTACCCCCGAACAACTGGCTTACTGTCACACGCGTTTATTGGAACTGGGCGCTGCTGATGTATATTTCACTCCTATTTATATGAAAAAGAATCGCCCTGCTTATGAGTTAACCGTGCTGTGTCAGCCGGAACTGGAGCAAATGATAACAGAAACCATTTTTCAGGAAACAACAGCCATTGGATTGCGTAAAACCTTTGCAAAACGCAATATTATGTCCCGAGAGGTAAAGCCGATACAAATCGGCTCTCAAACCATTGATTGCAAAATTTGCACCTATCATCATATTAAAAAATATTATGTAGAATATGAGAGCGCGGCTAAAGCAGCCCGCATGTTAGGAGAATCACTGGAAGAAACCTACAGAAAAGTTTACACAAAGATTCATGATTTGAGCAAAATGCAAGATTATTAAAATTAACTTGCATTTTTTTTTGAATGAGTGTAGAATAAGTAAGGTTTTAAGACATTTATGCAATTTTGGTTAGAGGAGATACGCAAATGAACACTGAATATTATAAGTCTATGTCTAAAAAAGCTCTTGAAAAAGAAAAAATTGATTTGCAAATAAAATATGATGCATATAAAGCGCAAGGTTTAAATCTAAATATGTCCAGAGGAAAACCTGGTCCGGAGCAATTGGAACTGTCTATGCCAATGATGGACGTTTTAAATTCCAAGTCTGATTACAACGCAGAAGCCGGCGATGACTGCCGCAATTACGGCGTTGTAGACGGTTTGCCGGAAATGCGTCAATTTTTCGGCAGTATGTTAGGTGTAGATGCAGATGATGTGATTGTAGGCGGAAACTCCAGTTTAAATATGATGTTTGACACCGTTAGTTCCGGTATGTACCGCGGATTTGGCGGCTGTAAGCCTTGGGCGGAACAAGGAACCGTTAAATTTCTTTGTCCTTGTCCCGGTTATGACCGACATTTTGGCGTTACGGAATTCTTTGGCATTGAAATGGTAATTGTTCCAATGACAGAGCACGGACCTGATATGGATGTGGTAGAGCAGTTGGTAAATACAGATGCCAGCATAAAAGGAATTTGGTGTGTTCCCAAATATTCCAATCCTCAAGGCATTACGTATTCTGACGAAACCGTGCGCCGCTTTGCCGCTTTAAAACCAGCTGCAAAAGATTTCAAAATTTTCTGGGACAATGCATATTGCGTACACAACATTACAGATACTCCTGACCAATTATTAAACCTAATGGAAGAATGCAAGAAGCAAGGAAATGAAGATTTACCTATTATATTTGCTTCCACTTCCAAAATCACGTTCCCAGGCGCCGGTGTCGCAGCCATGGCGGGAAGCAAAAACACACTGGAAAATATACGCAAACGTCTTTCTTTCCAAACCATTGGACCTGATAAAATCAATCAATTACGCCATTTACGCTTTTTAAAAGATATGGAGGGCGTAGAAAAATTAATGAATCAACATAAAGAATTGCTGCAGCCTAAATTTAACATTGTGCTGGATACCATGAAAAAACAGCTGGCGCCTGTTGGAGTTGCATCTTGGACCAATCCCCACGGAGGTTATTTTATCAGTGTTGACGTCATGGAAGGCTGCGCAAAACGTATAGTAGAACTCTGCAAAGAGGCGGGCGTTACTTTAACTGATGCCGGCGCTACTTATCCATACGGGAAAGATCCGAAAGACTGCAATATACGCATTGCTCCTTCCTTCCCTTCTGTACAGGAACTTCAGGAAGCTATGAATGTCTTTTGCATTGCTGCGAAATTGGCAGCTTTGGAAGTATTATTAAAAAATGAAATATAATAAAAATGTTAGTCAAACGTCAATGAGGAAGCTTGAAACTCATCTGCCTTAACACGTCTGACAAGCAAATGATAAGTAAAAACGGGAAAGAAGCTGTAGACTTCTTTCCCGTTTTTTCTTATACTCTGTCAATACTCAAAATATGGTTCATTTGAAGAATAAAATGTTATGTTACCGATTTTCATCTTCTAAAAATGTATAAACACAAATACTTTCAAATATGGTATATCTGCTCTGTTAGGTTAAACTATAATTTATCTATAACAAAAGGTAACGTATCATTTATGTCCATATTATTTATAGTTCCTTCAAAAATGAGTAGCAGTGGAAAAACAAGGTCTGTTAAAATAAAAAAGAACAATCTTACTGAATGTTCCTAGATTTTTCTAACTCATTTTCATAAAACGATATATTACCAAATAATATTTATCTTATTGTTAAAAGTATGTTAAAAAATATATTGTATTTTTAAAATTCTATGAAATATGTTGATAGAAAAAAACGGCTTTGTTATAATAAATAGAAAGATAAATGTCAAAAAAGGCGGTGCTATCATCATGCCCAAACATAAAGGCGGTAAAGTTGCCGCAGTAATCGATATTGGCTCCAGCGATGTAAAAATGCAAATTTCACAGGTGAGAAACAAAGAAATTATACCGCTGAACACGTTGGAATATCCTCTGAAACTGGGACATGAAGTGTTTAACTACGGCAAAATCAGTTTTGAATGCTTGCGTGAACTTTCTCAAATTTTAACCGGCTACTCCAATGTGATGAAAGAATATGGTGTTGACCAGTATAAAGTAGTTGGTACCACCGCATTGCGCGAAGCACAAAACAAAGAATTCATTCAAGATCAGCTTTTGATCCAAAATAACATGATCGTAGACATTTATGATGACAATCAAGAAAAATCTCTCATATATTCTGCAATTACAAAAGCTTTAAATGATATGGATAATGCTTCTTCCCAAGCAAACGAAAAATCACAGCTGAAACAGCCTGAAAATATGCTGCTGTCATACATTGGTACAGGCTCTATCGGAATTTCATTATACAACGGAAAACATATTTTCTTTACGCAAAATATTTCCACAGGTTCTTTAAAGCTGCACGATGTACTAAGCGGCGTGCAGGAATATACGGATGACTTTGCAGTTGTGGTAGATGAATATCTGGATTCTATTTTTAGCCGTATTCAAATGCCGGTTCCTTACCAACAAGTAAACGGTTTGGTATTAACAGGAAATGAAATGCAGCGTATCGCTAAATTATGCGATGCTGATCCGGTAGAGGGAAATTATATTATTAAATCGAAAACCTTAACCAATCTGTATCAGGCCATTCGATTGATGCCATTGGAAAAAATAGCGTTAAAATTTAGTTTAACTGAAGAAGTAGCCGAAATGTTCTATTCTTCTTTGGCCATTTACGCAAAACTTTTAAAATTTACGGAAGCAGATTACGTCGTTGCTCCCAAAGTAGATTTATGGGACACCTTAATTGAACAAATGCTAATACAAAAACGCGCGCAAAATGAAGTTGCGGAAACACGTGAACACGCATTGGCCTGTGCAAAAACAGTAGCTGAACGTTATCGCTGTAACTGTGAGCACGCCAATTTTTTGATGAATACAGTATGCACAATTTTTGATAAAATCAAACGTTTGCACGGTTTGAATCCAGATTATAAATTGTTACTGGAAATCGCCTCAATTCTGCATGATTGCGGTTATTTTATCAACTCCAAGCATCACCTAAACAGTAATGTTGATGTTATAAAATATACTGATATTTATGGATTAACAGAAAAATCCACACTCATGGCGGCATATATCTCCCGCTTTGCAGAAAATGAAACACCAAATTATAATGATGCAGAGTTTTCCTCTTTAAAAGGCAGCGAAAAAATTATTGCATTAAAGTTAGCCGCTATTTTTCGTTTGGCAAATTCTCTGGATAAATCTCAAAAGCAAAAACTGCAATCTGTGAAAGTAAGGTTAGAGGAAGACAAACTAATGATTACCGCTAAAAGCAACGATAATACCAGGCTGGAACACTGGGCATTTGAAAAATGTTCTGCTTTTTTTAAAGAAGTATTCGGCGTACAGCCAATTTTAACTGTTAAGTCAAATTTAATATGACAAATGGAAAGGTCGTGCAAGACAATTATGAGCAATGAAAATAAATTGCCTTATATCAACCGTGAACTTAGCTGGATGGACTTTAACAGCCGTGTGCTGGAGGAAGCTTTGGAAAAAGAAAATCCCATTATGGAGCGTGTCCGTTTTCTTGGAATCAGCGCTTCTAATTTAGACGAATTTTTTATGGTTCGCGTTGCAGGTGTAAAAGCGCAAATTATTTCAGGTTATCAAAACGCAGATGCATCAGGGTTAACTCCGACAGCTTTATTTGCTCAATTGCAAGAAAAAATCCATAAATTTGTAGAAAAGCAATATTCTTGCTGCCAACGTTCGGTAATACCGGCTTTAAAGAAGCAAAATATGGTCTTTTTAACTCCAAGCGAAATGAATAAAAAGCAGCAAAAATATATTTCAGATTATTTTGATAAAGTTTTATTTCCCGTTCTAACGCCTTTGGCAGTAGATGAAAGCCGTCCGTTTCCGTTATTGGCAAACAAAAGCCTAAATATTGCAGTACGTCTAAAAGGCGAGGATGATGAATCGTGCTTTGCGTTGGTTCAAGTACCATCCATTCTTTCACGTTTTTTAGAATTGCCCAGTGATGAAGGAAGAGCCTTTGTGCTTCTCGAAAATATTATTATTTATAAAATTGAAGAATTATTTGAGTTGCACAGCATTGAAGCATGCACACCTTTCCGTCTTACTCGTAACTCTGATTTAGACATTGACGAAGAAGCAGAAGATTTATTGCTTGAAATTGAAAAATCCATTAAAAAAAGAAAACGCGGACGTCCTGTTCGTTTGGAAATTGCTCATAAATGTGATAAGCAGACCCGCCATTTTTTAATAGAAACGTTAAAGGTAAAAGATACGGATATTTATTCCATTCAAGGTCCGATTGATCTTACCTTCTTTACAAAGTTTGCCGGTTTAGACGGCTGTGAACAGCTTTGCTTTGAACCAATTACTCCTGTTTACCCTCCTGCAGATTTTTTTGAGCATAAAAATGTATTCGACGCTATCAAAGAAAAAGACCGCATGCTGCACCATCCCTATGAAAGCTTTAAATGCGTTGTAGATTTTGTACAGCAAGCCGCAGAAGATGAAAATGTACTTGCTATAAAGCAAACCTTATATCGCGTCAGCGGTAATTCTCCTATTGTTGCTGCATTGATCAAAGCGGCTGAGAACGGAAAGCAAGTAACGGTTTTAGTGGAATTAAAAGCACGCTTTGACGAAGAAAATAACATTCTTTGGGCAAAAAAATTAGAAGAAGCAGGCTGCCACGTTATTTACGGTTTGGTAGGATTAAAAACACACTGTAAAATTTTATTGGTTGTACGCAGAGAGGAGGACGGAATCCGCCGCTATGTACACATGGGGACGGGAAACTACAACGATTCTACCGCAAAAATTTATACCGACATTAGCTTGTTTACCTGCAAAGAGCCATATGGTATGGATGCCTCCTCTCTATTTAACGTATTAACAGGATACTCACGCCCTCCGGAATACAATAAATTTGAAGTTGCTCCTCAGGGGTTACGCAGTTTTTTTGTTCAAATGATTGAAAGAGAAATAGAAAACTCGAAAAAAGGTCTCCCAAGTGGTATAATAGTAAAAGTAAACTCTTTGGTTGATCCTGAAATGATTGAGCTGATGTATAAGGCATCTCAAAACGGAGTCAAGGTTCAAATGATTGTTCGTGGTATTTGCTGTTTAATTCCTGGAATTCCGGGAATTAGTGAAAATATCAGCGTGCATAGTATTGTGGGACAATTGCTGGAGCACAGCCGTATTTTTCAATTTGAGAATGCAGGTAATCCAAAAATTTATATGGGCAGCGCAGACTGGATGCAGCGTAACCTGGATCACCGTGTTGAATTGGTATTTCCAATTGAAGATCCCGACCTTCAAAAACGCGCATTTAATATTATACAAACTATGCTCAGCGATACAATTAATACACGATTACTGCAAAGCGATACTACTTATATTGAAATAGATAAACGCAGCAAAGCTCCGTTTAACTCTCAATACGAGTTTAGCGTCTATGCGAAAGAAGCAGTTGCAAAACTGGAAGCTTTGGATGACAGTAAACCATATACACCAATCAGAAGAGCCGATTTAGAAAAAATGAAATAAAGAAGGTAAAGACCATGAAAAGAATTGGTATTTTGACAAGCGGAGGCGATTGCCAAGGCCTGAACGCAGCCATTCGCGGCGTTGGTAAAACATTTTGTGAATTGTTAGGCGACAAAGTAAAAATTTTTGGTATCCAAGATGGCTACAAAGGCCTGATTGAAGGAAATTACATTCCAATGAAGCAAATGGATTTTTCAGGTATCCTAACGCTTGGCGGCACAATCTTGGGAACTTCTCGTCAACCATTTAAGCAAATGCGTGTACTGGACGAAAATAATATTGACAAAGTAACCAAGATGAAAGAAACTTATAAAAAAATGAAGTTGGATTGCCTTGTTATTCTTGGAGGCAACGGTACGCATAAAACAGCTAACTTACTTAGCGAAGAAGGTCTCAATATAATTACGCTTCCCAAAACCATTGATAACGATTTATGGGGCACAGAAATGACCTTTGGCTTTAACAGTGCTGTTGAAATTGCCACCAATGTAATTGACTGTATTCATACGACTGCTACTTCTCATGGACGCGTATTTATTGTTGAAATTATGGGACACAAAGTTGGATGGCTTACATTATATGCAGGTATTGCAGGCGGAGCTGACGTTATATTGCTGCCTGAAATTCCTTATGATATCAATAAAGTAGTGGACAGCCTATATTTGAGAACCGGTCAAGGAAAACGTTTTTGTATTTTGGCAGTTGCGGAAGGTGCACTTTCTAAAAAAGAAGCCGAAATGTCCAAAAAGGAATTTAAGGCAAGCCGTGCCAATATGTCTTTTCCTTCTGTCTCCTATCGTGTAGCCCATGAAATTATAGAACTTACCGGACGCGAGGTGCGTGTGACAGTACCGGGACATTTTCAGCGTGGAGGCGGACCTTGTCCGTATGACCGTTTGCTTGCAACTAGGTTTGGTACTGCCGCCGTTCGCTTAATTGAAGAGGGCAATTTCGGAAACATGGTAGCATTACAAAACGGAAATATTGTTGCCGTACCGCTCAGCGAAGTAGCAGGAAAATTAAAATATGTTCCGAAAGATAGTAATATCATCCAATCTGCTCGTGATGTGGGTATCTGCTTTGGAGATTAATTCCTTGGTTGCAGTAATATTCCGTATCATTATGTTATCATAATTACATAATAAAACATGCTGTTTTGCATGTTTTAAAAGAAAAGACTTAGGACAGAGACGAAACGCTCTGTCCTAAGCTTTTTTATTTTTCCTCTTAAGCAGAACACACTGTACTCTCCTTTTAGTCATAATTAAAGTATCCTTAATTCGATGTGGAGCTGTTTGTGTCAAATCATACTATCTTTCTATTCATGTTACTTAGGAATATCCTGTAATCAAACAATACGAATTTCACCAAACGTATTTATTAGCAAATGATTTGCTTTCTCTATATGTTGATATGGTTTATCTGGCGATAAAATCAGTAATGCCAAAAGAAATAAAAAATCGGTGCTGGTGTATTATAACACAGCAGCACCAATTTTACGGAATAATTTGAATGGTATTTTCTTTTCTCGGAGAAGCTTTTGGATATTCGCCTTTTGTATATCCTACTGCGCAAGCGCCGCATATCACATGTTCTTTTGGTATATTGCAATGCTCTGCCAAAAAATCGCGCACATTCGGCATTTGACTCAGCCATGTCAATTGGTTTATCCAACAAGTTCCCAAATCCAATGCATGGGCTGCTAAAAACATATTTTCTAAAGCCGCGGAACAATCAGCCATCGCATTTGCATAATTAGGTACATTGGATGCGACAATCAATGTGGGCGCATGATAATAAAAATTATAATCTTCCTTTTGTGCCTTTTGCTTGGCTCGTATTTTTGCAGGATAATCATCTTCTGCAACCGATAAAAGACCAAATCCAATACGAACTTGTTCATTTAAAGCTTCCAAAATCATCCGGTTTTGAATTGCAGTAAACATCCAGCTTTGATTGTTGCTGCCGCTGGGCGCATAAACCGCCACTTTTAATATTTCATCCCGTAGATTATCAGGAATTTGTTTTAATTCATAACTACGCACACTGCGCCTTGTCTCAATGCAAGACAGCACTTGCTGTTTCATGAATATTCCTCCTAAGATACTGTAATATTATCTTTAATTGCTTCAAACTTTTTATCACCAATACCTGATACATTTTTAATTTGCTCTATATCAGTAAACGGACCATTTGCATCACGATAGCTTACAATTCTCTGCGCCAAAGAAGGACCGATACCTTCCAGTTCTTCATCCAATTGTTCTGCACTTGCAGTATTAATATTTACTTTAGCCGTTGGTACAATATAGCCTTCTTCTAAAGATTGCGGCGTATCTGAATCAGAAGCTGATATATCCGTTTCTATTACAATTGCTTGCGGTTCTTTTACAAAGAAAATATTATAGCCAATTAACACAGCGCAAAATACCAACGCAATTGCAATTAAAAACCAAATGTGGCGTTTCTCATTCTCCATGGGTTTTCACTTCTTTACAAAGATAGTTACTGTTCCTTTAACTTACTTAAAAAATCAGTAAAGTAAGCAGGCAGCTCACTGGTAATTTCTATGTATTTTTCTGTAACCGGATGAACAAAACCAATGACACGCGCATGCAAACATTGACCGTTTAAAGCGGTAATCACTTTTTTTACGCCATACACAGGGTCTCCTGCAACAGGATGGCCAATATAAGCCATATGCACACGAATCTGGTGTGTTCTTCCTGTTTCCAACCTCAGCTGCACATGTGTAAAGCCATCATAGCGTTTTAAAACTTTATAATGTGTGACTGCATTTCTGGAATTTTTATCTGTAATCGCCATCCGTTTACGGTCTGTGGGATGACGTCCGATTGGCGCGTCAACGGTTCCTTCTTCTTGTTTTATATTGCCGTAAACAACAGCTTCATAAATTCGGGTAAAACTATGCTCCTTAATCTGTTGAGCTAAGCCTTGATGCGCCACATCGTTTTTTGCAATAATCAGCAATCCACTGGTATCTTTATCAATACGATGTACAATTCCCGGTCGAATGATGCCATTAATACCGGACAGGGACTCTCCGCAGTGATGTAATAACGCATTTACCAATGTTCCGTCGTCATTTCCTGCGGCAGGATGTACAACCATGCCTTTTGGTTTGTTAACTACCAGCAAATCATCATCTTCGTACAGAATTTCCAGTGGAATATCCTGTGCAGTAACTTCAAGTTTTTTTGGCTGCGGCACAGTGACTTCTATTACATCGCCGGTATTACCTTTTCCATTCTTACTGATAGCAGTTCCGTTACGCGTCACATTACCTTGTTCAATCAATTTTTGAATAGCGGATCGCGTCATGTCGGGTAACTGTGATTGCAGCCATTTATCCAATCTCTGTCCCGATTCTTCCTGCTGTAATATAAAAGAGTAATGCTGTTCTTGATCATTTATGGTCTTGTTCATGTTTTATTTTTCTTTCTTATGTTTTTTCTTCGCAGAAGATTCTTTGCGAAGGGTATCCGTACAAAAAATTACATAAATAAACAACAGTACTACACCAATAGAAACACAACAATCGGCAAAATTGAAGATAGGTGGAAAAAATTTCACATGAATATAGTCAATAACATATCCATTGTTAAACACACGGTCAATTAAGTTACCGATACCACCTGCAATAATCAGCGCGCATGCCATACGGGACAATGTAGTATGCTTTTTGTATACAAACAGTCCAACAATCAAAGCAATACAAACAAGCGCTGTAATAATCACAAAAATCCAAGTTTGGCTGGATAAAATTCCAAATGCAGCGCCATCATTTCCATGGTAGGTAAAATCTAAAAATCCCGGGATGATTTCCAATGTTCCAATGGGTTTGATATAAGTGGTTGCCAAATATTTAATGACTTGGTCAATGACAATTAAAACCGCAGCGCCAATTAAAGCAAAAATGCCTAATAACAAGCGAACACCTCCGTTATTATTCGAAAAAAGGGTGAACACTTTGCTCACCCTTCTCGCTCTATTTTATTCCAGTACAGATGCGCAATGTGCACATACTTCAGGATGTTTTTCGTTACTTCCAACTGTATTGCTGTAAGTCCAGCAGCGAGAGCATTTTTCACCCTCTGCCGGCAATACAGTAACAGAAAGTTCAGGTAAATCTTCACTTGCAAAAGCGCCTTTTCCGCCTTTTACAAGTTCTACTTGAGATACGATGAAAACAACCGGTAATTCGGCTTCAACAGATGATACAAAATCGTACATTTCTCCGTCGCAGAACAACTGTACTTTTGCATCCAAAGAAGCACGAATCATTTTTTCATTGCGTGCAAGTTCCAGCGCTTTTTTCACTGCATCACGAATATCGTGAATGCGATCCCATGTTTGAATGAACACTTCATCCACATTTACTCCGGTAGGTTCCGGCATTTGGTTCAGAACCACATTTTCCGCATCAGCAGAAGAGTCATGTTTCATTGCCTGCCAAATTTCATCAGAAGTGTATGCTAAAATTGGAGAAATCAATCTTGTCATACCATCCAAAATCATATACATCGCTGTTTGTGCCGCGCGTCTTTCTTTGCTGTTTGCCTTTTCTACATAAAGACGGTCTTTGATCACGTCTAAATAGAAATTAGACATATCCACAACACAGAAGTTATGAATTGCATGATACACCTGATGGAATTCGAACGCATCATAACCTGCGCGTGCTTTTTGATTCACCAAATCAAATCTGTGCAATGCCCAACGGTCAATTGGCAACAGTTCATCGAAAGATACTTTATCTTGATCCGGATTAAAATCTGCAAGGTTTCCTAAGATAAATCTTGCAGTGTTACGAATTTTGCGATAAGCATCTGATAATTGTTTTAAAATTTCAGGAGAAATTCTAATATCCGCATGATAATCAGATGATGCGACCCACAAACGTAAAATATCTGCACCGTATTGTTCAATAATTTTGTTTGGAGCTATGCCGTTTGAAAGAGACTTAGACATCTTTCTTCCTTCGCCGTCCACAACCCAGCCGTGAGTAACCACAGCTTTGTAAGGAGCGGTACCGCGCCATGCAACCGCTGTTAATAAAGAGGATTGGAACCAACCGCGATATTGGTCGGCACCTTCCAAATACAGGTCAGCAGGCCAATGCAGGTATGGTCTTTTATCCAAAACAGCTGCATGAGTTACGCCTGAATCGAACCAAACGTCCATAATATCTTTTTCTTTATCAAAATGTGTGCAGCCGCATTTTTTACAAGCAATGCCTTCAGGGATGATTTCTTCCGCAGGTTTTATATACCACTGGTCAGAACCTTCTGTACGGAACATTTCAGATACAGCTGCCATAGCTTCTTCTGAAATTAAAGGTTCGCCGCACTCTTTACAGTAGAAAATAGGAATTGGCACGCCCCATCTGCGTTGACGGGAAATACACCAGTCGTTTCTATCCTGTACCATGGAGGTAATGCGGTCTTGTCCCCATCCCGGAATCCAAGTAACATCTTGAATTGCTTTTACTGCTTGTTCTTTGATATCATCCACAGAACAGAACCATTGTTCAGTTGCACGGAATAACACAGGATTTTTACAACGCCAGCAGTGTGGGTATTGGTGAACAATTCTTTTTGCCGCAAACATTGCTCCGATTTCTTCCAAATGCTTGCCAATTGCACGGCTTGCCTCGTCAGTAGAAAGACCTGCAAACTGTTCTCCTGCTTCCGCAGTCATTTTACCGTGATTATCCACCGGCACGATAATCGGCAATTCAGGGTAGTTATTTTTACAAACGTTATAGTCGTCCACACCATGTCCCGGAGCTGTATGAACACAACCTGTACCGCTTTCCAGTGTAACATGGTCGCCTACAATAACCAAGGATTCTCTGTCGATAAATGGGTGCTTTGCCTTCATATATTCCATTTCAGCGCCTTTAAGAGAACCTACTACTTCATATTCTGTTTTTCCGGCAGTTTCCATTGCCTTTTCATATAGAGCAGCTGCCATAATATAATATTCGCCGTCACATTTTACAATGGAATAATCAAATTCAGGACCCACACAAATTGCTAAGTTTGCAGGTAATGTCCATGTAGTGGTGGTCCAAATAACAAAATATGCTTTGCTTGGATCTATTCCCAATTTGGATAAGATTCCTTTATCATCAGATACGGCAAATTTCACATAAATGGAATAGCAAGGATCTTCTGCATATTCAATTTCGGCTTCAGCAAGGGCAGTTACACAATCGGGACACCAATGAACCGGTTTTAAACCTTTATAAATATAACCGCTTGTAGCCATTTTAGAGAAAATTTCAATTTGAGTCGCCTCAAAATCACGTGTTAACGTGATATATGGATTATCCCACTCACCAAGACCGCCAATACGCTTAAACTGTTTTCTCTGGTCATCTAAATAACCCAAAGTAAATTCACGGCACATTTCTCTTAACTCTACGTCAGAAATCGTGCTGGAATTATCAACGCCTGCTTTTTTACGTGCTTTTAATTCCGTAGGCAAACCATGTGTGTCCCAACCTGGGACATAAGGAGCCTGATATCCGGACATATTTTTATAACGGATAATAAAATCTTTTAAAGTTTTATTCAGAGCAGTACCCAAATGGATGTCACCATTTGCATATGGAGGACCGTCATGCAAAACAAAGCGCGGCTTTCCTTCATTCTTTTTCATCAATTTATCATAAATGCCATCTTGCTCCCATTTTTCAAGCATAACAGGCTCTTTTTTCGGCAAACCGGCCTGCATGGAAAAATCGGTCTGCGGTAAGTTAAGCGTATTCTTATAATCTTGTGACATTCTCAATATTCTCTCCTTAATGGATTATTATTTATTATGTTTCGCTCTGCCTGATGAAGGCGCTTCTTCCTCGTCGTCGTCATCATCTGCAATGTTGTAGTCATCACCAAATTTCAGAACATCATAGCGCAAATCACGACCTCTGCGCTCTTCCGGTGCTTTTTCAAAGCTTGTTGCATTTAGATGAAATTTTTTTGTAGGAGCTTCATCTACTTCATCCACCTCAATAGAAGAATTTACTTTAGAAGTTTCCTCTTGCGTTGTTGGCTGCTCAGAAGCATCTGCTGTCTCTTTTTCACCGGGTTCTTTGCTAATCTCGTCTTTGATATCAATTGGCTGTGTTTTTTCAATCATATGCTCTTCTAAAGACTGTGTATGCAACTCTTTCGGTTTTATTTCTTCTGCCGGTTCAGATTGCTGCGGTTCTTCTAATTTCACATGTTTTTTTCTGTTTGGAATGTTATTAATCAGAGTCAGGTGCTCTTTATATTTATCCAACAAAGTTTTTCTAAAGTCAGAAACAATTTGTCTCATTTTCTCAAGCTCTTCTTTTTTCTCTTCCACCTCGTCAGCAATAGACGCGACTTTTTCATCTGCTTTAAGCTGAGCGTCCTTGAGAATGATCTCCGCTTTATGGCGTGCTTCACGAATTGCGGCTTCACTTAATTTTTGCGCGCTGATAAGAGCATTTTTGATTTCATTTTCTTCCTGACGATATTCTTCTACTTTTTTTGCAAGAAGGTCAATTTTTTTTGCTAACTTTTTGTTTTCTTCAGCAAGGCTTTCATTGGCTTCTTTTTGCTCAATATTTTTTTTAATCAACAACTCATAGGACTCTTTTACCTCATCAATAAAAATGTCCACATCTTCGGTTTTATAACCGCCAAAATTTGATTTATTGAAACTAGCATTAATGATATCGTTAATGGTAAGCATCCTATAAGTCCTCCTAAATTATTTATATTTTCTGCCAAATATACTGAGTCTACCCTTCTTAGTCATAGGACCGATTCGATCCAGCACAAATTTACCTTTTCCGCGAATTGAAATCTTGTCGCCCGCATCTACCTTTTGAGAGGCAGAAACAGCAACTTGATAATTTTGTGTTACCAGTCCCGCTTTAATCGCGGCGCAGGATTTTTCACGGCTATAACCAACAAGCGCTGCCGTCACACAGTCCAATCTTGGAGATGCAACGACAAAGGAAAACTCAGTAAATCCTCTGCCCATAGGAAAAGGGAGCTGGGCACCTTCGTTTAAAGTAACGCCGACACGTCCTATCTTTTTTACCTGCATAAGGATAAATTGAGATATTTCTTCACGTACAAAAAATACGCATCGTCCGTCTTCGATTAAAAAATCACCTAATGTTTCTCGTTCCATTCCCAAAGACAACAAAGCGCCCAAAAAATCTCTGTGAGACAATTGGTCGCATTTGCGAAATGCTGCCGTAATGGTTCGTATTGGAAAAAAGCTGACGTTTGGCTCTATATAGTCCGGAAATGCACCAAAAACTACACGTTCTGAGGAAGTGTGACCACCCCAAAACATATAGTTTTTAAATCCCATTTGTAATGCTAATTTTTCAGTATATAATTGTTCCTTTTCATCAAGAAAACCAATAAACTGCGGCTTATGCCGTTTGTCACACAAATTGACCGCATCCCGCACACGTGCCATGAGTATTGCCTGAGCACTTTTTACATTGTGTTTATCCGACATCATCTTTTAGAAATAAATGCCGCTGCCTTCTAATTCATCTATTAAATCATCACCTGTCAAATCTACATTATAAGGTGTAATGATAAATGTTCTGGTAGCCACTCTTTTTACTTTTCCGCCGTTAGCATATGCAACACCGCTTAAAAAGTCTAAAATACGGCGTGAAACATCTTTGTTTGTATCTTCTAAATTTAAAACAACAGTATGTACCTTCAGTAGTTCGTCCGCAATTGCTCTGGTATCTTCACCAAAGTTGTTTGGCTTGAATAAAACCACTTGAATTTGAGATTGTGCATGAATATTTACTACTTTATTGGAGTTTGATTCTTGAGAGCGGGCATAGTTGTGACGAGCCGGCTCATTATATTCCTCAGCCGCCTCTTCCTCTTCATAAACGTCTTCTACCTGCTCATCATAATCGTAATCATCAAATTCATCCTCCGGCGGATTCCACATATCTTTAAATTTCTGAACAAATTTTGCGCTACTCATTGGTCGTTTCCTCCCGGTTGTTTTTATTACTGCAATAATTATCAGTTTTATATATAAACTCTTTGTCCGAACAAAGCAGAACCTACACGAACAATATTGGCACCCGCCTCAATTGCTTGTACATAATCCGCCGACATACCCATGGACAAAAAATTCATAAGTATATTATCTAATTTTTTAGACCTAATGTCAACCAATTTCTTATACATATTTTCAAAATAATGTATGGTTTTTGTAATATTTTCACCTGCAGGCGGTATTGTCATCAATCCTTTCACAGATATACCAGATAATGTGGAGATTTCTCCCAAAAACGACTCTGTATCCTCAATATATATGCCGCCTTTGCTTTCTTCTCTTCCTACATTAATTTCTACTAAGACATCGGTCACCAAATGATTCTGCTGAGAAATTTTAGAAATTTCCTTTGCCAGTTTTACACTGTCTACAGAATGGATCATACTTACTTTACCAATCAATTGTTTTACCTTATTGGTCTGAAGATGACCGATAAAGTGACAGTCGCAATGTTCCAAATGCAATTGGTCATACTTTTCGCATAGTTCCTGTACTTTGTTTTCGCCTATGCAGGTAATTCCCAGTTCAATAGCTCTGTTAATAACAGATACCGGAACTGTTTTGGTTGCTGCAAGCAAGGTAATATCTTCCGGTTTTCTTCCGGATTTGGCAGCCGCCTTTGCCACTTCTTCCGTTACAATTTTATAATTCTCTTCCAATGCTGCAATTTTTGCTGCTATCTCGTCATCAGTTAACCATTTTTCCGTCATACAAATCTTTACCTCCTACCACAACTTCGTCATATAATGTTAATGTTTCGCTTGTCATGAGTTCGCTTGTATCCGGGTCGGGATCGCATATGACATAATTATTACTGCTGTACAGCGGCACAATCTCGACAAATTTAATTGAATTACCGTATAAGATATAAACACCTTTTACATCTTTTGTCACAGTGGTTACATTTCCGTTTTCATCCGTTACGTCTTTGGAAATCGTTTGGAAACGGACGGACTGCTGACTGACACGAATACCTGTGTAGGTATTGATGTTGATTTGAATGGTTTCGTCACGTACTTTAGACAGCGCATCACTCATATAATTACATCTTAAAATAACAGCAGCTTCAGAAGCACCGTCTGTTTGATTGACTGCCGCAACCGTAGCAGGAATATCATCGGAAGAAACAAATGGCAATTGAATGGACACCTGGGAATCTACCTTTAATCTTGCTGCTGTATCAGCCGGTACGATACAGGCAACATACCAGTTATAAGAATCGCATATTTTTCCAATCACACTGCTGTCCTGTGTCTGAGCGTTTTGATCCTGTTTGGCCTTTAAATCGTCCACGGTCAGCTCGGTGGCACTATCATAATCGAAGGTAAATTCAAAGCCATCTGTAGAACTGACAAAATATCCGGAAGCCGGTGAAAGAATTTCTCCTTTTTTTGTACCTTTCACAGAACCCAAAGCCGCTAATTGCTCTTGGATCGACTGAATTTTCCCGTTAAAGTCCGTAACTTGCCCCGTTGCTATTTGACGCGTATTAATGGATTTTAATACGTCATCTCTATTGCTGTCAATCTGCTCTCTGTCACGCTCATGAATGGAATCCAGTAAAGTGTATAATTTGCTGTGAATATCTTTATCTAAATTATCCGGATTAGTGTAGGTAGTCGCTGTTGTGGAGCTGTTTAATTCTTGCAGGGTAGCTAACTGTGATTCTAATTGTTCTCTTTGCTTTTGTGTAGCGGCATCTTCCGCAGTATCATAAATGGTTGCAATTACACTGTCTTTCGCGATTTTTGTTCCGTCCGAAACATTATAAGTAATAACATCGGCAGTATCTTGCTGTACAAGAGTTTCATCTCTAATAATAACACCTTCCGCCTGTATGGTATCGGAGATGCTTGCATAAGTAGCCATTTCTGTTACTACTGAAGAATGATTTGCACGCCAAATTTGGTAACCAATAAACACCAATAAAAGGACTATTATGATAATGGTGATAATTCTTTTTAAAATCGGATGATTTAAGATACCCATGGAAACCCCTTTGCTTTCTACACTAAAATTCAAATTGCGTTACAATCGATTTTGCTTTTTCCGCCAGTTGTTCGTGATTTTCTATTTCGTCTACCTTCAGCCAATGAATATTGGGATTCCTGCGAAACCAAGTCAACTGCCGTTTTGCATATCTGCGTGTTTCCTGCTTCATATGCTCCACGGCTTCTTCTAAAGTAAAGCTCCCCTGAAAATACGGCAGAAGTTCTTTATACCCAATTGCCTGCAATGCCGTTTTTCCATCTTTCCTGCTAAGCACCTGTTTTGCTTCCTCTACCAATCCCATATGTATCATTTGATCCACACGCCGATTGATGCGGTCATAAAGAATGTTTCTGTCTGTATAATCAAGTCCAATGATGCAGGCAGAATACGGAGACGGTATTCTGCGGGACCGTTCCATGTGTTCTGTCATCGTCACACCGGTGGTTCTGTAAATTTCAATGGCGCGGATCACTCTGCTTACATTATGGGGATCAATTCTCTGTGCGGATTGTGGGTCAAAGGAACGCAACTCTTCTACCAACACCTGCACCCCTTGCGTTTGCGCTTTTTCTGCCAGTTGTTCACATAAAGCCGCATCTTTATCTTCATCTGAAAACTGCAAATTCTCTAAAAATGAATTGATGTACAGTCCTGTACCGCCTGCCATAATCGGAATTTTCCCCTTCTGCGCAATCTGTTCCACACATATTTTGGCATGTGCCACATAATCAGCTACACTGAACGGTTCATTCAGTTCTACAAAGTCTATAAGATGATGCTTGATACCTTCCATTTCCTCTGAAGTCGGTTTGGCAGTACCAATTTGCATCCCGCGGTAAATTTGCATAGAATCCGCTGATACAATTTCCGTTTGCAGCCAATGCGCAAGCGCTACCGCTAGTTTGCTTTTTCCGGAAGCTGTTGGTCCCACAATGACTATCAACGGAATTTTTTTCTGTAATTCTTGCTTTTCCATGCTAATCTCCTAATATCCTACCATATAATTGTGAAGAAAAAACAACGAAATTGAAAACATCACTGAATACGGCCAAACTGTTTCTCCAAATCTTTTTTCTTTATTACAATTTTTACAGGACGACCATGAGGGCAATACCGAATGGTACCATCCTCTTCCAATTGCTCAACCAAAGCCAGCAATTCCTGGGGAGAGCTTTTATCTCCTGCTTTGATTGCCGACCTGCAGGCAATATTGTGATACAGCCAATCTAAGTGTTCTGTTGTAATATCTGTTTTTTGCTCACTTAAATATCCTGCCATTTCCATGACAGCAGAAGAAATATCATCATGCTCCATGGAAAGCGGCGCGCTGCGTACCAAAATGGTGCCTGCACCAAAATCATCCAATTCAAAGCCCGCTTGAGCAAAAGTATCCCGCGCCTGCAATACTGCAGCGTATTCTTCTTTACTCAAGGTAACGGTAATAGGCTGAAGCAGCATTTGGTAATCGGAACCCGGGGCTTGTTTTTTCAGCTTTTCATACAGCATGCGTTCATGAGCCGCATGTTTGTCAATCACAACCAGTTCTTCACAATTTCGTTCTGCGATAATATAAGTTCCAAATGCTTCGCCTACTAAGCGCAGGGGTTTCAAATCAGTTTTTGCAGCTGATTCATCAAAAGTACGCTCATCCTCTTGCGGCACTTCCTTAGGTATCGCTGTTTGATGGAGTTCCTCTGTTTGCTGTTCTTGTTCCTGCGGTATCGTCTCAAGATGATGTGGCTGTAAATTTGACTTTGTGAAATCCTCCCTGTCATCTACCGTAATATTAATATCTGCATACGTAATTCTTCTGGGAGATTCTTTCTTGTAATGACCAGCAGGCGGAATTCGCACATCAGAAACTGAGGTTTGTATATTCCCGCTGTCGTTCATTTGAATGTTCTCTATACTACTGTCCTGAAAAAGCTGTTTTGTAAATCCGGAGACAGGAACAACTGCTTTCTGTTTGGAAAGAGTTTTCTGGTCTTGTTTCGCAATATCCGTTTTTTGTATCGGTTTGGAAGGCGCTGCTTTTATTTGCATTTGCTCCGGCTTTTCTGAAGATGTATAAAGAGGATGATGAGAAACTGCTTTTTTAACGTCCATGACAATGGGCTTATCACCCTGATTTAAAGCTGTTTGCACACCATGATAAACGGCATCAAAAATCGGCTTTTCATTGATAAAACGCACTTCCAATTTATTGGGATGTACATTGACATCTACTGCACGGTATGACAACTCAATATGCAGTACACAGCTTGGAAATTTGCCCACCATTAAGGAACCCTTAAACGCTTGTTCCAGTGCTACCATAGCAGTCTTGCTTTTAACATATCTTCCGTTAATAAAGAAATGCTGCATACTGCGGTTAGGTCTTGCCGCCGCAGGTTTGCTGATAAATCCCGAAACTCTTATATACTCAAACTCATAATCCACGGGAATCAGACCTGCGGTAAAATTCTTGCCAAAAACCGCGTAAATGGCGGATTTTAGTTGTCCGTCTCCCGGTGTATGCAATATTTCTTTCCCATCTTTGATAAAACGAAATGAAATTTCAGGGTGAGATAACGCAATCTTGTCCAGCACACCGGAAGCTGCATTGGCTTCTACGGTATCCTTTTTCAAAAATTTCATTCTTGCAGGCACATTGTAGAAAATATCTTTTACAATGATCGTTGTCCCCTGAGGACAACCATAATCCTCATATGCTTGCTGTTCGCCGCCGCTGATAGCATAAAATGTTCCGGCCAGTTCTTCCGCTGTTCTGGTCATTACTTCTACATTTGCAACTGCTGCGACAGAAGCCAATGCCTCCCCGCGGAAGCCCAAGGTACCAATGGCTTCCAAATCATCTTGTGTGCTGATTTTGCTGGTAGCATGACGTAAAAAAGCAGTCGGAACGTCTTCACGGGCAATACCGCACCCATTGTCTGTCACACGCATAAATGTTACGCCGCCGTTTTTGATTTCTACCGTAATCGCAGTGGCTCCTGCATCAATGGCGTTTTCTACCAGTTCTTTGATAACAGAAGCAGGTCTGTCCACCACTTCTCCGGCTGCAATCAGTTCTGCTATTTGTTTGTCCAACACTTGGATTTTGCCCATAAAGCACCTCGCTTTCTTTACTATGGTCTTATTTTTATTAAACGTCCTGTTTTGCTAATTGACTCAGTTCAAACAAGGTCTGCATGCATTCAATCGGCGTGAGCGTATTGACATCAATTTGCTGCAATTTTTCAAGCACTGCATGTTTGGAGGCAGGTGTGAAGGAAATTTGCCCTTCTTCCTCCGCTGTTTTCTCTTGTTTGACATATTTTGCGGTTACTTCAGCATGCGGCATGCTTTCCAGCTCTTTTAGAATTTCTTTGGCTCTGGCAACAACTTGATTGGGCACACCGGCTAATTTTGCTACTTCTATGCCAAAGCTGTCGTCCGCGCCGCCGCGGATAATTCTTCGCAAAAATGTAATGTCATCGCCGTTTTTCTTAACGGCAATATTATAATTTTTCACGCTGTCCATGGAATCTTCCAAAGCCGTTAATTCATGATAATGGGTAGCAAACAGCGCCTTTGCCCCCAAAGTTTTTGTATCAGCTACATACTCCAGCACAGCACGAGCAATGCTCATGCCGTCAAACGTGGAAGTTCCTCTGCCAATTTCGTCTAAAATCAATAAGCTATGGTCTGTTGCATGTTTCAAAATATCCGCTACCTCAGACATTTCTACCATAAAGGTAGACTGACCTGAAGCCAAATCGTCAGACGCGCCTACACGGGTAAAAATGCTGTCCACAACGCCGATTTCTGCCGACGCAGCCGGTACAAAACAGCCAATTTGCGCCATTAATACAATCAATGCAGTTTGACGCATATATGTAGATTTACCAGCCATATTAGGTCCTGTAATAATAGCAACCCTGTTTTCGTTTTTATCTAAAAGCACATCATTTGGAACAAACGGAGCGCCGTCCAATAACACTTCAACAACAGGATGACGGCTTTCTTTGAGCACAATTTTTCCGCCCAAATTCACTTCGGGACAAACATAATTTTGCTGACGGGAAATGCGCGCAAAAGAATTTAGCACATCCAGCTGTGCCAATGCACTTGCAGTACTTTGTACGCGAACCAATTGATCCGCCACTTGTTTGCGGACTTCTTCAAACAACACGCTCTCCAATTGAATGGATTTATCATGGGCACCTAAAATTCGTGCTTCCAACTCTTTCAGCTCCTGTGTAATATAACGCTCGCAGTTGCTTAATGTCTGCTTACGGATATATTCGTCCGGCGCCTGTGATTTATATGAGTTGGAAATTTCAATATAATAACCAAATACACGGTTATATCCTATCTTTAGTTTTGGAATACCGGTTCGTTCTTTTTCTTTTGCTTCAATTTGTGCAATCAATTCTTTTCCGTTGGTCATATCGCTTTTCAGCTGGTCCAACTCGGCATGATACCCCTGCTTAATGATGCCGCCTTCGCGGATAGAAAACGGCGGGTCTTCCACAATCGCAGAAAAAATCAGTTCAGCCACATCCTGCAGCAAATCAATTTGCTGTTCAATATTTTGCAGTAAGTCGCAGTGTACCTCTTCCAGCAAATGCTGCAGCGCAGGTAAACGCTCAACAGCAGCCAGCAAGCTGCGCAGCTCGCGGCCGTTTGCCGACCCATATACGATGCGGGTCATCAAACGTTCCAAGTCGTGAATGCCTGCCAGCTGTTCCGTAATACCATCGCTTAA
>CALWUU010000004.1 GCA_944384835.1 uncultured Clostridia bacterium | reverse complement strand
GAACCTGCATAATCATTCTGCAAGCTGGTTACCTCAGGATAGAAGCCTCCTTGTCCCTGATTCCATGTTTGATATGTCAAATAGAAACCATGTGTGGAATCTGTCTGAATTTTCACACCATCTATATGGTCTGCTGTCACTGTTTTATCAAACGCATTCCAGTTCGATAAATTATCGAACATATAGCTGGTTACCAAACTAATTTCTGAGCCTGAGAAATCACCCATACCCGGATTAGACGAACTATCCTCAAAAATATGAATTTCCAAACCAGAAATATTTTGTCCATCGATTCCTGCATAATAACTGGTTGTGTCCAAAGTACCGTCTAAACTGAATTTATTCTTCACGCTCAGCATCCATTCCGGATCAGCATTACTTACCCATGGCAACCATCTGCCGCCAACAAATGCCCGGTACATAACAATAACACCGGAAGTCAAACTGGTTCCATCCATTCGAAGCGCTCTGATGCTTACCAATTGAATCGGTTTGCCGGCAGAACCTGCATAATCATTTTCCAAACTGCTAACTGCAGGATAAAATCCACCTTGTCCTTGATTCCATGTTTGATAAGAAAAATAATAAGGTTTGCTGTCATTGGTGGTAATTTTCAAACCATCTATATGGTCAGCAAGTACGCCGGTTCCCATATCCTCCCAACCGCCGTCTACCATATAACCGATATTAGATGGGACTTCTCCGTCAATTAAACCGCCTAAACCGCCGTCGTCTTGCGAATTGCATTCATAAACACGAATTTCTACACCATCTATGTTTTGGCCCGGAAGTCCTGCATCTGCGGAAGCTGTGTCTAATGATCCATCTAAGTGATGTTTATCAAACACACTTTGCATCCAATCCGGGTCGGCATTGCTCACCCATGGAAGCCATCTGCCTCCAATATGCACACGGTACATTACCACTATACCTGTTGTTAGCTGAGCGCCATTATTATCAAATGCTTGAATTTGCAGTAGTTGTATTGGGTTTCCATTAGAGCCTGCATAATCATCTTGCGAACTTGTAACATATGGATAAAAACCACTTTGTCCTTGGTTCCATGTCCGGTATGTAAGATAATATGGTCGTACCCTTGTCGCTTGGATTTTGATACCATCCATATATGACATGGCTTGGTTTGTAAAATTTGTCCAACTTCCACCGCTTAGGCAAGAAAGTTGAAACGCATCACTTAAGATTCCGCCGTTTGGGGTTCCGCCGGATATACTGCCACCACCCGGAATGGTTCCACCGGAACCACCGTCGTCATAAATACCACCAACCACATTTGGAATACCACTGATAGCATTGATATCCAGAGGGGTTCTGCTTCCTGCAACACGGCAGCAATAATGACAGTGACTGCCTGTAGAGTTTCCGGTAGATCCTTCCAAACCAATAATGTCTGTAATTTTAACTGTTTGACCTACAGAAACATAAATTTGGGACATATGACCGTAGTAGTAATCTTGATTGCCTACGCGAATACAAACATATAGTCCAAATCCTTGTGAATGATTGGTTGCATTTTCCCAACCTGCATAAATAACAGTTCCATTCACTGTACTATGAATTTGTTTGCTGTCAAGACCGACTAAATCCAAGCCGTCATGTGCGGAACTGTAAGCCTGTGTAATTTGAAATCTGCCCATATAAGGACTATTCATTTTTCTTTCTCCTTTTCTCAATAGTATTATTTTCCAACTTTTGACGTCATAGTTGTAAGAAGGTAAATTGTTTATTAATTTACATCTTCTATAAAAATCACCATATCATAGAACATCCGCACAAAACAAACAACATGTATGCTCCAAACAAATTGTTTTATCATAAATCTACCGCAAACAAAACCAAATATAAAACCATCTGCAAAATGAAAGGACTATCCGATATGGGTAGTCCTTTCGTTTTATAATAAAGTAAACTTATTTTTTTCAAATTTCAAAATTTCTTCGTCTCTCATTTTTCCCAGCTCACGCGACATTGCGCTACGATCAACACAAAGATAATCTGCTAATTTGTTCCGGTCAAATGGAATAGAAAAACTTCTGGTTCCCATACTTTCTGCCTGTAATTCCAAATATTCCATCAATCGTTCCCGAATAGAACGCTTTGATAATATTTCCAATCTACGGCTTAGCCTCAAGTTTTTCATCGCAATCAAACGCATCATATTTCCAATTAATTTTGTATGATAACCGCAAGATGATGAACAAGATGTAATCACCCTTTTATAATCAATCCAAATGATATTACAATCAGTAATTGTCTCTACGGTTACCGGACAATGCTTTGTTTCGATACAAGCAAATGTTTCTCCAAACAAATCACACTCTTGCAGCTCAGTCACTATCATTTGATTTCCATCAATATCCTCCCGAATCACATGAGCCTGACCAGTTAACACAATTCCAACAGAAGATACCGTATCCCCGGCCATCAATGGAAATTCTCCTTTATGATAAAAATGCATTCTGGCTCCCAGACATTTTAACATCTCTAACATTTCATCATCTTCTATATTTTCAAACAGTGTGACCTTTTTTAATAATGGAATATATTTTTGCAAAAAAACGCCCCCTTGTTGCAAATGCAACAGATTTATCACTTTCAGTATAGTACAATGCCTTTAGAAAGTCAAAATAAATTCCGTAGGAGCGAATCAATATGAAACGAAAAATTATTAAAATAGACGAAACTCTTTGCACAGGATGCGCATTATGTGTATCCGCTTGTCATGAAGGCGCTATCGGAATGGTAAACGGAAAAGCCAAACTACTTCGGGATGATTACTGTGACGGCTTGGGTGACTGCTTGCCCGCCTGCCCAACAGGAGCTATTACATTTGAAGAACGTGAAGCATTGCCTTATAATGAAACTGCCGTAGTAGCAGCACAACAGGCAAAACAACAAGCTGTCTCTCACGCTCCATGCAGTTGTCCCAGCGCTCAAGTAAAAGTTGTGAAACCTTCTGAATCTTCTATACAAGCAAATCATATGCCTGTTCCTTCACAGCTGCAGCAATGGCCGGTACAAATTAAGTTGATGCCTGTTAAAGCGCCGTTTTTTGATCAGTCTCATCTATTAATTGCAGCTGACTGTACTGCATTTGCCTATGGGAATTTTCACGCAGACTTTATGAAAAATAAAATCTGTCTCATTGGATGCCCTAAATTAGATGAAGGTGATTATACTGACAAACTAACTGCAATCATACAGCAGAACAACATTCAAAGTGTAACTGTTGTTCGTATGGAAGTTCCTTGCTGCGGCGGAATTGTAAATGCAGTAAAAAACGCTCTTATACAAAGCGGCAAAATGATTCCGTGGCAAGTTTCTATTGTCTCTACGAACGGTCAATTGATAGCTTAAGTACAAATGATAAAAAAGGAGAAATGAATGATGTCTATGTTTTGTTTTCAATGTGAGCAAACAGCCGGTTGCAATGGCTGTACAAAAATAGGAGTATGTGGTAAACAACCGGATACTGCACAACTGCAAGATGAATTAACAGGTGCCCTGGTAAATTTTGCATTGACTGCAAAAGGAAAAGAACATAAATTAACACCCGAATTATATCATCTAGTATTGGAAGGGCTATTCATCACTGTTACCAACGTTAGCTTTGACAACGAACAGGTACAACGTCAAATTGATAAAACGCATGAAGCAACGCTGTCACTCTTACCCCAATGCAGCTGCTGCGCTTCTCACAGTATAGGAAAAGATTATGATTTGGATGAAATTTGGAATGAACCCGATGAAGATATCCGTTCCTTAAAATCTTTAATTTTATTTGGAATTCGCGGTATTGCGGCATATGCTTACCACGCGATGATATTGGGATATACAGACGATACGGTTAACCGCTTTATGCTGAAAGCATTAAGAATCATCAGTCTGGATTTCAACATGGAAGAATTACTGCCTATTGTGATGGAAACAGGTGAGGTCAACCTAACTTGTATGGAGCTGCTTGACCGTGCCAATCGTGAAACATATGGTAATCCGGTACCTACAACTGTTCCGTTGTCCATTGAACCGGGACCGTTCATTGTAGTTTCCGGACATGATTTGCATGACCTTGCATTGCTGTTAGAGCAAACCAAAGACAAAGGGATTAACATTTATACCCATGGCGAAATGCTGCCTTGCCATGCATATCCAAAATTAAAAGAATATCCCCATTTAAAAGGTAACTTTGGTACTGCATGGCAGAATCAACAAAAGGAATTTAAAGACATTCCAGGTCCTGTTCTATTTACAACCAACTGTATCATGCCTGTCAAAGAAAACTATGCAGACCGTATCTTCACCACTTCTGTTGTGGCTTATCCGGAAATGGTGCACATTGGACCTGAAAAAGATTTTACGCCTGTCATTGAAAAAGCGCTGGAATTGGGCGGCTATAAAGAAACACAACACATGACAGGTATTAACGGCGGTACAACTGTGACTACCGGATTTGGCTGGAATACCATTCTATCCGTAGCAGACAAAGTGATTGATGCCGTAAAAGACGGAGCTATCAAACATTTCTTCCTGGTAGGCGGCTGTGATGGTGCCCGTACAGGACGCAATTATTACACAGAATTTGTAGAACAAGCACCAAAAGACACTATGATTCTGACTTTAGCCTGCGGAAAATACCGTTTTAATGACCTTGACATTGGCGAAATTGGAGGTTTACCTCGCATTTTGGATATGGGACAATGCAATGATGCTTACGGCGCCATTCGTGTGGCATTGACGCTGTCCGAAGCATTTGAATGTGACGTAAACGAATTGCCCCTGACCTTGATCTTATCTTGGTATGAGCAAAAAGCAGTATGTGTTTTACTCACTTTACTGCACTTAGGCATAAAAAACATTTATCTTGGTCCCACACTTCCTGCATTTGTATCTCCAAATGTATTAGATTTCTTAGTAGAAAACTACCAAATTCACCCGATTTCGACTGCGGAAAAAGATATGGAACAAATTTTAGCCAAAGCATAATTATTTTATCAATAGTGCAGCACCCTCCTGTATTGGTACAGGAGGGTGTTCTTTTTTACAGAAGAAATGTATGAAATTCATCATTATTTTTTGCCTCTAAAAGATAGTGATGTATCACTATGATAGAGGTCAAAACGGTTTATATTACAGCCGCATTCTTTTAAAACGTGATTGCATTATCGTTGTTTCCGCAGAATAAGAAAAACTCTGTCAAATATTTATATGATACCGTTTTTCTTTTCATTTGAAAAATACTTAGACTTGCTTTTCTTTATAAAACTATTGTTTGATATTCTATTGCAAAGCGCTTCCGCAAGTTTTCATTCGTCAAACGAAAAATTATTTTCTCATGTTCTTTATATTTAGGTTCTCAGCTTTCTATTTATACCACATCTTTTGAACATATCTCCTGAATCTATAAATCTACTTTTACAGCAGCATGATAATATAAGTTGGACGATAGATTCTTTATGATTTATCACCCATGCGTTTTCACGTAATCCTTTTAAAATCCATATTTTCTAAACCTATCACATTTGCATTTCAGCAAAACACATCAATCAGTAATAATTCCAAATATTATACCATAAGTATTTTTATAGTTTTTTCTCCATCAAATAAAACTTTCCTTTTCTAAAATTAGCAATTCCTACCTCTTTATATCCAAGTTTTCGATATAATTTCAAAGCATGAGGATTTAAAGTAAATGCATCTAAACGGATGGTTTCCGCCCCCATATCTTTGGCTTGTTCCTCAATATGCCCAACGGTTCTTGTACCAATTCCTTGTTTTTGAAAATGCGAACTTACGCATAGTCGATGTATCACATAATAATTCGCATTGGGATATAACCACATTCCATTTTGATATTCATCATCGCATTCTTGATTCAACACATATGCTACCGCCGGTTTTCCCTCTATTTTTCCGACATATAATTCATGTTTTTCAATATCATGCAGTAAATCGTCACGGCATGGATAAATCTCATCCCATTGGGGAATACCGTTTGCATTCATCTCTTCTATGGTATACTCAAACATATCAAAAATTTCGTCAATATCATTTCTATTTGCCTTGGTAAACTCAATCTTTTTCATAAAAACCTCGATTTAACATGTTATTTTCTCCTATTTTATCATTATCTATGATTTCTTGTAAACTTTAAATAAAAAAGAAAATGACTGTATTTTTATTTCCATATTCATACAAACTGTTCACACAAAACGTCTTATGAACAAAAATTTTTTATTGACAATAGGAAAAAATCGTGTAAAATAAAAATTAGAATATAATTTAATATCAAAATCCAAAGATCAAAAGTAAGTAACACATAATACGGTGGTTCAGAGAGTCGGCGGCTGGTGGAATGTCGGCACACACGCTATGTGCGAATGGGTTTGTGAGGAGCATAATGAAACGGATTTCCTTAGTAGTTATCGCCGTATCTCCTGCGTTAAAGGAAAGGATATTCAGGCAAACAGCATTTGCTGCGTATCTGTAACGAGGAAACATAATTTTTTATTGTATGTTTTAAATTTGGGTGGCACCACGAGTCTATCGTCCCTTTTCCATAAGGGATGGTAGACTTTTTTGTTTTTACCATTTTAAATCTTTCAGCAAAGAAGGAGAATACACGATGTTATATCCAACCTTACACGAAGTAACAGAATTATTAAACGAATACAAATTAACGCCTGTGTTTTTTGAAATTCTCTCTGACACCTGTACCCCTATTCATATTTATAACGCACTGGAAAAAGAAGAGGAAAACTGTTTCATTTTAGAAAGTGTTGATAACTCTCAGCAATGGGGACGTTATTCATTTATAGGAATTAATCCCAAAGCAGAAATTAAAGTAAAAAACGGAACCATTACACATACGCAGGGAACCAGCACCGCAAGTTTGTATTTAAAAAATCCCATCTCCTATTTGTCCCACATCATGGAAGACTATCATTCACCGAATTTTCCAAATAAACCAAAACTTACAGGCGGACTAATCGGCTATTTTGCATACGATACAGTACGCTACATGGAACAAACTGTGTCTTGCTTCCCTGAAGATGACTTGGATATGCCTGATTGTCACTTGTTTTTATACGATGAGATTATCGCCTTTGACCACTTAAGCAATAAAGTAGTAATTATTTTAAATATCTCCCAAAAGGGAGATATTGCAGCACAGTATGAAGCGTGTCAAAAACGTTCTGAAGAAATTGCGGAAATGATACGCAGCTATATCCCAACGCCAAAACCACGCGGAGAGAAAAGAGAAATCACTGTTACATCCAATGTAACGGAAGAAGAATTTACTGACATGGTTGCAAAAGCAAAAGAACATATTTTAAACGGAGACATTTTCCAAATTGTATTGTCACAGCGTTTTGAAGTGAAAAATCCTCCGGAACCGTTTGATGTTTACCGCATGCTTCGTGCTGCTAACCCCTCCCCCTATCTATATTATTTGAAACATAAAGAGTATCAAATTGCAGGCGCATCTCCTGAAATGTTAGTCAACGTTACAAAGGGAATTGTATCCACAAAACCAATTGCAGGTACCATTGGAAGAAGCATTTTGGAGGAAGAAGATAAAAAACTGGAACAACAGCTTCTCAATGACCCAAAAGAACGTGCCGAACATACCATGCTGGTCGATTTGGGACGTAATGATGTTGGTAAGGTTTCAAAATTCGGTACTGTGGAAGTTACAGGATTTATGCATGTTGAGCGATACTCCAAAGTGATGCATTTGGTCAGTGATGTAAAAGGACTTTTAAAAGATGACAAAACCGCATTAGACGCGTTGATGGCAGTTTTGCCGGCAGGTACATTGTCAGGCGCTCCAAAAGTCCGCGCCATGCAGCTCATAGACCAGTTGGAAAACAAACGCCGCGGATTATACGGAGGTACCGTCGGTTATTTGGGATTTGACGGAAATATTGACACCTGCATTGCCATACGCACCGTATTATTTAAAAACAAAAAAGCCTATGTTCAGGCTGGCGCCGGAATTGTTGCCGACTCTATTCCCAAAAAAGAGTATGAAGAAACACAGAAGAAAGCGCTGGCTGTCATCAATGCAATCAAAGATGCAAGTCAAATTTGAACAGGAGGGATACAGGATGATTCTTTTAATAGATAACTATGACTCTTTTACCTATAATCTCTACCAAGCAATCGGGCAATTGTATGAAGATATTATGGTAATACGCAACGACAAAATTACCATAGAACAAATACAGAACATGCAGCCGGAAGCGATCATCATTTCTCCCGGTCCGGGCTATCCGAAAGATGCTGGTATCTCTGTTGCGTCTATTCAGGAATTCAGCGGAAACATTCCTATTTTAGGCGTATGTCTCGGTCATCAATCCATTGCACAAGCATTCGGCGCTGACATTATACACGCCAAAGAACTGATGCATGGAAAAGCAAGCACCATTACGGTAAACAATCAATGTCCTGTTTTTAAAAATCTGCCCGATTCCATTACAGTTGCAAGATATCACTCCTTAATTGTAGATGAACAAACACTTCCCTCATGTTTTGAAATAACAGCGAAAGATGAAACGAACCAAATTATGGCAATTGCCCATACATCCCACCCAACCTACGGCGTCCAATTTCATCCTGAATCTATTTTGACAAAAAACGGTATGCAAATCATTGAAAATTTTCTGTATTACGTTGCAAAAGTAAAAATCACACCGCTTCATACAGAGAAAAATCAATTACCTCCTGCCCAGCGCAATGCCCTGAAACCCTATATCTTTAAAATCATAGAAGGTACGGATTTAACGGAAGCAGAAGCGTATGACGCAATGGACTGCATTATGAACGGCGGCGCAACAGATGCGCAAATCGGCTCCTTTACCACCGCATTGCGTATGAAAGGAGAAACCATTTCCGAATTGACCGGTTTTGCAAAAGTCATGCGTCAAAAGGCCGCTACCATCGAAAACGGAACAGATGCAATCGATATTGTGGGAACAGGCGGCGATATGGCAAACACGTTTAATATTTCCACAACCACTTCTTTTGTAGTGGCAGGCGTGGGAGTAAAAGTAGCAAAACACGGAAACCGCAGCGTTTCCAGCAAAAGCGGGAGTGCAGACGTGCTGGAACAGCTTGGCGTAAACATTTCACTTACCCCGGAACAAGCGGCCGAATGTTTAGACAAATGCGGAATCTGTTTTCTGTTTGCACAAAAATTTCATGGCTCCATGAAATTTGCAGCGCCTTCCCGCCGTGAAGTAGGCGTACGCACAGTATTCAATATCCTTGGTCCTTTGGCCAATCCTGCGCTTACAAATTACATTGTACTTGGCGTATATGATGAAGCATTAATGGAACCTATGGCCAAAGTACTTATGAATCTTGGCATTAAAGGAGCGATGATTGTACACGGCAATGACGGTTTAGATGAGATTACCATTTCCGACCGCACCACAATTTGCGAAATCCAAGAAAATAAATTAATCAAATACGAAATCAATCCCGAAGATTACCAAATTCCTATTACGGATTTAACCGAAGTGATTGGAGGAACCGCAGAAGAAAACGCAAAAATCACATTGGCTGTGTTAAACGGCAAGCAGGGTCCACAGCGCAATATTGTTGTAATGAACGCCGCCTGTGCTTTATACACAGCAGGCAAAGCATCCTCTTTGGCAGAAGGTATCCGTCTGGCGCAGGAATCGATTGATAGTGGAAAAGCATTGGAAAAACTGGAAGAATTAAAACAAACTGCCGCGCAGTATTTGTAAATGATGGATTCATTTTGATAGAAAGGAGTTTATTATGATATTAGATCAGATTGTAGAAAAGCGTAAACAACAGCTTCTCAAAGAACAATCCGCCATAGGCACGGAAGAAATGAAAACACTTGCAATGCAGGATTCAAGAACTTGTATCTCTCTTTATGAAGCACTGAAACAGGATACACTTTCTGTTATTTCCGAAGTGAAAAAAGCGTCTCCTTCAAAAGGTCTCATTTGCAAAGATTTTGACCCTGTATCCATTGCCTTGCAGTATGAAACAGCAGGAGCCAATGCCATTTCCGTATTAACAGAGGAGTATTATTTTCAGGGAAGCAGTCAATATTTGACTGCCATTCGTCAGCAAATCTCTTCCGTTCCTATCTTAAGAAAAGACTTTATCATTGAGCCATATCAAATTTATGAAGCAAAATATATTGGTGCAGATGCCATACTATTGATTGCAGCCATTTTAGACACAGAAACCTTAAAGCAATTTCGTTCTATTGCTCACGGTTTAGGGTTAGAATGCCTGGCAGAAGTTCATAATCAAGAAGAACTCAACCGCGTATTGGAAGTTGGATTCCAAATTGTAGGCATTAACAACCGCAATTTAAAAACCTTTGATGTCTCTTTAGAAACAACCGCCCAACTGGCTTCCCATATTCCAAAAGAATGCGTTATTGTCTCAGAAAGCGGTATTGCCACCAATCAGGACATGAAAACAGTACGCAGGCACGGCGCCGACGCGGTTTTAATTGGAGAAACACTGATGAGAAGCAATCATATTGCAGAAACCATGGCAGCATTGAGGAAGCAAGTATGAAACAACAATGCAAAATCAAGTTTTGCGGTATCCGCCGTTTAGAAGATGTGACATATATGAATGAATATATGCCTGATTTTGTAGGATTTGTATTTGCACAAAGCAAACGTCAAGTGTCCCCTGTCACCGCTATGGCACTGGGACAGGAACTGCATCCGGATATCAAACGTGTAGGCGTATTTGTAAACGAACCCCTAGATAAACTGATCCAAACAGCCCACACAGCCCAATTGGATGTACTTCAGCTGCATGGGGACGAAGACAGCGCCTATATGGATAGATTACATGAAACATTAAAACAGCAAAACCTATCGTATGAAATATGGAAAGCGGTTCGTGTAAAAGACAAAGAAACAATACAAAGAGCAAACCAATTTCAAGCAGATAAACTATTGTTAGACAGTTTTACAACATTTACTTATGGAGGCAGCGGTAAAATTGCCAACTGGGAGATGATTCAAACATCCAAAATAGAAAAACCGTTTTTTCTTGCCGGCGGTCTGACAGCACAAAATATTGTAGAAGGCATAAAAACAGTACAGCCGTACGGCGTTGATTTATCCGGCGGTATTGAAACAGCCGGCTGCAAAGACAGAAATAAAATTGCGCAAATTATAGAATTGGTTAGAAATTGTGAAACAGAAATGAGGTAGATCCATGAATACAAAAGTAGGAAGATTCGGAGAATTCGGAGGACAATACGTACCTGAAACCGTTATGAATGCTGTTCACGAATTGGAACGAGCATATGATTTTTATAAAAACGACCCACAGTTTCAAAAAGAATTAACAGACCTGTATCACAACTATGCCGGCAGACCATCCATGTTGTACTATGCAGAAAAAATGACCAAAGATTTAGGCGGAGCTAAAATTTATATCAAACGGGAAGATTTGAATCATACAGGTTCCCATAAAATCAACAATGTATTGGGGCAGGCATTATTGGCAAAAAAAATGGGAAAAAAACGTTTAATTGCTGAAACAGGAGCCGGACAGCACGGAGTTGCAACTGCAACAGTGGCCGCTCTGTTTGGAATGGAATGCGAAGTTTATATGGGCGAAGAGGACATGGAACGTCAAGCATTAAACGTATATCGCATGAATTTACTGGGTGCAAAAGTAACGGGCGTAAAAAGTGGTACCCGTACTTTGAAAGACGCAGTAAACGAAGCCATGCGAGACTGGACCGCAAATATTGAAAACACATACTATTTAATTGGTTCCGCAATGGGACCTCACCCATACCCTACTATGGTAAGAGATTTTCAAAAAATCATTGGTGAGGAAACAAAACGCCAATTGGAAGCAATGGAACACAAACTGCCTGACTGTGTAGTTGCCTGTGTGGGAGGCGGTTCCAATGCCATTGGTATGTTTTATGACTTTATTCCAAATGAAACCGTACGTTTAGTAGGAGCAGAAGCCGCAGGACATGGTGTGGGTACTGCTTTGCATGCAGCCACTATGGCAAAGGGCTCCAAAGGAATCTTCCATGGCATGAAATCTTTATTTCTCCAAAATGAAGAAGGACAAATTGATTCCGTTTACTCTATTTCTGCCGGTTTAGATTATCCCGGCATCGGTCCGGAACACGCTCACTTACACACCAGCAAACGCGCCGAATACGTAAGCATTACAGATGAAGAAGCTGTTTGTGCTTTTGAATATTTATCTCGTATGGAAGGTATTATTCCGGCAATTGAATCTGCCCATGCAGTAGCTGCTGCCAGAAAAATTGCTCCGACCATGCAACAGAATGAAATTATGGTAATATGCCTGTCAGGACGCGGAGATAAAGACGTATATCAAGTAGCCAGATACAGAGGGGTGAATATTCATGAATAGAATTGACAGCATGTTTGCAGAATTAAAAAAACAGAACAAAAAAGCGTTGATTACCTTTATTACTGCAGGTGACCCTGATTTCGATACCACAGAACAATTGGTATTGGAAATAGAACGTCAAGGCGCTAATCTCATTGAACTGGGGGTTCCCTTCTCCGACCCAATTGCAGAAGGTCCCACCATTCAAGAAGCAAGCCTGCGTTCGCTACAGGGAGGAACCACCCTGGAAGGTATTTTTGAATTGGTAAAAAAACTACGCACGAAAACAGAAATTCCATTGGCACTAATGATGTATATTAATACCGTTTATCGTTTTGGAGTGGAGCGTTTCTTCGCACTATGTCAGGAAACAGGAATTGATGCCGTTATTGTACCTGACCTTCCGTTTGAAGAACATGACGAAATTGATGCATGTGCTTATGCTCACGGCGTATATCCTATCAATCTGGTTGCTCCAACATCAAAAGACCGTATTGCTGCCATTGCGGCAAACAGCAAAGGATTTTTGTATTGCGTTTCATCTACCGGCGTAACAGGAGTAAGAAATTCTTTTGAAACTGACTTTGATCGTTTTTTTGATACGATAAAACAACATGTCCGTATCCCATATTGTGTTGGTTTTGGTATTTCCTCCCCGGAACAAGTAAAAAAGATGAAAACTTATAGTGACGGCGTCATTGTCGGCAGCGCCATCGTGAGAATCATTGGTCAAGAAAAGAAAAATTCTGTTGCGTCTGTGGGCTTATTTGTAAAAAGTCTGCGCAATGCTTTAGACGATATCTGACAAACATAAAAAAGAGCAGCATATGCTGCTCTTTTTTATGTTGATATTGTGGTTGGTACTAATACTGCTGATTGTTTCCCTAGTTCTTCCCAACGTTTTGTCACCAATTCCTTTTTATACTTTACAACACCATTACTATCGTATGGATCATTAAAATAATAGTAGTTTTGGTCAGCGCCAACTAATACCATACAATGTTCTCCGGCTGTCCATGTGTACCATTCCCCTGTATCTTCCAGTATCCAACTGTCTCCCGCATAAGTTGGGGATAAGTCAATACTGGCCCATAACAAGACAGGTATATTCCGTTTTACATAGTAATCAATCAAGGTATCTATATCCGTATCAGTTGTATCAATTGCCAAAGCAGTATTTCCAACCGCATTATTGAAAGCGCTTACAATGACAGGTGCATAACAACCGTATCCTCCGGGAGACCTGGGATCTCCAATAAAAGCTTGTGTTGGACTTACACTGGTAAGAAGACCTGTCTCAGAATCAATGAACAGATTAGCCTGAGGAAGATAGTAATCAATAAAGTCATCAATGGATATATCATATCCATAATAGGAAAGTACCATGACTGCACTTACGATTTCACATGCAGTAGGATATTCTCCTTCTTGAGAAAGATAAGGAACATCCAATAAAAACCCATTGCTTTTTTCCGCTTCTTCTTGAGTAATTGTTTCTGCTTTTTCAATTTCGGCATCGCCAAGATTCAAAATAGACAGGGAATCTTCTTGATGAAACAAACCTGAGGCCATGAAAACAACTCCAATCACTACCAGAAGGGTAACCACAAAACTCACGATGCCTACCAGTAAAATAATGCGTTTGTTTTTTAAATATATGTACGGAGATACCTGTTTATTTCTCATTTTTACACATTCTTTCCAAAATAACTTTACAATTCCTTCGTTGATAATAACACTAGTATGTCATAGAATATGACATTTTGTATGTAAGAATATGTCAAAAAAGTGTAAAAATTTCAAATGAATTTATGCAGATAATTTTTCCAGACTAATGCCAGCTATTTGTTCCATTGGAACGTTGTAAATAAAAATGAGGCGATAACCTGAATCCAGAGTATAAATCAACAGAATTTGCTGGTCTTGGATTACAACATCATAAGAACTATTATCAGAATTAAAAAACTCTTCTAATGCCGCGGCAGCCTTATTTTGATAAGGATTGGATAAAAATAAGTGGTACAAATCAACTGCGGCATCATTGACTATATCGTCTTCTGAGGTATTGTCAGACTCTTTGGAACTTGTAAACTTATTATATGCCTCTTCAATTTGAGTCCGATCAACAGATTTTTGTAGACTATCCGAATCAGCCACATGTAAATACAGTAATTGACCGTATTGGTCTACTGCACAATTGATAATTTTTGTTTGTTTTACTGTATTGTTCGGTACATAAGACGTATTATTTTCTTGGGAAGAAGCTTGTTCAAAAGTTTTTTCTGCAGCTAAATCCCCTGTACATTCAAAATCTTTCAAAAAGTAAACAGGAACATTGTTTGAAGTTACCTTTTGAAAGTGGGATACAAACTCTGTCTCTTTGCTTGCACCAACTGCCTGACGTAATAGATTGGAAATGTGGATTTTCTGCAAAAAATCCTGATCCTCATCCGTTAAAGAAGTGAGAGAATCCGTTTTATATAATCCCCATGGATAAATGGTAATCTCTTCTTCTCTGTTCCAATAGAGAGGCTGCATTTGTACATTTTCCTCGCCCATATATGTCATTTTATTTTTATAACTTGGAATCCAATATTGCAGACTGTTGATCAATACATAGCCAAGACCCAAAATAGCTGCGGAAATCAAAAGTGTTATAAGGAGTCTGATTGCATGAAACTTTTTTTCTTTCTGCTGTGGTTTCATTCTGTCTCCCCCTTTTTATCAAAGATAATGCTTACGCAAGTACCTTTTCTTGGTTCACTTTCAATTTGGAGTCTGGCACCGTGTAGTCTTGCAATTTCAGAACACAGCGCCAATCCCAAACCGGCTCCTCCTGCTTTTCTGGTTCGTGATTTATCAATCATATAAAACGGCAGCATAATTTTATTGAGTTCTTCTTTTGGAATGCCTATGCCGTGGTCTTTTACAGCAATTGTTAATATTCCATTTGTTTCTTGGGCAAATACTTCAATTTCTTGACCTGATTTTGAAGCTTTGATTGCATTGTCAATTAAATTATAAATTAACGACTTAAATAATTCTTTATCCACCGAAACTTCTATCTGGCACACTTTTATATTCAGCGTGATTCCGGAGTTTGACAACGAAATTTTCAGCGCTTGTCCTACTTCTTCCATAATACTGGTCAGAGGGATCGTCTGCCAATCCAACTGTGTGCTTCCTACTGTAATCAATTCCATTAATTTTCCTGATAATGTTTTTAGACGCTTCGTCTCCTCCACAATAATACCGGCATATTCTCGCCGTTCTTTATCATCTACAGTACGTTTAATTCGCAGTAAATCGCCAAAACCTAAAATAGAGGTCAGAGGTGTTTTCATTTCATGTGCTAAATTTGCAATGAAGGTATTTCTATCTTCAGCAACACTTTCCAAATTTTTAATATTATGTTCAATCGCTTCCGCCATCTCGTTCATATTCCGTGATAACTGGGAAAACTCGGTACTTCCTTTTTCAGGAAGGCGCTTACTGTAATTTCCCTGCGCAATTTGCCGTGTTCCTTCATTAATCCTTCGCAGAGGCAATAGCAGCAGCCAAACTACAATCAACAGGATAGAAGCGATTACCGTTGCACATATCATACTCATAACCAAAATATAATTTAGTTGCTGTTTATATAATGTGTAAATTTCTGTTACATCAGATGATGTCATTAAATAATAAGGCTGACTTTCCAATATAATCTGAGAAATTACAATTAAATAAGAAGCATCTCCGTCATCTATAATTTCATAAGCATAGCCTCCCATCCCCTGTACTTGATTCAATACACTGGACTGAGACGCATTTTGTAAAATAGAAACTTCCAGTTCTTCTGAGCGTCCGTTATAGCTAAGCAACCGTCTTTGCCCTGTGTATAACGACAAACCTATGGTTCTCGTGCTGGATTGCGGTTCAAAGGCAGACTGGGTTACCTGAATTACTTCCTCTTCCGTCAGAAATACTTTATTTTGTTTTAAACGTTCATAGATGACATTATCCTTAAGCATGACGGATAAGTATTTGTGCTCAGAAACAGCATTCTGCGTTTCACGCGTTACAGTTAAACGGTGACTATTGGACAACAGCAATACTGAAGTAACATCAATTGCTAAAATTACCAATGCTAAAGAACAGAGAAATATCTTTTGCCAAAGTTTCATTTAGCCATCCCTCTCTAAGCGATAACCAAGTTTCGGAATTGTAACCAATTTATTATGCAAACCCATCTTTTTCCGTATTTGCTGTACATGAATATCAACCGTACGCGTTTCACCCATAAATTCATATCCCCATACAGTAGCCAACAAACGTTCTCTTGTCAAGGCAATATCTTGATTCTGCAGAAAAAAAGCAAGAATATCGAATTCTTTCGGTGTTAAGTTAACATAATCATCTCCCTTTTTCACTGTGTGTTCATCAATATTCATAGTAATATCTCCATAATGTATGGTATTGTTGCTTTTATGTTTTCTGCGCAGTACAACTTCAATTCTTGCGAGTAACTCCACGGTTTCAAATGGCTTTACAATATAATCTTCCGCACCTAATTTCAGTCCTTTTACTTTATCCATCACATCCTGCAATGCTGTTAGAAAAATAACTGCTGTTTCTTCTTTATTAATATATTTAATTACCTCAAAGCCGTCCATATCAGGCAGCATCACATCCAATAATACTAAATCATAAGACTGTGACGTTACCAACTCTACCGCCTTTTTTCCATTATCACATCTTGCTGAATCATATCCGCCAATGGATAAAGTAACCTCCAGCATTTTTGCTATATTGACATCATCTTCTACAATTAATATTTTTGCCATGATTTCACCTCATTTTATAAATTTAATATAGCATTCATAGTCTTGTTTTACAACCATACATCTTTATGATGTAATGCTTTTCAGCATATTTTTACAACTCAATTACAAAACTACACATGTTTACAAAGAAATACAGATATAGCCGTTTATCATTTTATAAAAAAAGCGCCATAGAAAGATAACTTTCCCATAGCGCTCTCCTCAATGAACTTCTGAATTGTGGATATCCGATTTAGATTCCCCGCTTTTTTCCGGCCGATTTGCATGTTCTTCAGCAGACCAAACCTGTGTATGATGTATGGAAATTTTGCGTTTTTTCTGAGCAAAGGATTTTGCATTATTTTGGATACCTGTGGAAGTATAAACCAACAGGAATAACATACCTGTTTGCACCCAAAAAATAGTTACGTCGGTACAGCCGTGAATTAATACCGCCGCAAACATAACCAATACCAAAATATTTCTGTTCCTACACACACGAATTTGAAACCGTTTCATTAGCAGCTTTAACTGAGTTAGGACATAAAAGAAAATCGCACATCCGCCTATAACGCCAAAATTCAGCAGCGTATCTAAAAATAGATTATGCGCATGAAATGTTGGATAGCCGCTGTAAACAGGCCACACCAATTGATAAGCGCTTGGTCCCATACCAAATAATGCATGGTCGGCTATTCCTTGCAGCGCAGTGCTCCATACATCTATTCTGACGCGGAATATCTCTGTGGTTGTATCGATACGAGGAAATATTTGTCCTGACAATAAAGCGAAGGCGATAATAGCAATAAATAAAAATAAAACGGTTGCTGATTTCTTTTTTCCTTTTATCATTAGATATATTAACATTGTTAAACATAACGTCATGCACGATGACATACTCATCGACATATATAAACCAATTAAGTTTATTAGAATAGCACCTACGTACCATTTTCTCATTTTTAAATTTTGCGTTGTAAAAATACGGTACATAGCAATAATTACTACAAATTCTATGATCATGCCATAATAATTGGCATTGGTAAATGTTGACGGAGGTCTGCCGTCCACTGTTACACCAGGAAACCAAAACATTTGAATTGCCGCAATCGGCACGCAAATAACACTGGTAAAACAAGCTGCATCCATCATATTGTCAAACAACTTACGGGTCATAATCGTCTTTCCATAAAACATAACAATCAACGCTGCCAGAAAAACGAGTGAATACATAATTCCGGTATAGTTGGCATATATACTGCTGACAATGATTCCATAAAGCATAATGCTCATAAGAAATAAATTAGATGGATTTAAAAAAATGGCTTTTCGAGATTTCTTTTGGATAACAGAAACAATTACCACAAAAATCATACATGCCAATGTAATATAAAAAGGAAGGAAAATAGAAACTGTTAGCGAAAGCATCAAAATGCTGTCAAAGTTTCCAAGTGCTTTGGTATGTTTCAAAACACCGCTTAATCTTTTTATGATATGTAAACCCTCCGAATATAAAATATAATATACGCCGCTATTATACCATAAAAGAAATTGCGTTGCAATTTCCATCAGATAAACATCAGCGCAATCCAACTATCTCCAAACTCACCTGTTTTGCTGCTGTGACGCAGTTGTTTCCGCATCAAAACTCCAATACAAAGTTTATCGAACTATTCCCAATGATATGTCATTTTTTAATGGTAAATTGATGTTTTATGAAATTTTTGAAAACGAAAGATAAAAGTTACAAAATCACTTCAATATCATAATTTATCTACAAATTACGGTAAAAATCATGTATAATGATTTTATGTATATTTGAGCGCATCTTTTATTTTAATCTATTGAATACTGATATTTAAATTATCCCAATATATTAGTATATGCTTTTTCCGAAAATTTTAAAATATGCAATACAACTGTGGTCAAATGATACATATATCTATTATAGGAGATGAATATGCACTTGGACCAAAACAATGTTGAACATACCCAGCCTTTTTCAGAACAATTGCACGGGCTAACAGATGCAGAAGTCCAGCAGCGTATTGAACAAGGGCTCGTCAACCATAATAGTGACATTAAATCAAAAAGCATAAAACGAATTGTACTGGAAAATTTAATAACACCTTTTAACATTTTAAACTTTGTGCTGGCCGTTTTGATTTTAATGGTAGGCTCGTATAAAAACTTATTGTTTATGGGCGTTATTATTTGCAATATCTTTATTGGTACCGTACAAGAAATTCGTGCTAAAAAAACCATTGATAAACTTTCGCTAATAGCTGAACCTAAAGCACACGTCATACGCAACGGCATAAAACAAGAAATATCAATTCACGAGATTGTGATGGACGATATCACTTTTTTGGGAGCTGGCAATCAAGTTTGTTCCGATGCTGTCGTCATTGACGGTGAATGTGAAGTGAATGAATCATTGTTAACCGGTGAATCGGAACCGGTACTGAAGCAACCGGGAGATCATTTGCTTTCAGGCAGTTTTATTATAAGCGGAAATTGCTATGCACAAGTAGAACATGTTGGAAAAGATAACTATGCTGCCCAAATTACCAATAATGCAAAATACGTAAAAAAACCAAACTCGGAAATCATGGAATGGACAAACCGTATTATTAAATATATAGGCTTTACTTTAATTCCTGTGGGCATTGCGCTGTTCTGCAAACAAGTTTTTATCTCCCATCAAGGGTTCAACGAAGCGATTGTAGGTGTGGTAGCCGCTTTAATCGGCATGATTCCGGAAGGTTTGATTTTGTTAACCAGTGTTGTATTCGCTGTAAGCATTATCCGATTGTCGCGGCATAAAACATTGGTGCAAGAACTATATTGTATTGAAACGTTAGCGCGCGTTGACGTATTGTGTCTGGATAAAACAGGTACTATTACGGAAGGAACAATGGAAGTGACGGATATCCTTCCTCTGCATGATACAACCAACGAAGAGCTGAATATTGCACTGGGTTCTTTGATCCATGCGTTGGAAGATGATAATCCTACCTTTAATGCAGTAAAAAACTATTGCAACAAATATGATAATTTGACTTGTAATCATATCGTTCCATTCTCATCAGCGAGAAAATGGAGCGGCGCTTCCTTTGATGAAAAAGGCAGCTATATTTTTGGCGCTGCTGAGTTTATTTTAAAAGACAGTTCGCCATATCGAGACATTATAGAGGAGCATTCCGAAAAAGGACAGCGGGTGTTAATGCTGGCACACTCTCCGCATCAAATTCAAGACAAAGAATTGCCCGATAATATTCATCCTTTGGCATTTTTATTCATCAGTGATAAGATACGTGCAGAAGCTCCCGATACATTGGCATATTTTGCAGAACAAGGTGTAGATATTAAAATTATTTCCGGTGATAATCCGATTACAGTAGCAAACATCGCAAAAAAAGCTGGTTTAAAAACAGCACAACAATATATAGATGCTACTACCCTTCAGACACCGGAAGACATTAAGCAAGCCGCACAAAAATACAGTGTATTCGGACGTGTTACACCGCAGCAAAAGTTAGATTTGGTAAAAGCATTAAAAGAACAAGGTCATACTGTTGCAATGACAGGAGATGGCGTTAATGACGTATTAGCACTAAAAGAATCTGACTGCAGTATTGCTATGGCCTCAGGAAGTGACGCTGCCAGAACGGTCTCTCAGCTTGTATTGCTGGATTCCAATTTTGCTTCTATGCCAAAAATATTAAAAGAGGGCAGGCGCTCCATTAATAATTTGCAGCGTTCTTCTTCCTTATTTCTTACAAAAACAATCTTTTCCACCATTAATGCAATTTTATTTATCTTTTTACATTTCGACTATCCGTTCCAGCCAATTCAGCTTACTTTGATTAGCGCATTGACAATTGGGGCGCCTTCTTTCATTCTTGCTTTAGAACCCAATAAGGAACGAATTAAAGGAAAATACATTGTAAATGTCATACGAAAATCAATTCCCGGCGCTTTAACAATGGTACTGAATATTGTCGCACTGGCAGTTTTATGTTCTTTTATTCCGTTTAACGATACAGAAATCTCAACGCTCGCCGTTATGATTACGGGATTTGCCGGTCTATTGGTATTATTTAAAGTATCTTTACCCTTTAACTGGATACGCTGTGCATTATTCTGCACAATGCTGGGAGCATTTATATTTGCAATTTTCATCTTAAAAGATTTATTTTCACTTGCAACAATTACTTTGCCTATGTTCTATTGCTTTTTAGTTTTAGCAGGTATTGCAATTATTGTTTTTGTATTGTTCTCACTATTAATCGATAAATTATTAAGCAAACAAATCGATCGTTTGGAAAAAAAGATAAAATAATCAAAAGCCTTTGCAATTTTGCAAAGGCTTTTTTATAAATCACAAAGCTCCACGGTAAGCAAACATTCTAGTAAATGTTTTTTACTGTGGAGCGATAAGTGAAGAGAAATAGGAATAGCAATTTATAATGAAAAAGAAAAACAGGTATTGTACTTGTACCAGCTATTAGCTTGCTGTTTTCATTTGCAGGCGTAATTTATCGCTAATCATAGCAATGAATTCACTGTTTGTTGGCTTACCTCTTGTATTATGAATGGTATAACCAAAATAGGAGTTTAAAACATCTACATCGCCTCTATCCCATGCAACTTCTATTGCATGGCGTATGGCTCTCTCTACACGAGAAGATGTTGTTTCGTAACGTTTTGCAACGGATGGATACAGCTGTTTTGTTACGGCATTTATAATTTCAGGGGTTTCAATTGCCATAATAATGGAATCCCTTAAATAATGATAGCCTTTAATGTGTGCGGGAACTCCAATTTGGTGTAAAATTTCTGTTACTTGAATTTCTAATGATGGCAGGTGATTCACGTTGTTTTCCTCCAATTTATTTTCAATTTTATTTTGATAACCAGTTAATTGCAGCATTCTGTCTGCTAAATCTTGTGCATGAAATGGCTCTACTGTAAAGTAAGAGACACCATTGCTCATCAATTCATGTTCTAAAGTAGGACTGCTGAATGATGACTTTACAAAAAATAACGGCTTTTTATTTAACTTTAAACGCTGTAAAGAACGGATAACACCTATTCCGTCCAAATGCGGCATAAATAAATCCATTAATACTAAGTCTGGTTGTTCTTCTTCAATAAAATCTAATATTTTTAGACCGTCTTTTGGAGCAAAACATAGCTGAAAGCCTGCATTTTCAAATACTTTTGCGTACTCTCTATTAAATTCGTCACGTTCACTTGAAATTAATAATTTTAGAGCATTTTTCATATTTTCTCCCCCTGTTTTTTTAGTGCAGATACATATTACCATATAATGGAAATATTAGCAATAGTTTGTAAGATTAAATTTTTAAATTGGGAGAAAATAAGAATAATCTACAAATAAAATTGTCGAAAAAAATTTTTTAGGATGCTTTTTGCACAGTCTCTTGTTTAATTGAAACCAGATTTTCTACCATATTCTCTGCAAAAATGCCATAACCTCTGGTGGGATCATTTAAAAATACATGAGTGACAGCACCAACAATTTTACCATTTTGAATAATTGGACTTCCACTCATACCCTGTACAATGCCACCTGTTTTTTCCAGAAGAGTTTCATCTGTCACTAAGACCACCAAATTTTTCACTCGGGAAGAATTTTTATATTCTATATTTTCTATGGTTACATTGTAATATTGGGGTTCTCCATCAGATACAGTTGTTAAAATCTGTGCCGGCCCTTCTAGTACTTCTTGTTTCATGGCAACGGGCAGTGCTTGTTGCTGTACAGGGGAAGCTGCTAATTGACCATAAACACCTTCATCAGAATTGATGAACAAATTTCCAATCGCTTGATTACTGCTGAAATAGCCGCGCAATTCGCCAGCAGCACCTTTTTGACCTTTTGTGACACCACTGATTGTTACAGGAACAATATCACCGTTTTTCATAGGCATTAAACGATTGGTATCAATGTCACAAATACCGTGTCCCAATCCTCCGAACAGTCCATTTTCGGGATTATAAAAGGTTACAGTACCAATACCTGCCGTACTGTCTCTTACCCATAAGCCGCCTTTATAAGAACCATCTTGCGATGATATTACAGGATTTAAGACAATTTCTATTGTTTCGGTTCCGCGCTTTACAGTTAACAATAAAGGTTCACCGTTACAATTTTGAATTGCCTGAGACACTTCTTCATTTTCATAAACAGTTTCACCATTAATATTGGTGATAATATCTCCAATTTTTAAGCCGGCTTGTGTTGCCGGATTTTGCTTACCTGATTCAGAGTCAATATCTGACATTCCGACTACGACTACACCATTGGTAAACATTTTAATCCCAAAAGGTGTACCGCAAGGTACCAGCTTTAAAGGTTCAGTGACATCCACATGGACAGTTTTAATTGGAATAGTGTTGAATAATAAAACATCTGCGTCATATTCACCGGATGATTGGTTCATAGAAATAACATCTACTTCATCTCCCATAACCGGCTCTGCACTAAATCCAAATGTCTGTAAGTCCAATTCCTGTCCCTGTACAACTTTAAAGCTGTCAGGAAGCGTTTGTTCTGCGATACCAACAGTGATACCAAATGCCAATACGAATGCGGCTGCAATACCGCTTAAAGCTCTAAAAACATTTTTCATATTACCATTGATTCACCTCCTTTTGCGCGGCTTATATATAATTTGCCACAAAAGAGAAGGTTTTATTTTGGTAATTAAATAAATGTCGTGTAAATAATAGAACTTTTATTGCCTAACCTTCAAGCTGCTGGATATCAAAAATAGATTGGTATCTTTTTTCAAATTGATTCAAAATTTTGAATCAGAAGACAATTAAAAAAGGGGACAATGATTACAATACCTGCTAAAAATGTAAATGATTTTTACGTTTATTTCGTTTACGCACAGCAATTAAAATTCCTGCTGTTACACCACTGACAACAATGACCAAACCAAATGCAAGAATATGTACAGTGGTTGACGTTTGGTCTTTAGAGCTGTTTTGAATGGTCATTACTGCTGCGTTCTGTGCAGCTTGATCTTTTGTATTTGTTTCCAGTGCACGAATAGTATTTCCTTTTGATAACATGCATATACCAATGATGAATAACATCATCAAGAGTATTAAAACGGGATATGCGTTTCTACATCTTTTTTTGCTGAATTTAGTCATTATATCTTCTCATTCCTACATTAAAATTCATTGGTAACAAATTAGTTACAGTTTATCACAACTTTGTCATTTTTTCAAGTAAAATACGATATTTTGTTACTTTTAACGACAAAATATATGGTAATACCCCATTATGTAGTATCATGCCTATTTTATATTTAGTTAAAAATCGTCCTTTTATATACTAAAAACAAAGATGATTTCTAAAAAATACTATTTTCGTATTCAAAATTTATGAATGACATAAAAATCAGAATAAATACAGCAATTAGAAAAACAATTTTTCAATTTTAAAGTAAAAATTTAGCTTATAGAGATAAATAATTATCAAATTACTTTTTGAATCCCTTACCATTCATTGTGAGTTCAGCCGCATAAAGATTTTCGATATATTGCTGGAGCACACGTGAAATTGCAGTTTTACATATTACAGATAGATAGGACTCACTTTATTATTATGAAAAATAGTTATATTACTCACCATAAATGATGAAATATGTTGAACACAGATGGTACCAATCGAAGATTTACATATGAAACACAAGAAAAACATAAAATAGTGCAACCGTTTTAACTGATACAATTATCTTTTTACGCTAAATTATTTTACAATTTTAACACTTAAAAATTTTTCATTGTAATGCATGCAAAAACGCTCCGGCAAGTAATCTGCAGTAGAATACTTGCCGGAGCGTTATACATGCTATTTTGACTTAAGAATAAACAAAATATTTATCGAAAATCAAAACACCATTTTTCATCAATACTTTCACAGTTAACAAAAGATTAAGCGTTTTTGTTAAGAGCTTTTTTCTCAGCTTGCTCAATCATTACACGTTCAACGATTAAGATGAACCAACCTGCTAGTACGAATGCGATTGTGCAGCTTGGGAATCCGAATGCGCCCAAAATTGTTTGTGCACCGAAGTTGATAAAGCTGGTCATTACTAAGCCAAGGAAGAACAAGAACCAATATCTTCCGGAATTGATTTTGCTCTTGCAGAAGGTATCCAAAGCACCAACAGTAAGAATGGAGCTATAACCATAAAGAGATAGACCCATTTGACCCATGTCAGCACCGAATAGCAGACCCATGCCAATAGCAAATGCTGTAGCAAGTAAAGCTTTTAGTGCAAAATCCCATTTGTACCAGAAATATGCTGCGATAACAATCAAGGAAGCAATAAAGCCGTCAGCAACATAAATCTCTTCAAATGCATTGATTGCAAATAGGCCCCAGTGACTTGAAGTCATAGCGCCCCAATCCCATCCCATGGAATTCCAGTCAAATCCAGTCATCCAGCTTCCGCCATTACCAGTTAGACCATTCTCTAGGAATGTGTTCATACCTGTTTTCAGAACCGGATCGTTACCAACTGCTAAAAGATCGGTTTGGAAGCTGATTGCTGTAAAGAACCAAACCATAACGATGAATGGAAAAGTAAAGCCAGGTAGACCAAAGTGATTGGTAAATTTGTTGATGAACATTTGCAATGGAACGCACAAAATACAACCTACAACCAACATGATCCATGCAGACCACCAGTTGCCTGCAGCGTCGGCAGATGCTGTAAATGTACATGCACCAATTGCAATCAGGTTTGGACAGAAGCCGAATAGTCCTGAAGTGATTGCATCTCGGTCAGCACCCATAAGATAGGCAACAAGGTTGGAGAGGTTTACGCCGATAAATGCGAATACCATAATTCTCCAGCTATACCAGTTTGCAAAATCCCAACCATTCATTTCAAGGCCGGCGATGAAGAATGACACGAAAATCAGTGCGCCAGCGATAACGTTTTCAATGAAAACCACCTGTCCAATACCGTTAAAGAAAGCTCTAATCGGTTTTGGTAATGATTTAATATCAATGCCCATTTTTCTCTCCCCCTAAGTCTGTTTCAAACTAACTATTGTCGGTTTGTCTTGTTGATTTGCAACTTATGTTTCAGTAAACCTCCCTTCTGTGTTTTTCAAATCAACCTATTTTGGTCACAGTGTTAAGCTTTAACACTGTAATCATTATAAATTTATAACATCCGTTATAATTTATAACTTATTTTATAAAAAAAATATTTATTTGTCAAGAGCTTATATTGAATATTATATATATTTATATATATAATAAGGAGGCAAGCATCATCAAAACCTATAAAAAAATATAGTATTTTCTCTGCAAACTGTATATTGCATACAACCATTTACAAATTTATACGAATCTATTCATAATTCAGTCACACTTTCTCCAGGTTTATCAAGTATACTGTTAACTATATTGGAGCAGTATGTTTTTCGATTAATTTATAAAATGGCACATGGAGTACAGCGTAAAATAAAAACATACAAAACCGCAAAATTCGGTCAATTGATATCCCCCGCTGCTTAGTTGGCAACCGGGGGATTCTTAATTTCACGACAAAAATTATCTCCTGCATAAAATCATAAAATGATGCATTTTCAGTTTTTTGCATCCATTCTGCTTTTTAGTTAATATTTTAACTCAAACCGACAAATTGCACACCGTATCTCTCATATTTTTTCTTAATAGACATTGGCAAAGACTCTTTCTATAATTATGCAAAAAAATTAAAAAAAGCTGCAAAATTTGCAGCTTTTTTTGTCATTCCCCAAAATCTATTTTATCGAACATCAACACTTCTTAATTTTTATAGAAATGCTTTTACAATTTCATCGGTTTTCATACTGCGAGAGCCTTTTACCATCATCGCGTCATCTTTTTTTATGATTTCTTTTAATACTCGGATTGCTTCCTGATTAGTTTCACAAATTACAACTGTCATATCCGGTTTTACAGAAATTGCGCCCTCTGCAATTTTGACCGCTCGCGGACCAACTGTAATTAAAACATCTGTTATAGTTTGCCCAACAGCAACTCCTGTGTCGAAATGTGCTTGTTCACTGATATCACCTAATTCCATCATATCGGCTAAAACCGCTATTTTTCTGCCTTTATTCGGTAAGCTGCAAAGTACGTCTACTCCGCTTTTTACGGAATCCGGACTGGCATTGTAAGAATCATCAATTACAGTAATATCATTTGCATGATAAACAGTCTGACGCATTTCAGGCGGTCTGTATTCACTCAGTTTTGCCACAACCTTATCCAAATTCAACCCCATAGATTCTGATACGGCAATTGCGGATAATGCGTTTAAGACATTGTGCATGCCTAAAACAGGCAAGATCACCTTAGAAGTGTAAGTTGGAGTAAGTACGGTAAATATTGTATTCATACCATTCGTTTGGATATCTTTAGCACGATAAGTACACCAAGACTGAGTACCATAGTATACGACCGGCAATGAAGTTGTTTGACAAATACTTGCCAGCATCTCATCGTCGCCGTTTAAAAACAGAATGGAATTTTCATCAAACGCGTCTGCAATTTTTAGCTTTTCCCGCATAATATTTTCTCTGGTTTTCAACTGCTCAATATGTGCAATGCCTATATTGGTTACCACCGCGTAATTGGGCTGCGCAATATGTACCAAACGTTCCATTTCTCCAAATTCACTGATACCCATTTCAATGACAGCGGCGGTATGTTCCTTTTCAAACTGAAACATGGTAAGCGGCAATCCAATTTGACTATTGGAATTTCCTTTGGTTTGCATTACATTTTTTTCTGCGGACAGCGCCAGCGCAATCATTTCTCTGGTACTGGTTTTTCCAACGCTTCCCGTAACGCCCACCACCGGCACCTGAAATCGGTTGCGGTAAGCCGTCGCAATTTTTTGCAATGCATCTTGTGTTTGCTCCACATAGATCCAACAATGGGAAGCATCCTCCATGGATGCATGCTCTTGTGTTAAAGTGGCTGCTGCTCCTTTATCAAATATTTGCTGAATATATTGGTGCGCATCTGTTTTTTGTCCTACAATTGGTATAAATAAAGCTTCGGGTTCTATTAGCCTGCTGTCCGTTTCGACAGAGGTAACCACGGTTTCAGGGTCTCCGCACAGCAATACGCCGTTGCATGCTTTTACAATATCTTTTACAAGCATTTGCATATTTTGTTCCTTCTTTCACTTCCATGTTACGCATTTCTCATACTAATATTCAATTCTTTTACAATTTCATGTTCATCAAAAGGATACTTGACCCCTTCTATTTCCTGATAATCTTCATGGCCTTTACCGGCTAATACAACAATGTCTCCCGGCTGTGCATGTTCCATGCAATATGCAATGGCTTCTTTTCTATCCGGCACCACCACATAGTCTCCGTTGGTTTTTGCAAGACCCACTTTAATATCCTCAATGATATCCATTACCGGTTCAAAGCGGGAATTGTCAGCTGTTACAACTGATAAATCCGCCAGCTGTCCGCAAACTTCTCCTACCTCAAATCGTCGTGATTTAGAACGGTTTCCCCCTGCACCAAACATACAGATAATACGGTTTGGATGATACTCTTTTAATGTTTTTAACAAACTTTCCATACTAACGGCGTTATGAGCATAATCAATTAATAATGTGTAAGGACCGTCCACAGGTATCATTTCTACCCTGCCCTTCACTTTTACGGTATCCAAACCTTTCAGGATATGTTCCGGTTTAACACGGAAATAAGAACACGCAGCAATAGCCGCTAAAGCATTGTATACGCTGAATTTACCCGGAATTGCCACGTCTACCTCCAAATGACATTTACCATCCAACTGGAAGTGAACACCCAAATATCCCGGTTTATTAATCAATTGTTCCTTACTTGCATGATAATCCGCTATATCTGAAAATCCGAATGTAGCAATACTCTCACAAGTATTGCCCTCTATCATTTTGTTCCATACCGCATCATCGCAATTCACTGCCCCAAAACGACATTGTTTGAATAATATTTTTTTGCATTGCAAATACTCTTCCATATCTTTGTGCTCTACGCCGCCAATATGGTCTTCTGAAAAATTTGTAAATACTCCTACCTCAAATGTCATACCGGCTGTACGAAATTCTCTTAATCCAATGGAAGATGCTTCTACCACTGCGGCTTTGCACCCCATGTCTGCCATTTTTCTTAAATATTTCTGCATTTCGTAAGATTCAGGGGTAGTGTTGCCGGTAGGATAAACGGTTTCTCCGATCAAGACCCCCACTGTGCCGATTAACCCTGTGGAATATCCTGCTTCTTCCAAAATAGAACGAATCATATAGGCCGTAGTGGTTTTTCCCTTAGTCCCAGTTAAACCAATGACCGGAATTTCTTTTGCGGGGTGATGGAAAAATGCAGCCGACATCATCGCCAAAGCTTTACGGGTATGGGATACCTTTATAATAGGAATCTCATACGTGACCGTTACATCTTCCTGCACAATTAATACAGACGCTCCATTATCTGCTGCTTGCTGCGCAAAAGTGTGACCATCCACAGCAGCCCCCTTCAAACAGATAAATGCACAACCTGTTACCACCTTGCGTGAGTCATACACCAAATCGGTAACAGCTACATCTTGAAAATTGGTTGCTGTATAAGAAATATCTGCTAATAATTCAGATAAACGCATGGAATATCCCCCTAATCTTCAGTATCTTGATGATACAATAAGCCATAGCTAATGTCAAATAGCGCCTTGCGCTTTTTCACAAATATTGCTATGATACGTATAGACAAAAATATGATTCATAAATGGAGAGGCAGGCAATACAATGTTCAAAATATTCATTGTGGAAGATGAACTGACCATACGTACAGAATTAAAAACATTATTAGAGAAGTATGGATATGAGTGTATTACAACGGACGATTTTACATCTGTTCTTCCTGCAATAGAAGCCGCGTCTCCACATCTAATATTATTGGATATCAACCTGCCTCATTTTGACGGTTATCATATTTGCAGAGAAATACGCAGTCATTCTCAAATTCCTATCATCATTGTTACCAGCCGCAACAGTGATGTAGACGAATTGATGAGTATGAATTTGGGTGCGGACGATTTCATCACCAAACCATACCATACCCAAATATTATTGGCGCGAATCGCCGCGTTATTAAAAAGAAGCTATCAAACAGACCATGAAGCTCAATTAGAACACAACGGCGTTATGCTCTCACTATCAGACAGTACCATAACCGCCAACGGTCAAACAGCCGAACTTACCAAAAATGAATTAAAAATTCTTCACTTGCTCATGCAGAATAAAGGAACCATTCAATCCAGGGATGAGTTAATCAATGCATTATGGCAGACAGATGAGTTTATTGATGACAACACGCTTACGGTGAATATCAATCGTTTGCGTAAAAAGTTAGAAAGCATCGGCGTAACAAATTACTTGAAAACCAAGCGCGGTATGGGGTATATTGTATGAAATTCCGTCAATATTTAAAAGATCACTGGATACTGTTTCTTTGCCTTTTTTTTGCAATGTTGTTAATTAGCTGCTTATTGTTAATCATGCGGCTTTCCGGCGAAGGAATTCTTTTTATCAATCTATTGGTATGGATGTTTTTATTGATTGCTATTTTAATTGATTTTATACGCAAGAAAAAATTTTATGACACCGTAATGCATAACTTAGAAACGTTGGATAAAAAGTATTTATTGCACGAGATGCTGGATCCCCCTCATTTTGCTGAAGGAGACATTCTGTGCGAAGTACTGTACCAATGTAATAAATCCATGGCAGATGAAGTGTCTGTTTACAGAAATCATTCCAAAGAATATCGGGAATATATTGAAACATGGGTACATGAAATCAAAACGCCCATTGCCTGCGCATCTTTGATTTACGAAAATAATAAAACACCGGCCACTCAGAGTATGTATGAAGAAATTTTGAATATTGAAAATTTTGTGGAACAGTCTTTATATTATGCACGCAGCAATTACGTGGAAAAAGATTATGTCATTAAATCATGCAATTTAAAAGACATAGTAGGAACCGCTTTAAAACAACATTCCAAACAGTTAATTGAAAATAAAACTGCAATTGAAATGAAACAGTTGGACGTTACGGTGTTTACTGACAGCAAATGGGTACAATTTATATTGGGCCAGCTCATTCTCAATGCAATCAAATATCAATCTCCAAAGCGCCTTCTTCGTCTCACCTTTACCGCTGAAAAAGAAGCGCAGCACGTTTCACTGCTTATACAGGACAATGGGAGCGGCATAGGGGAACAAGATATTCCACGTGTCTTTGAACAAGGATTTACAGGAGAAAACGGCCGGAATTTTGCAAAATCCACAGGTATGGGATTATTTATATGCAAAAAACTGTGCGGAAAATTGGGCCTTTCCATTGCACTGGATTCCGTTCTGGGACAAGGCACTACAGTTACCATTACATTTCCTGTCGGCAATATGCATGTATTGGAAGATTAAGTATCAGCCTGCAAAGGCTGATTTTTTATTTTATGAATCTTACAAATTCGTAAGCTTGCTGTAAGCCAAATCCATGGTACCACCACGGAAAAATGTGTATACTGAAATTACAAAATCACAAAAGGAGCCACGGTAATTATGGAACCCATTTTGAATGTAAGTAATATAGAAAAATACTACGGCAATAAAGGTATGGTAACCAAAGCGGTAGATAACATCAGCTTCTCTGTAAATAAAGGAGAACTTGTGGGTATCATGGGTGCTTCCGGCAGCGGTAAAACGACCTTGCTCAATTGTATTTCCACCATAGATACAGTTACGTCCGGACATATTTATGTAAACGGCAAAAATATCACTACCATGAAATCAAAACAGCTTTCAGCCTTTCGAAGAGAACAGCTTGGTTTTGTATTTCAAGATTTTAATTTGCTGGACACCTTGACAGCATATGAAAATATTGCGCTGGCTTTGACCATTATCAAAACTCCCGTAAAACAAATTGAAGCCAAAGTCAATTATGTTGCCAAAGCATTAGGTATTTCAGAAATATTGAAAAAATATCCATATCAATTATCCGGCGGTCAAAAGCAAAGGGTAGCTTGTGCAAGAGCAATTATTACACAGCCTTCTTTAATCCTAGCGGACGAACCAACCGGCGCGTTAGATTCCAAGTCAGCCCGTATGCTTCTGGAAAGCTTTGAAACATTAAATCATGACTTGTCTGCCACTATTTTAATGGTAACACATGACGCTTTCACGGCAAGCTATTGTCACCGCATCTTATTTATTAAAGACGGCAAAATATTCAATGAATTGATTCGGGGAAACGATACTCGAAAACAGTTTTTCGATAAAATCATATCGGTTGTCACACTATTAGGAGGTGACAATTCCAATGTTTTTTAAGCTTGCCATTCACAATGTCAGACGCAGTCTGCGCGACTATGCAATTTATTTCTTGACGCTTACATTTGGCGTCTGCCTGTTCTATGTCTTTAACTCCATAGATTCTCAGCAGGCCATGACCTCTCTGAACTCAAACCAGAAAGAAATCATTCAGCTGTTAACTTCCGCCATTGGATATGTCTCTATTTTCATTTCCTTTATCTTAGGTTTTTTGGTTGTATATTCAAACCGCTTTTTAATGAAACGGCGTAAAAAAGAATTGGGTATTTACATGCTGTTAGGCATGGATAAAGGAAAAATTTCACGTATTTTAATAGTTGAAACTTTGTTGATTGGTATCTTTTCATTAGGAATTGGTTTGGCGGTAGGTATTTTCGCCTCACAAGGATTATCTGCAATTACAGCAGGTATTTTTGAGATGGATTTATCTGCTTTCCAATTTACCTTTTCTCTAAGCGCGTTTTATAAGACGCTTTTGTATTTTGGTATTATATTCCTGATTGTTATGATATTTAATACCATTTCTATCTCAAAATACAAATTGATTACTTTACTGCAAGCAAGCCGAAAAAATGAGACATTTAAAGTAAGGAATATTTGGATTTCAATTACGGCATTTGTAATATCCATTGCTTGTTTTGCCGCTGCATACTATTTGGTCTTAACAAAAGGCTGGGAAAGCGGCGGTATACTATTGACTTGTATTATTCTCGGCTGTGTAGGCACTCTTCTGTTTTTCTTCTCTCTTTCAGGTATTTTACTGCGAGTCATCAAAGCAAACAAAAAGCTTTATTACAAAGGTCTGAATATGTTTATTTTCAGACAAATCAGTTCCAAAATTAATACTGCATTTATTTCAATCGGTCTCATTTGCTTAATGCTGTTTGTTACTATGGTAACGTTTTCTGCTGGAATCAGTATTGCGCACGCTTCCTCTCAGGCAGTAAAATCCGCTGCACCTTATGATCTCTCCATAACGGGATACACACAACAAGACGGAACTCAAGCACAATCTGCAGAACGTAAAAATATAACGGAATCCTTCGACTTGCAGAAGCAGCTTGATTTATATGCAAAAGATTATGTTGAAATAGCATTTTACGATACTTTGCTGAGAATGTCAGATATACCGAATCTATTGCCTGATGTACCGTCCACAGCGCAAAATTCCTATATGAGGGTAATATCTCTTTCCGATTACAACCACGTTTTGGTATCTCAGGGAAAAGAACCTATTTCACTGGGAGACTACGAATTTGCAATCAACTGTAACAGCTACTTGGTACAACCTTACTATCATATGGAAAACAATCAATCTATCACGTTAAACAACCATGAATATCAGTTAGGAATCCACAAAATATTAAATGAAACATTATATACAGAGTATTCTTTAATAGATACAGGAACAATTATTGTACCTGACACCGCATTAACCGGATTCACACCTAACTCTCATGTTTTAAATATACTGTACAGACAAAGCGACAGCGACTATGCGCAGGAAGCCACAGAAGCCTTCCAAAACGGCATTTCTAAGAAAGTTCAAGAGCAGGAATACGACCAATATCATGAATACTATCAATATACCGATAAAGAAGGCGTTTATCAAAGCAATGTAGGTACCAGCGTAATTGTGTCCTTTATTGCAATTTATATCGGCTTAGTGTTCTTAATCACATGTGTGGCCATTCTCGCTTTACAGCAGCTTGCAGAAGCCTCTGATAATACTGTTCGCTATAATCTTCTCAGAAAATTAGGCGCAGATCCTAAAATGATTCATCATGCGCTATTTACTCAAATTGCAATTTATTTTGCTATGCCTTTACTGCTTGCCATTATCCATACCGTAGTGGGAATCCAATTCTCAAGTACAATAGTGCAGCTATTTGGTTCGGGCACCAGTATCCTGACCATGTCTTTAGTCACAGCAGGCATTATGCTAGTAGTATACGGCGGATACTTCTTGGCAACCTATTGGGGCTGCAAGGGCATGATAAGACCTAAGAAAAATTAATATTGCTTATGAGACACTTTCTATATATCAAATAAAAGGCAGATCCGTAAATACGGATCTGCCTTTTATTTGACGAAACAGAAGAATGCGGAATTTAGAAATCACTTGGTAATTTTCATATGTTCTAACAACCTGGCAATAGAAACAAAATCATGGATTTTGGCTATTAACTAGAATGTTTTCGCTCTTATTTATTTAAAATTGCATGGCAATTTTTTATATGCTATAATAACCTGAAAAGAATACAACCCCATTGGGAGGAAATATATATGTTGCTTACTGTGGACATCGGCAATACACATATCATTATTGGCGGATTTCAAATAGAAAATAAATCTGTGGCACAAACGCCTTCATTTATTGCTCGTTTTTTAACGGAACACCGTAAAACGGATGACCAGTACGCTATGGCAATCAGTCAGCTGTTATCTTTATACCATATTGACGAGCATTCTATTCAAGATGTTATCATCTGTTCTGTTGTACCGGAACTAAGTGATACTATGAAACAAGCATTTGTAAAAGTAACCGGCATTACACCAATGTTATTGGGTCCCGGAATCAAAACCGGTTTAAATATCAGAATTGACAATCCCGCCCAATTAGGAGCTGATTTGGTAGCCGGTGCAGTAGCTGCTGTTGCAAAATATCCTTTACCTTGCATTATTTTTGACCTTGGCACTGCAACCACCATTAGCGTAATTGATGAAAAAGGTTACTTTTTAGGAGGCACTATATGCGCGGGAGTTACCATTACATTGGAGGCGCTTGCAAACAAAACTGCATTGCTTCCCCATATCAATGTTGAAAAACCCAAGACGGTTATTGGCACCAATACCATTCATTCAATGCAATCCGGCGCTATTTACGGTACAGCCGCTATGATAGACGGCATTGCCGACCGTATTGAAGAAGAATTGGGACAACCGGCAACTTTGATTGCTACCGGTGGTTTAGCTGATATTATCATACCCGCTTGTAAAAGAAAGTTAGAATTAAGCGAGCATCTTTTATTAGACGGATTACGCATGATCTATGAAAAAAACAAAGCGCACACAAAACATATAAAATAAGCAGTATTTCCTTATCGGTATGAGCAAAAACTGCTTATGGGAAGATAATACAGTTTTTGTTTTCATATAAATACAAACTGCGCTGCATCTAAAAAGAGCAGCAGCAAGGAGGAAGTTTTTATGAAAAGAAACGCCTTAATTAAGATGGTGCAATTCTCCATCTTACTGGCACTGGAAGTCATCATGTGCTTCACACCTTTGGGCTCAATCCCAATAGGCCCTATGGTAGCAACATTGGCTATGATTCCTGTAATTCTTACCGGTATTTTACTTGGTGTAGGAGCCGGCGCGGCTATGGGATTTTTTGCAGGACTATTCAGCTTTATTGTATGGACTTTCATCTCACCCGGACCAACCGCATTTGTTTTTACTCCATTTGTCTCTATTGGAGATATCCACGGCAACGGCTGGAGTCTTGTCATCTGTTTTGTTCCCCGTATATTAACAGGTGTTGTTGCAGCTGTAAGTGCAAAAGGATTTGCAAAGCTATTGCGTTACAAATTTTCTATTTTCACTTATGGTCTGTCCGGTGTTTTAGCCAGCCTTACCAATACTTTTTTGGTATTAGGCAGCATTTACTTATTCTTTGGGCAAAGCTATGCATCTGCTTTGGGAATTGCCTATGAAGCTCTGCTGGCAGCTATCGGTCTAACTGTACTTACCAACGGCATACCCGAAGCTATGATCTCTGCTGTTACAGCTTACGCAATTGCGTATCCCATACGAAAATATGTTATGAAAGACCCTGACTTGCGTCAAATAAAATAAAAAATAACAAAAATCCCTGTCAGTTAGTCACCGACAGGGATTTTGATTTTAGCCGTAATTATACAGGGCAGCTGCCGCTTCTTTTACGGAATGTTTCACATAATGTTTGGCTTTTATCTCTTGTCTCTTGGTTCTCACTGTCTACACAAATGCTGTCTGCCACACATTGTCCATCACTATAGTGCACACAAGTAAATACATTACAGTTTACCTGCAATGCACGGTTTGGAACATCATGACGTATTGCATTATTTTTTGCGGCGCTTTTATTCTCAAATGAAGAACAGCATGTTTCTGAGCATCGTTCTGCGTCTGTACCCGCAATTTGTATATCAGGACGGCAACATTGATACTGAGCATTGCTTGCGCAAGATGTAACGTTGCACTTCAGACCTGTCATAGTCATACACCTCATCTTTATTTATTGATATTTTTACTGCCAAAGGCAACAATACTATTGTGCACCATAACAATGCTAATATGCAAATTTCTCAAATGGTTACACAGATTCTCAATGATTGTCATGATTTGTAATTGTTTCATTTTGCAAGATGTGATATACTAGTTAACGTCAGTAAGAAAACAATCAACTAAGCATCAAAACAATTGCATAAGGGATGAGAGAAATGAATCAAAAACAGAAATTGTTCGGTAAAATTTTGTTACCAGCAGCTTTGACTGCAGTAGTACTCTCTTTTACTGCCTGCGCAAGCAGCGATTCCGGCGATAGTAGTATAAACGAGGAATCTTCCTCTGCAGTCACAACCATAAATGAAGAAGTACCTTATACATTTTTCAATGATTCTGTATTTGTCGGCGACTCCGTTTCCTTAAAATTAAATTTATATGTAAGCGCACAACGAAACATTGACAGCAACTTTATGGGAACCGCGCAGTTTTTAACTCCCGGAAGCTATGGCAGTGGAAATGAATTAAAAGAATTAGGTTCAGAAAACTCCGTACACCCAAGCTATAATGGTACTGAAATGTATTTAGCAGATGCCATTCAGGCTATGGGAGCGAAAAAAGTATTTATTATGCTTGGTATGAATGACATTGCTGTTTATGGAAATGACGGAGCTGTTAAAAACATGGAAACTGTACTGGCACAAATTAAGGAAAAAAATCCTGAAACAACAATTTATGTGCAATCTATGACGCCAATTGTGGGCAGTGCACAAGCAGGTTCTTTAACAAATGAGAATTTAAATATTTACAATGCAGGGTTAAAAGCAATGTGTGAACAAAATGGATATACCTATTTAGATGTAGCATCCGTTATGAAAGATGAGGAAGGAAATCTAAAACGTGAATATTGCAGTGATCCTGATAATATGGGAGTACACTTTACAGATGAAGGATGTAAAGTATGGATTGATTATTTACGTACACATGTATCATAACCAAATTTATATATTTTAAAAGGAGTGTTTAAGGAGTATGAAATTAAAAAAATCTGTTCCTATTATTTTAGCAGCACTTGCACTTTCTGCTGCATTGATTGGTTGTTCCGGAGGTAATGCTTCTTCAGGCAGTCAAGCTGCCAGTAGTTCTGTAACTGCCACCGCAGCCGCTTCTCCTGAAGAGATCGCAGCTAAAATTAAAGAATCTGTTACTTTAACAGATATGCAGCCATTGAGCGAATCCGATATTTCTTCCATGTACGGCATTGATTTAAATGATGTCGTTTCATTTGCCGGAGAAATTGATTCCACCGGTTTGCGCACTGACGAATTTTTAATTATTCAGGCGAAAGACAGTGACAGTGCAGATCGCATTTTAACAAAAATGAAAGCTCGTCAAACACAACGAATGAATGAAGCAAAAAACTATAATCCGGAAGGATATGCAACTGTGCAAAAAAGCCCTGTTGCCAAAACAGGTAATTACGTTTACTTGTTCTTCTCTGAAGACGCGGATACCATGTTAAATATTTTAAATGAAAATATAGAATAAATAAAAGAGATGTTCAGATACTTAGTTCTGTGCATCTCTTTTTTAATCTGAGAAAATATGTCTCCTGAATTTTCGTAATACTTTGCTTTTAACTAATGCTTCCAGTGACACTTGGGAAAAATGCATCCGGTTTTATACTATCACTGCGCTTGTAAACAGGAATACTATAGCTTAGTCTTTTTGATCCATGAACATCGCAGAATTTGCAGCACCGTCCAATGGGTTCAAGCAAAGCACAATGATAAGTGTGTTTATCTCCTTCTCTTTTATAGCATCCAAATATACTGGTTAAAAATGAGATGACGTTCGGCAGATTCTTCTTGTTTAATTTTATATGTATCAATACTATAGCATTCAAGCAAACACTTCCTCGTACTCAACAATGAAATATTCCGGGTGGCCATAATAAGTGATAACCGAATATTTCTACCAACAAATATAAATATTTCAAACAGTATAAACCATTTTCTTTCCAAAATTAAGTATGTCACTTTTGTAATAACACCCGTGTTTCCAAAAAAATTTTCCCACTTACAATTATCTTTCCATTTTAAAAGCAGACTGTTTTAGACACTGTAAACTAAAAATAATCTTGGTATCTCCGTTATGATATCTCATAAGAAAGACCTAACACATAATATATGTGTTAGGTCTTTCTTTGCAATAATCATTTTATTCTAAAAGCATAATCAAAGCTGCATGATTTCAGGGAGTCATTAAGTCGCATATTTGATTTGAAAATGTTACAGGATCTTCAACAGGCATGCCTTCCATCAGTAAGGCTTGTCCATATAATAAATTTGTATAAGATTCTAGTTTTTCCTTATCATTTTCAAATAAGGTTTGCAGCGTATGAAAAACAGGATGGTTTGCGTTAATTTCTAAAACACGAATTGCTTTTACATGATTGCCTGACGGCATAGCATTTAACACTTTTTCCATCTCCAATGTGATTTCACCTTCTGTGGATAAACAGACAGGATGAGATTTCAAACGCTGGGATAACACGACTTTAGCTACTTTTTCTTTTAAACTTTCTTTCATAAAGTCGAGTAAATCTTTATTTTGCTCAATTTGCGCTTCGTTTGATTTTTTCTCCTCTTCGCTTTCCAAATTTAAATCATCAGATGAAATATTTTTAAAAGATTTACCCTCATAATTTGCGATTGTTTTTAACACAAACTCGTCTACATCATCAGTTAGGTATAGAACTTCTAATCCTTTATCTTTTAATAATTCAATTTGCGGCATAGTTTCAATGCGTGTTAAATTATCACCGCATGCGTAATAAATAGATTCTTGTCCTTCTTTCATACGAGATACATATTCCTTAAGGCTAACCAATTTCTTTTCAGAAGAAGAATAGAACAGCAATAAATCCTGAAGCACTTCTTTATGAGCGCCATAATCCGCATAAGCGCCAAATTTTAATTGCAATCCAAAGTTTTTGAAAAAGGTTTCATACACCTCTCTGTCATTATTCATCATGGATTCCAGCTCAGACTTGATTTTCTTTTCCAAACGGCTTTCAATCAATTGTAACTGACGGTCATGCTGCAGCATTTCACGAGAAATATTCAAAGATAAATCCTGAGAGTCAACTAATCCGCGTACAAAACCAAAATATTCAGGAAGTAAATCTTCACAGCGTTCCATGATCATTACGCCGCTTGCATATAACTGTAAACCTGTTTCATATTGACGTGTATAATAATCCGACGGCGCCTTGGAAGGTATGAACAACAATGCAGAATAGGTACAAACGCCCTCTGTATTGCTGTGAATGATGCGTAGTGGTTTTTCGAAGTCATAAAACTTTTCTTGGTAAAAATTCTCATACTCTTCATCGGTTACTTCACTTTTACGCTTTCTCCAAATAGGAACCATACTGTTCAGCGTTGTTTTTTCTACCACGGTCTCAAATTCCGGCTTATCTCCGCTTCCTTCTTTCAATCGCGGCTTTTCTACATCCATTTGAATTGGATAACGAATATAATCTGAATATTTTTTTACAATACATTGAATGTGAAAAGAATCTAAATACTCATCATAATTTTCCTCATCCGTACTTGGCTTGATATGTAATATAATCTGGGTACCATGTGATGCTTTCTCGCAAGGAGTAATAGAATAGCCCTCTGCTCCTTTGGATTTCCATTCAAATGCTTCATCACTGCCATACGCACGTGTTCGAACAGTGACACAGTCGCTTACCATAAATGCAGAATAAAACCCAACACCAAACTGACCTATAATATCAATCTCATCTTGTTTTTCCTGCGTTTGTTTGAAGTTAAGAGAACCGCTTTTTGCAATGACTCCCAGATTGTTCTCCAGCTCCTCTTTTGTCATTCCACAGCCATTGTCTGTAATGATTAAATTGCGATTATCTTTATCAATATCGATTGTAATGCAAAAATCATCTCTGTTTAATCCAGTGTCACCGTCCTGCAAGCTTTTATAATACAGCTTATCAATTGCATCGCTGGCATTTGAAATGAGTTCTCTTAAAAAAATTTCTTGATGGGTATAAATAGAATGAATCATCAAGTCCAGCAAGCGTTTTGATTCTGCTTTAAATTGTTTCATTGCCATAGTCTGTTCCTTCTTAATCTTTTATTTTAGCACTCAATCTCATAGAGTGCTAATATATTTATTATTGTATATGATTCAGTAAAAAAATACAAGTCCTATCGTAACAATTTACATATTTTTAAAACTTCCACTCATAAGTTCTCGATTCTAACCAATCTTTATTTCACATAAAACATCATTCAAAATTGGCTGATGCATGTATGAATTGCATGTTTTCTTCATTACACTTTCTTCTATGTCATTATCTTGTGCATATTTTCAAATGTGTCACCTTGATAAAATATAAAACCATGTGAAAGATTAGTTTTTTGGTGTATTGTTCAAATCATGTAACAATGTTTTTATAAAATACATTGTTACAAAAATATAAAAGTATGAGTAAAAATAAACAACTTTATTTTAAGAAAAAAAGACAGCATGGGAAAACCGGCTGTCTTTTCTATGAATCGTATCAATATCATGTGGAGCATTTAGGTTTCATCATCTGAAAATTCTCCTTCATGATCAATCACTAAGGTTAAATTGTAACTGTTATCCAATTCTTTTATTTTGTCTGAAATGATACTTTCCAGTTGTTCATCTGTATATTCAAACTGAAAAGGAACCGCAATATCAAAGATAACATGACTGCTTTCTTCCCCCCATATTACACGGAAATCATGTATTTGAATTTTCTCTGAAAGTTTATATAAAAATGCTTGCAGCATCTGTTTTAATTCATTGGCGCGTTCGTCATCTATAACCACAGGATCCATATGAATCACCAAGTTGATATTCATTTCTTTAAATACTTCGCGTTCAATTCCATCTATAATTTCATGGATATAAATCATATCTTGATCCGACGCGACTTCACAATGAACGGTTGCAAAACAAGAAGAAGCGCCGTAATTATGCACTTTCAAATCATGAATTCCTAAAATTTCTTCACGGCTGGTAATTCTTTGCTCTAATTCTTTTACCAATTTTTTAGTGGGAGGAAGTCCCAGTAACGGATTGGCAGTTTCTATGACTAACCGTACTCCGGAAACAATAATAAAAACAGCAACAGCCATACCCATATAGCCATCTAAATTAAATCCTGCAAATTCAGAAATAATTGCGCCAATTAAAACCACCGTAGTTGCAATCACATCATTCAAACTATCCGCCGATGTCGCCTTTAGTGTGGAAGACGCAATTATCTTTGCAATTCTTCTGTAAAACAAACATTGCCACAATTTGATGAAAATAGAAGCAACTAAAATTCCTACGGTAACGTAACTGAATATGGTTTCTTCCGGCGCTAAAATTTTATCAAAAGAAGATTTTCCAAGCTGCAATCCCAGCACCAAAATAATAAATGAAACAATCATGCCCGCAATATATTCAATTCTTGCATGGCCATAAGGATGTTTTTCATCTGCCGGTTTTCCCGAAAGCTTGAACCCAACTAAGGTTACAATAGAAGAAGCAGAGTCTGATAAGTTATTGATAGAATCTGCAATAATAGCAATACTGTTAAAGATAGCTCCAACTGTTATTTTCATAACAAATAACAGTAAATTTGTGATAATACCCGTTAACCCTGCTAATTTGCCGTATTGTTCCCGTACTTTATAATTGTCCGTATTTTTATAGTCTTTAATAAATAATCGAACCAATACATTCGTCACATTTACACCTCAAATAGATCTCTTGCAAAATAAGTTATTGCCCTTACTGTCAATTGCAACAATCAGGGGAAAGTTTTCAACTTCCAAACGCTTTACAGATTCACAGCCCAAATCATCGTAGCCGATAACTTCCAGAGACTTAACACATTGCGCTGCCAAAGCGCCTGCACCGCCAATGGCGCAAAGATACACAGCACTGTTTCTTACAATGGCATCAATTACCTCTTGAGAGCGTTCTCCTTTGCCAATCATACAAGTCAGCCCTAAATCTAACAAGCGAGGAGCAAATTTATCCATTCTGCCTGATGTAGTAGGACCGCAGGACCCTATTGGCATGCCCTTAGGAGCCGGGGTTGGTCCTGCGTAATAAATAGATGCACCCTTTAATTCAAAAGGAAGCGGCAAGTTATGGTCCAGTGCTTCAAACATTCGTTTATGAGCAGCATCACGAGCAGTATATATCGTTCCGCTTAATAAAACCGTATCCCCTGCTTTTAAAGTTTTGGCTGTTTTCTGTAATTCATTCGTATATATATGTTTTCGTTCCAAAATAGTTTCTCCTTTTATATTAAGCCATATCTTATTATACCTTATAATAAGCCAATAAACATAGCGCAACTTTTGTTAGCATAGATTAACAAAATCAACTTGAGACGGATCATAATGGAATTGTGACAAATTCGATAAATATCATTTAATATTCCTATTTGGTGATAATGTGATAATTCGTTCCATTTGTTCCGATAAAGCTTCCAAAAACAGATGAATGTGGTACCCGTCTATCAATCCATGGTGAGCTTGGATCGTAAAATCAACCATGGTCTTTCCGTTTTGCTCAAAAAAAGCTCCCCAGCCGATACGCGGAATGGTATCATCCTTTCCTATTTCCACAGGCTGTACAACAGCTGTTGTACGGTACCACGGCGTACAGGTCACATAAATACAGGAAAGTCCACTTTCTCCAACCGGCAACAGCGCATTTTCCGCTTTTTGTTTTTGCTCAGAAAACACATGTAAAAACTGACTGAAATCTGCCGTATAAGGAACATATGCAAAATTACAGTTGTTCGCCTTATTCAAAACAGTAAAACTTAGGTCTACATTGTCAAACTCCACTACCTGTTCTTTTTCTATCCGTCTTTTAAATTCAGCAACGGAATGAACAGCCATAGATACAGCATAGCTCATAACCCCATAAAACGACCAACGGTTTTCTTTTACTGTCTTTATCAGGTCTGTGACATCCACCGGCGTTGTAAGTCCTACATAAGGGAATTGTCTTTGTGAAAATGTTTCAAAAATAAATTTTCTATCCCAAGTTTCTAAAGGGATAACTGTTTTATGACGATACATAAATACTCCTTATTTTTAGAATAATCATATAAAAAAAGAGCCTTACAGCTCTTTGGATTACAGCATATCTTTCTTTTTTAGAATAATAAATGCAACAATCATGCATACAACCGATAATGCAATCGGAAACCAAAAAAACGGAAACGGTAAATGGTCTACGTTCATACCATAAATACCAGACACAACAGTAGGAATTGAACTTAACAGCGTTAACGATGCCAAAACTTTCATCACCACATTCAAATTATTTGAAATAATAGAAGAAAACGCATCCATTGTACCTGTCAAAATATTCAGATAAATACTGGACATATCAATCGCCTGACGAAATTCAACCAAAACATCCTCAATTAAATCCTGGTCCTCTTCATACATTTTGATCACGCGTCCACGCATAATTTTCTCAATAGTGACTTCATTTGCTTTCAAAGAAAACGAAAAATACACAAGAGATTTTTCAAGATCCAGTAATTTGATCAGCTCATCATTCTTCATAGACTTACGCAGTCTTTTCTCTAATTGATTAATGATTTTATCAATCTGTTTCAAATATTGCAAATATCTAGTTGCCACACGCAATAAAATATTAAGAATAAAACGTGTTTTTAAATTTGTTTGAACATCTTTTACTGCACCATCTGCAATCTCCGCCAAAATCGGACTTTCTTTCGTTGAAACAGTAATTACATTGGACTGCGTAATAATAATACCCAAAGGTGTTGTTGTATACATAATTTTTTCATGGGGACGTTCCAGTACAGGAATATCCACAATCAATAATGTGCTTTCATCTTCAATATCAATATGGGAAGATTCTTCTTCGTCCATTGCTGCACGAAAAAAGTCAGGCTCAATTGCAAACTCGGCAATCAAGCTGTTAATTTCGTCATTGGTTGGTGCAATACAGCGAATCCAGCATCCAGGCTCACATGATTCAATTTCTGTCACTTTGCCATTCATTGATTTAAAATAAGATATCAACGCCATTCACCCTCTCAGTTTATGTCAGCACAAAGCCAACCGGCATTGTACTGCAGCAAAATATTGGATTTTCACCAGGTTTTGGTTTCACAATGCCACCTCCAAACTGAGTATAAATCTTTATTTATTATAGCATAAAAACAATAGATTGCAAGCGTAAAACCTTGATTTACAGCTATATTCTAATCTCTTCGCTTTTATAGCTCTCATACAGTCAAATTAGCCTAAATTTCGCCTTATTTTGGATAAATATCAGTTATAATTTCTTTTTCGCATTAGCTCTATTGTAAAAAGCACTTTTATTTTTAAACCATACCATTGCATTCCCGGCACAGTGCTTGCTGTTATCACAAATATTACCGTAATAAAATCAAATTTTGAAATAGAAATTAGAATACTTCCCCATTGATTCACTGAAAATTGCTTCATAATATTTTGTATGATATAATAAACACAATTTTTAGAGATAAAATAGCAAATATCCATTTGGAGGCATTATGTCACTACACCAGGAACTGACCCAATTTTTAAACCAACAAGGAATCCAATCTGTTGGCTTTGCGCATTTGGAACAAGAAGATATAGAGCAATTGAAGAAATGCAACATGGATTTTGGCGACTGTATTTACGGAATCAGCATAGCTGTCAAGCTATCCGATGCAATCATTGATGAAATTACAGACGCTCCTACCCACACCTATTTTCATCATTACCGCACAGTAAATACCTTTATTGACCAGACCTTATTAAAGCTAGGCATATACTTGGAGCAAAAAGGTTATCGCTATATTACTGTGGGCGCTTCTCAAAGCATTAATCTAAACGGCTGGAATTACAATGGACGCTATTCTCACAAAAAGCTGGCATGTTTAGCAGGATTAGGCACAATCGGGAAAAGCTCATTGTTTCTCCACAAAGAATACGGCGCTCGCGTACGTTTGGGAAGTCTATTTACCGACTGTCCTGTGTCGTTTCAAAATCATATGCCCATTTCCATTTGCAAAGATTGCACTTTATGCACTGCTGCTTGTCCAAGCGGCGCTATATCCGGTAAAGAGTGGCACATAGGCATCACAAGAGAAGAAATCTTTTCTGCCGAAATCTGCAGTCAGTATATGAAAAAACAATTCCAGCATATTGGACGCGGTGCAGTATGCGGAATTTGTATGAAAGTATGCCCTCAATATCAAAAACGATTTCGAGCACGAGAAAAATATGATAAATTTTAACATACACCTGCGTTATCTATTGCTTGTAACGTTACGTGGCAAAGTACAATAATGACCGGGAGGTTTATTTATGCTAAAATATCCCACAAGATAATTGGTGAAATTATGTAATGTATCGGTAAGAACCGTACATTTTTATGATATGAAAGGTTCTAAAACCTTCGGAGATTAGCAAAAGGAGACCACCGTCTTTACACCGAAACAGATGTAAAAAGACTGTCTTTCATTTGTTTTCTCAAAACTTTCGGTCTGAATTTAAATACAATCAAACAAACTTTAAAATATGCGGATTCAAACGATATTATTCTATCCATTCTCGATGAGCAATGAAATCAACTGAAATTAGATATAGACGAAAAACAACATCAAATGGAAACAATAAAACCGGTACAGCAAAATATCCGTCAATCGCGCTCGAGTTCTTTTGAATCTATTTTAGACATAGAACAAATCCAAAAAAGATAAACATTGAGAACCGTCTATTTATTCATGCTTGGCATTGGTATGATTATAGTTCCATTGAAGTCATCTCCATTGTTCTTTGGCTTGTAAACAGAAATTAGATACCATGTGCTATTGGAATGCCAATCGTCATTATATTAGGTTGCTTATTAACTACCTTTTATTATCAAAGTGTTGCTTTTATTTCTCCAACATGCAGTACCGTATTCAACACAAAATTCAAAGAATGATTCTTTACGATGCATATATCTAAGACAGTCAAGCTCACTTGTCCACAATGTCACCAAAATTGGTGCATAGAAAGCTATCACATGAAAATAAAACTAAATAAAAAAGAGGATGCCAAGTGGCATCCTCTTTTTTATTGCTGAAAACAAAATTCATCTAATATATCAATCCCAGTTTTCCCGCAACAGTTTATTTTGTACCTCAATCAAACGTTCCCTGATTGTTTTATAATCAGGCATATGCTCAGCAACCAAATTCCAAAATCTTTGTGAATGATTGTGCTCTTTTGTATGAGCAAGTTCATGCAATACTACATAATCTATTGTATCTAAATCTGCAAAAATAAGTTTCCAAGTAAAATTGAGTTTATTAGTACCGGAACAGGAACCCCAGCGAGTTTTAGCACTTCCTATTTTAATTGCCTCTGCTTTCCATCCTGTCCGTTCACTAAAATAATGGACTCTTGACGTGATAATTTCCTTGGCCAGCCGTTTATACTCAGCTATAATTTGTGGCTTTATTTGTGAAAACGAAGCCTTTGGAATTTCAAATACATGACCATCAAAATGCGCTCTATGTCCGTAAGATACCGGATACTCTTTCCCTAATACAATAAGGGTATTTTGATCGGTCACAGAAAAATGTTCTTTTTGCAATTGCAAACGCTGCTGCTCTCTCTGTTTTTGTAAAATCCAGTGAGAATGTGATTGAACAAACGCATCTATTTGCTCATTAGTAATAAAAAAGGGAGCCCTTACAATGATATTTCCTTCCGCTTTGACATAAAGGGCAGTCGTTTTTCGTTTACAGCGAATGATTTGATATATGATATTTTGTTTACTCATAACTTCTCTGTTGCTTCATTTGTCGAATCATTTCTTTTGTCTCTTTATCAACACGATTAGATTCTAAAATTTTTTGCAGCGCCTTTTGATATGTCCAGTTATCTAAATGATTATGCTGCAAATATTGTAAAGTTTCTTCCCTCATTTTGACAAAAGCAAGAGAAATTGCCCAAGCTAACGCCATTTTTACGTAATATCCTTCATGATCCACAGAATCAAATAATCCAAACACTGCTTTTATATGCTGCGGGTCTAAATAATAATGCATCAACATAATAATCGCAAATCGAACTGAATATTCTTCTGCCGATTTTAAATAATGGACAATGAAAAAATAAGCTTCTTCCTGATATTCCTCCACAATCTTCATATCTCCGCAAAACGTGTCTACCAACGCCCAGTTGGACAATTTAGGCACATAATAAGTAATATATCTCAGTACTTCTGAAAACGGAATCCGAGGGCTTGCTGAAGCAATTACCATACCTTGCAGCATAATTTCTTCATGACTGTCGTCCTTGGAAGCTTTTAAATAAGATATCCAATTGCCCTTTACAATTTCTTTTGCTAATTTCCGTAACACAGGCATACGAATACCCAGTATCGAGTGGCTGCATGGAACAATTTTTTCATTAAATTTTCGATATTCCTCTTCTGCAATTTGAAGTAGATAATTTTTTAAATTCTGATAAATTTCTTCACTCCAATGGTCTTTTTTCCAATCCATAGGCATTCGTCCCTCCTTTTTCTCAATTATAAACTGTTTTTTTGAATTTGACAATAAAATATACCGAAAACCGGCATAGCAGATTTTGGATATCACTTTATTTACATACGAAAAACAGCCATAAAAAAACAGGAAGCAAATGCTTCCTGTCGAAAATTGTTAAGCACTCTCGCTTTCCAGAGACTCTCTAACTTTTTTCTTTTTAATTAATTTCATACGTGAGAATTCTTCTCTTTCCTTTTCTTCCAATGCCTCAGTAATAAATTTCACTTGAGATTTGAAACGAGGAATCATAATGTTCTTCAGCGCGTTTGCACGTCTGGTTGTTTGTTTAATTGCAACAGACAAACGGAACACACTATTTTCAATCTCAGCTAATTCCGCAGTTAATTTTTTCACTTCAGTAAATTTTACCAAAGCGTCATCCAGCGGCGCATTACTGGAAATAAGACCGAAAGGAATTCCACCTATTTCAGAATCTTCTAGAGCAACCATCGGAAGCTCTACACCCATAACGCTTCTGTAAGCAACATTCAAATTATTATCGAATGGTACTGTACTTGCAAGTTCACCTGTATTGCCTAATGTGATATTAGCCATTTCAAGCGCCTCATAAGCAACTTCATAAGTGTTGTCGATTCTATCTTGAACTTCGGCAGCTTTTGAGAGTAAAGACATAATCTCACGAACAAGTACGTTGCGTTTACGATCCAGAATCTCAAAACCTTTTTTAGAAAGTTTTAAAGATTTTTTCGTGGCAAGCAACTGACTTTTGGTTGGTACGACTTGGTTACTCAATTTAGCTCACCTCATTCATCAGAGTTAAAAACTCCACACTTATTTGCAAAGACCTTCAATGTAATATTTATCCAGAAGTTCTTCTTGTACACGGTCCAGTTCAACACGTGGTAAAGTGGAAAGCAATTCCCAACCCAGATCGAGGCTTTGTTCTATTGTACGGTTTTCGTTAAAGCCCTGCGTAATAAAGCGAGCTTCAAACATTTTACCGAATTCAATGTATCTCTTATCGGAAGCAGCCAATTCTTCTTCACCGATAACAGATGCCAAAGAACGAGCTTCCATTGTTTTTGCATAAGCCGCAAATAGCTGGTCGGACAAACCTTTATGGTCGTCACGAGTATATTCTGCACCAATACCGTCTTTCATCAAACGGGATAGAGATGGCAGAATACCAACTGGTGGATAAATGCCGCTACCATCCAAAGAACGATCCAAAGAAATTTGGCCTTCTGTAATATAACCTGTAAGGTCAGGTACAGGGTGAGTAACGTCATCGTTAGGCATGGTCAAAATTGGTAACTGAGTAATAGTACCTTTTTTGCCGTGAACCATACCAGCACGTTCATATAGAGAAGCCAAGTCGGAATATAGGTAACCTGGATAACCTTTTCTACCAGGAATTTCACCCTTGGAAGAACTAAATTCACGAAGAGCTTCAGCATAAGCTGTCATATCTGTCATAATAACAAGCACGTGCATGTCTTTTTCATATGCCAAATATTCAGCTGTTGTAAGTGCGCAGCGTGGTGTTAGTGTTCTTTCAATGATTGGATCATCAGCCAAATTCAGGAACATAACAACCTTCTGCAAAACACCGGATTCGTCAAATGAACGACGGAAGTAATCCGCAACGTCATTTTTAACACCCATTGCAGCAAACACGATTGCAAATTTGCCTTCGCCTTCTGCGTCGGTAATGTTAGCTTGGCGGGCAATTTGAACAGCCAGCTCATTGTGCTGCATACCGGAACCTGAGAAGATAGGCAATTTTTGACCGCGAATCAGTGTCATTAGAGTGTCAATAGAAGAAATACCAGTGTGAATGTAGTTTCTTGGATATACACGGGATACCGGGTTAATTGGTGCACCGTTGATATTCATTCTTTGTTCAGGATAAATTTCACCGAGTCCATCAATTGGGTCGCCGGCACCGTTAAAAACACGTCCTAGCATTTCTGGCGAAAGCGGCATCTCCATTGCACGGCCACGTAGTCTTGTGCGGGTATTGTCCAGAGAAATCTCACGAGATCCCTCAAAAACCTGGATAACAACACGTTTGCCATCCATTTGCACAATTCTGCCTTGGCGCATGGAACCATCATCGAGGCGAATGTCAACTGTTTCTTCATAGAAAGCATTTTCAACATTATCGATAACGATTAGAGAGCCGTTAATTTCTTTTACGCCAATATAATCAAGAATCATATTATAACCGCCTTCTCCGTGCGACTATAGACTAGAGTAATTCTTATCACCTTCGCACGGGAAATGATAAGAATTTTATCGGCGTCAATCTTATGCGTTAAGAACACCAGCAATTGTACGATCGATATCGTCAATAATGTTATCAAACATTTCAAGTTTATTGTTAGGTACTTCGTATTTCATCTTAATAATTCTTTCATACAAACCGGTTGACAGCAAATCATCCAATGGAACGTTTGCGGCAACAATTTGTTTACTCTTATTATAAAGATGAACGATTACCTTCATCATATCGCGCTGTTTTTCAATTGGAACATAAGTATCATCCGGATGGAAAGCGTTTTGTTGTAAGAAGCCAATTCTAATAACTCTAGCAATTTGAATGACTAATTTTTGGTCATCAGGCAAAACGTCTGCACCAACCAATTTAACAATTTCCATTAATTTATTTTCTTCTTGAAGAAGATTATTGATTACACTGCGGTATTCAAGATATTCTTCACCCAGATGCTCAATGTACCAAGGTTCCAAGTCATTGAGATACTCTGTATAACTAGCCATCCAGTCAATTGCAGGGAAGTGTCTAGCATATGCAAGAGATTTATCCAACGCCCAGAAGCAACGTGTAAAACGCATGGTATTTTGTGTAACTGGCTCAGAGAAGTCACCGCCGGCAGGAGAAATCGCTCCGATAACAGAGATAGAACCTTCTGTGCCATTTAAGTTATGTACATAACCTGCGCGCTCATAGAATTCTGCAAGACGAGATGGCAAGTAAGCCGGGAAACCTTCCTCAGCAGGCATCTCTTCCAAACGGCCGGAAATCTCACGAAGAGCTTCCGCCCAACGGGAAGTAGAGTCAGCCATCATAGCTACGTGATAACCCATGTCACGATAGTATTCAGCAAGTGTAATACCTGTGTAAATAGAAGCTTCACGAGCCGCAACAGGCATGTTGGATGTGTTTGCAATCAACACAGTACGGTCAGTCAGCAATCTATTTGTTCTTGGGTCAATCAACTCAGCAAACTCTTCAAGTACCTGAGTCATCTCGTTACCACGCTCACCGCAGCCAACATAAATAATAATGTCAGCGTCACACCATTTTGCAAGTTGGTGCTGTGTCATTGTTTTACCGGAACCGAACGCACCCGGAATACAAGCAGTACCACCTTTGGTGATTGGGAATAAAGCGTCTTGAATTCTTTGTCCTGTAATTAGCGGTACAGTAGAAGTTGTACGTTTTGCAACAGGACGTGCATTTCTGATAGGCCATCTTTGGCAAAGAGTAAGCTCGTGCTTTTTGCCGTTTGCATCTTCTACCTCAACAACCGTATCATGTACTTTGTACTGTCCGTTAGGCATAACCTTAGTAACAGTAGCTGTTGGAATTAAAGGTGTTAACATACATTTATGCAAAACTGAAAGTGTTTCTGGCACCTCAGCATAAACGTCACCGCTTTTCAGCGTGTCGCCTACTTGCACTTTTAATGTAACATCCCATAGTTTTTCTTCATCCAAAGCAGAAGCGGTACTACCACGATTGATAAATGTTCCGCTTTCTTTGGCAATCTCTTTCAATGGTCTTTCGATACCATCAAAGATATTGCTCATAATGCCAGGACCTAAAGTAACATTCATTGGACTGCCAGTACCGTAGATAGGCTCTCCGAGTGTTAGCCCGGTAGTCTCTTCATAAACCTGGATTGTAGTAAATTTGTCATTAATACCGATAATCTCTCCAACGAGACGCTCGTGTCCAACAAATACCATTTCCATCATAGAGAAGCTGCGAGCATTTTTTACGGTAACAACCGGTCCATTAATGCCGTATATAACATTCTGATTTTCCATCAAACTCATCTCCATTATAAATGGGTATTTCCGGCTCAGACCACAGCCATTCCCGAATTTTCTTCAAACCATCCACGTTTACTTGCAAGAATGGAATCAAGTGTTTCATCCGCGGCCAAACGCATTGCTGCGTTTTCAGCGCGAAGTCCACCAATTTTAATCTTATCATCTACTGCAATTGTTACAGTATCGCCAAAAGCTTTCTCAATTTGTGCTTTGTACTTCTCGTCACCGGCTTTTACGTATACTACGGTACCCGGCTCAGTTAATACTTTTGCAATATTAGCAGCATAACGTTCCATTAAAGATGCGTATTCTGCTTTTTGTGTGTACTCAATTAAAGCTTTTTCAGCTCTCTCGAATACTTTTTCAGAAATTTCTTGGCGTTTAGTAAGCAATTCTCTGCGAGAATCCATCTCACGATGAGACATTTCACGCATAATGCGATCACGCATTTCCGCCAACTCTTTAACTAAAAGACGATCTGCCTCAATTTTAGCATTATTAGCTGTTTCTTCCAGCTCTCTTGCTTGATAGTCAGCGATATCTTTCAAGATTTTCTCACGTTGTGATTCAGCATAGTGATTAATGGCGGAGTTGAATTTGCTCAATTTATCGACATTTGAAGCCATATTAACCCCCGTTCCGCCGCAATAGCGGCCAAGCTGCAAAATAGAAACTAAATCTTAATCCCGATAGCCTCGCGGACATAACGGGTAATAGAATCTTTGGCGCGACCGTTGCCGCCCCTTTCAGGAATTTCCACAATAAGCGGACGCTTGCGGTTTAGTTTAAGGTCATAAACAAATTCTGAACACATTCCAACAACGCCTTCTGTTAATAATACAACAGCAATCTCATTTGTGTTGTTCATTGCTTCATTTATAGCCTTTTGTGCGAGTTCAGGTTCTTTGACTAAAACACCGTCAACACCTGCTAAACGCATACCAACCAGGGTGTCCTCGTTATCGCTTACAAGGTGAAAGCGCATGTGATGCCACCTGCTTTCTTAAAATCAAACAACTTTGTTCAAGATCAAGATGGAGATAAGCAAACCGTAAAGAGCGATACCTTCACCAAGAGCAACGAAAATCAAAGCTTTACCGAATACTTTTGGATCTTCAGAAGTTGCACCGATAGCAGCTGGAGCAGCAGCAGCAACAGCGATACCACCACCGATACCGGAGATAGCTGTTACGAAGCCAGCAGCTAGTAGACCCATACCATTTTGGAAGTTTTTGTCTTGTGTGTCAGCAGCTGTTGTTTCTCCTTCAGCAGCTGCAGCTGTTGTAGCTGGAGTTGCTGCTTCTTCAGCAGCAGTTGTAGCGGAAGCTACCATTGGAATTGCGAATGTCAATACTGCAACTGCAGCAAATGCGATAACTTGAGATTTAAATGCTGTTTTAGCTTTTTTTCCTTTTTTAACAGCTCTGATTGCGAAAAATACGGAAGCAATAATAGCGATAAGTGGCAAAGCAATTAATACGTAAGTCATAATATTTCCTCCAAAACTTAACAATTAAAATTTTTAAAGTTTTTTAAGTATTTTTGTTTTTATAGTTTTAACTGCAATTAATTATTCAGCAGCTTTTACTGTAACTGGTTCGAACTTGCGTCCGCTACCATCATAGTAACGGCTGAACAGTTCGTAGTATTGAAGTCTAAGAACCTGAATACATACAAGCAAGCATTCCAAGCCAGTAACAATAATATTACCAATAATAACAATGATAATATAAACCGGCATCATACCTGCTGCCATATCTGCAAGTGTAAATACAACCATCATCATACCTGCGTGAACAAGAACGAATGCGCCTACACGAAGGAAAGACATTGTATGTGCCAAGTATTCGATGAACATAACGATGATTTCAAAGAAACTTTGCATAAAGTAGTCGCCCCAGCCTGCAGGTTTCCAAGGTTTGCCTTCACACAACGGACCAAGAATACCTTTTAGGAAAATTGCAATTAATGGTAAGAACACTAATATACATAGCCAAACCCAAATATTAACGCTTCCACCAAAGGTTGCAATTGGCCAGCCTAAGAATGCAGTTAAACCAAAACCAATAATACCAATGTAAAGCATAAGGCTGGCAAGACCGCTTTCACCAAACAGCGCATGCTCTAAGTGACCTTGTTTGATATTGGAAACAATACCAATACCCATAGCGATCATAATCAGCAAAGCACCAAAGCCAATGGTTGCATAAATAACTAACTGAGAAGTGGCGCCATCCATTACATGAATAGGTTTTCCATGCGAACCCGCAATACCCATTGCTTCATACATCGGATTGAGCCATTCTTCAAAGCCAAAGACCGAGCCGTATACCAGTCCGAAAAATGCAGACGAAATACCGCAAGGAATTAAAATTTTACCAATGGCCATTTTCTTCAGCTTCCACATTAAGAAGCCTATAATTGCAATACAAGGTCCTTGTCCAAGGTCACCAAACATAATACCAAACAAAATGGTGTATGTAATTGCAACGAATGGAGTTGGATCGAACTCATTGTAGTTAGGCATACCATACATATCTACAAAGAATTCAAACGGTCTGAAAATACCAGCATTTTTAATTTTTGTTGGTGGATTATGCTTTTTCGCTTCCTGACCGCCTTTGAAGGAAACTTCCATCAAATTCAGTTTACTCAGTTCTGCTTTTAAAGCACTTTCTGCTTTTGCAGGAATCCAACCTACAACAACAAAGTTGTCATCATATCTTGCCGCATTACGGCAGATAGATGTAAAGTAAACATTTTTCTCAGTTAAAAGAGAAAATACTTGTTGCAGTTTAGTACCTTCTTGTCTCCAAAGAGATTCAATTTTAGATTCAATCTCTTTTACAAGGGCAACTTCGGCGTCACGCTTTGCACGAACATCTGCCACAATTGCTTCAGGGGAACCCTTTAGCTCGTTTAACTCTACTCTCTCAAACTTTAAGCTTGAGAAAATGCGGTCAACTGATGAAGCTGCAGTGATTGGTGTAAAATATACTCCCCACTGATATTTATCGTCAGTTGTGCATGGAGTAAAGATAACGTCTGGATTGTCTTTATAGACAGCCAGTTTTTCTACATTTTCTTTTGGCAATGCACCAAAACGAACCTGAACAAACTCACAAGAATTTACTTCATCCAAATTGAGATTCAGTCCTACAAAGTGACCCATATCATCAATTACGGATGTGTACTCTTTAATTTTGTCTTCGGCTTCTTTCTTTTCTTTTTCCCATTCATTGATTTGAGCAGAAATTTCTTTTGCATAAGAAATCATTGCGTCATTATCCATATGAATGTTCTTTGTCTCTTTGGTGTCTAAAAGAGTCAAAGTCTTGTTTGCCTTGACAATAGCATCGTTGAGTTGCTGCAATGGCTCTGCATATGGATTGTCTTCATTGTAAGCAGTAAAATCCGGAGTGTCTGCATAGAAATTCATAGCATTATCTGAATGGAATACATTTGATTGACCACAGATTGTTGCTACTTTATCCAGCTCAGACAGCTTGCCGATAATGCTTACTTCTTTCAGCTTTACAACAGCCAATTACTCGACACTTCCTTTCATTGAAAATTGACGATGGTAAGTAATTTTGCTATTTTGCTTGGTGCAAGATGGTATCTGATGCCTTCCAAAATGGTGATGATATCATATACTTCAGCTTGCTTTACAAAGATATAGGATAACAAAACTACGGAAGGGTGTGTGGAAAAATGAATGTGGTGGTTTGCGGTATCATATTGAACACGCAGAGGAATATCATCTTCAAACCCTTCTGTATCCTTTAGATAGCGTTTACCAACGGAAGTTTGAGCCATGATAGCGTGAACTTCTTCTTCATCTTTGGCCTCAATCATTGCGTCGATAAAATGCTTTCTAATGGTAGTGAACGGCAACAGCGCTTCGCGAATTGCCTCCGGCGGCGCTTTGTAGAATGTTTTCATTCTGACAATGCGCACATAGTTATCCAAATCCAGGTAGGAATTGAAAATATCTCGGAGTTGTTTTGCAGCTCCACCCTTATAATTCTTCTTAATCATTGTAAAAACAGTGTTATAGAGGAATGTGTAAAGGGCATTTTCAATCTTGGTGTAGTCGAGCAGTTTACCCGGCTCCGGTTTAAAGGGAGCAATGACTTTTGCGTATGGGGTATTACCCAACGCTCTGAGCAAGTCATCATATGTTTTGATTTGGCTAAGAGCATCCAAATCGATTCCTGTTTTCTTCTGCAAAAATTCAGGCATGTAGTTTACATAGCCGTCATCTTTTCCGGAGTTTAACAGAATTAAACTATGCATGACTTGTTCAATCTCGCTACGCATGATTAAATAATCTGAAAAACGTTCTCCTACCGACGCTCCGTACCTACCTAGATCGGAGCAGTCGTCAAAGATTTTTTGCTTTAACAAAACCTCAAGTTCACTACGGGAAACTTCGTTCTCGTTGATTCCTGCAAGGAGTTTGTTATAGCTTGTGCGGTTTTTGAGGTAGTAGGCAACATCATGAATAGTTTTACAATTCAGGAGATCCATAAAATTGTTGTTTGTCAGACGTTTACCGTGCATACCTCTCGCTTTTGCTGAAACAGCATTGGAAGAAAGACTGGCAAGCATGCAATCACTCCCCTATCACTTGTGCAACGATGTTATTTACCCATTCGTCACCCTTTTTGCTGTAAAGCTCGTCCAGTTCTCGTGATAGATCTGCATGTTTTTTCGCAACAATCTCCCACTCTTTTTCAGCGGCAGCGCGTTCCTGGGATTCACTAGAAGGAATAGCCTCTCTAGCTTTTGCAAGGTACTCAGCGCGTAGTTCAACGCGTTTTTGAGCAATTTCCTTTTCAGAGTTTAATCTGTCCTGTTCAACAGCGGCAGTAATCTCTCTGGCTTTACGGTCCATATCAACTATCTGTTTGACTATGTCCTGCACTTTGACCGCACCTCCTTTTAAATGCAACAAATTTGAGCTTTGCTTGAGCTTGATACAAATATATTATAACGAGCCAAATGCCAATTCACAACACATTAAATCAACAAAAATTCCATACGGAATTATAACATTGTTTCTAAAAAACATTGCTTTACGCTGCACCTTATTTTGTTCACTCTAATTAGCAATATTTATTCTATATAAATATATACCATCTCTTACATTAAAATGACAAAATCACATATGTAATAAAAGACAATTACAAGCGGTACAGCAAAACCAAGTTTTTATCCCCAAAGATATAAAACCAATATAAAACGTTCATTCATTTGATGTCCTGCAAACCAACACCTCTCGTATAATATGTAATGTATGTCGTATGCAAAACTATTAATACCAATTAAACTGATTATTAACAGACTTTGCATAAATGTGAAGCGTATATTGTTTAAGTTGCTGTGTAGAGCTGTAAAATAAAACCTCTGAATTTGTGAATAGCACCAAAGAACAACATTTTGCCGCACTCTTGACAATACTCATTAAATATAACAAATAACAACCGCAAAATCAAGCCTATTTTTAACCATAATCGCATATAAAATCTAAATAAATCATACTTTATTCCATTGACAAATAATAAATACTACGTTGTATGAAAAAACATGTGAGAAATTTTAGTTAAAATGTACAGAACTCAATTTTACGGTCGAAATTTAGCAAAAAAGAAACTAGTTTTTTAAGCTTTGCAGCGGAGCAGGAATTCTGCCGCCGCGATTAATGAAAGTGCTTGGGGAATTTCGGTTTACTTCCATAATAGGCCCTTTACCAAGTAATCCGCCAAAGTCCAATTCTTCCCCTGCTTTTTTACCAATGGCAGGAATCAGACGGACAGCAGTTGTCTTGCTGTTAACCATACCAATGGCAGCTTCATCTGCAATAATGCCGGAGATAATGTCAGATGAAGTATCTCCCGGAATTACAATCATATCCAGTCCAACAGAACAAACAGCTGTCATTGCCTCCAGCTTATTTAATGTAAGGGCACCCGCTCTTGCAGCGTGAATCATACCTGCGTCTTCAGATACAGGGATAAATGCGCCGGACAAACCGCCAACGTGGGAGGAAGCCATGACGCCGCCTTTTTTCACGGCATCGTTTAACAACGCAAGCGCCGCTGTGGTGCCGTGTGCGCCACAATTTTCAAGACCCATTTCTTCCAAAATATAAGCGACAGAATCGCCTACGGCAGGAGTAGGAGCCAAAGATAAATCTATAATACCAAACGGTACGCACAATCTGCGGGAAGCTTCCTGAGCTACCAATTGACCGGTACGTGTAATTTTAAAAGCAGTTTTCTTTACAATGTTGGCAATCTCGGTAATATCACAATCACCTGCCTGAGCAACAGCAGCACGTACGACACCGGGACCGGAAACACCAACATTAATGACGCAGTCCGGCTCACCTGGACCATGGAAAGCGCCTGCCATAAACGGGTTATCTTCCGGAGCATTGCAGAATACTACCAATTTTGCAGCGCCGATACAATCCTTATCAGCAGTCAACTCTGCCGCTTTGCGTATCACTTTGCCCATTTTAGCCACAGCGTCCATGTTAATACCAGCTTTGGTCGAACCAATATTAACGGAAGAACAAACAAAATCTGTTTCAGCCAAAGCCTGCGGAATACTGGAAATCAGCGCATAATCGCCTGCACTGAAGCCTTTATGTACCAAAGCGGAATAACCGCCGATAAAGTTAACACCAACTTCTTTGGCAGCTTTATCCAAAGCATGCGCAAAATAAATCGGGCTTTTTCCGTTGCATGCGCCGGCCAGCATAGCAATCGGTGAAACCGCAATTCTTTTATTAATAATCGGAATTCCATATTCTTTGGAGATATCTTCGCCTGTTTTTACCAAGTCTTTGGCATAACGGCAAATCTTATCATACACTTTTGTACAAGCTGTTTGTATATTAGCATCAATACAATCCAACAACGAAATGCCCATTGTAATGGTACGTACATCCAAATGTTCGTTGTCTATCATATTGATGGTTTCTAATATGTCACGTGAATTAACCATATTTCAAATCCTTTCCTATTGCGATAAAAGAAGTTTGCCTATGATAATAAATTAAATACGGTGCATGGAATTAAAAATATCTTCATGCATTACGTGTACTTTCAATCCCATATCATCTCCGATTTTCTTTAGGCTGTCTACCAATTCATCAAACGGAACTTTTGATTTTGAAATATCCACCATCATAATCATTGCAAACAAATCCTGTAAAATAGATTGTGTTACCTCAATGACGTTCACATCCGCTTCTGCGCATTTTGCAGAAACTTTCGCCAAAATACCAACCATATCTTTGCCTAATACTGTAATAACAGCTCGCATAAAGAATACCTCCAAAAATATTTCATAAGTTATTCATAATTATGAAGGAGAATCCCTGTTCTGTCAAGACAAAAACCCTAAATCTCTCACTATTTCGACGTAAAAAATCGACAAAACCATAAAAACTTTGTTAGGAAAATAACGATTGCTTTTTTTCATTTTTCTCTACAAAAAAAGTATGGTATGTGGTATGATAGAAAATAACCATATATTAAAATGAAAAAATAATAAGATTCTCCAATGAAAGGAATGATATATATGAAATATACGACCATTTCCGATTCACACGTACATAGCTGTTTTTCCCATGACGGCCACGACCCTGTAATGATGCTGTGCGATTACGCCATGAAAATGGGATTATATGCGCTAACCATCACAGACCATTGTGAATGTAATATGTATGAAGAAAGAAATTATGCAAAAGCGATCAAAGATTCCTTCGTGGAGACCAAACGAGCGGCCGCCGCGTTAAACGGCAAGCTGCATTTATATAAAGGAATTGAACTTGGGCAGGCAACACAAAATTTACAAGCTGCCGAATCTATTTTGTCAGAATGTGATTTTGATTTTGTGCTTGGTTCCCTTCACAACATTCGGGGTCTGGAAGATTTTTATCTGCTGGATTATAATAAACTGGATATACACGATTTGCTCTGTACATATTTTGATGAAATCATGGAACTGATCGCATGGGGCAAATTTGATTCTTTGACACATTTAACGTATCCGTTACGCTATATTGTAGGTGAACAACGCAGAGATATCAGCTATGAAGTTTATAAAGACCGCGTAGATGATATTTTAAAAGCGCTGATTGAACAAAATAAAGCTCTGGAATTAAATACATCAGGTCTGAGACAGGCAATTGGCAAAACCATGCCCTGCCCAACGGTAATTAAACGGTTCAAAGAATTGGGCGGAAAATATCTTACCATTGGGTCCGATGCTCATAGATGGGCGGACATCGGTTCCGGTGTAGAAGACGGATACCAAATCGCGCAAAATGCCGGTTTTGACCATATTACCATCTTTGTAAACCGTGAACCTGTATTATTGCCATTGGAATAACAAATATTATATGTTACATAAATAAAGGAGTGTCATTATGGATTTATTAAGTCTATTAAACGAAAACGCACGTCTTACCAACGCTCAGCTGGCAGTGATGCTGGGTAAAACGGAAGAAGAAGTGGAAAAGGAAATTGCAGATTATCAGCAAAAAGGTATCATTAAAGGATATAAAGCACTGATTAACTGGGAAAAAGTAGACCACCACAAAACAACTGCTTTAATTGAACTGAAAGTACAGCCGAAAAAAGAAAGCGGTTTTGATGAAATCGCCAAAAAAATCATGCAGTTCAGTAAAGTAGAAAGCGTTTACTTGATGTCAGGCGGCTTTGATTTGGCTGTTATGGTACATGGAGACAGCATTCAGGATATTGCAATGTTTGTAGCAAAAAGACTTTCTCCTTTGGATTCCGTTCTTTCTACTGCTACACACTTTATTTTAACACGTTATAAAGAAGGAGACGTTATTTTAACATCTCCAAAAGAAGAGGATCGGAGGAATCTACTGTAATGATCGACTATGAATCTTTACTGAATCATGAAATAACAGCAGTAAAACCTTCCGGCATTCGTAAATTTTTTGATATTGCAAATGAAATGGAGGACGTTATTTCTCTAAGCATCGGAGAGCCTGACTTTTCTACTCCTTGGCATGTTCGCCAAGAAGCAATTGATACACTACAGCAAGGCAAAACATGGTATTCTCCGAACCGAGGTTTTTTTGAACTGCGCCAGGAAATTTGTAAATGGTTTGAGAGAAAATATCATGTAACGTATCACCCTGATACCGAAGTGCTCGTTACAGTGGGCGGCTCAGAGGCCATTGACCTTTGTATCCGTACCCTCATTAACCCGGGAGATGAAGTGTTAATTCCCGAACCAAGCTTTGTATGTTATGTGCCTATGACAGAAATGGCAAAAGGCGTTCCTGTTACCATAGAGACAAAAATGGAAGATAATTTCCGTTTAACAGCAAAAGCACTTCGGGAAAAAATTACGCCTAAAACCAAACTATTGATTCTGCCGTTCCCGAACAATCCAACAGGTGCTGTTATGCGCCGGGAACATTTGGAAGAAATTGCAGAAGTGGTACGTGAACACAACTTGCTGGTACTTTCTGACGAAATCTACGGTGAGTTAACCTACGGCAAAGAAAGCCACGTTTGTTTTTCTGAAATTGAGGGTATGAGAGAACGTACCGTCGTGGTAAACGGATTTTCTAAAACTTATGCTATGACAGGCTGGAGACTCGGTTACGCTGTCGGTCCCCATCAAATCATAGACCCTATGACCAAACTGCATCAATACGCAATTATGAGCTCTCCAACTATGGCCCAATACGCTGCCATTGAGGCTCTGAAAAACGGCGATGATGATATTACCTATATGCGCAGTCAATATGACGCACGCCGCAGATTGATTGTAGATGCTTTTAATGAAATGGGATTAACTTGTTTTGAACCGGAAGGCGCTTTCTATGTATTTCCATGCATTAAAAGCACAGGGCTTACCTCGGAACAATTTGCAGAAGAGCTGCTTCACAAAGAACATGTGGCGGTTGTTCCCGGGAATGCATTCGGAGACTGCGGAGAAGGCTTTCTTCGCGTTTCCTATTCCTATTCTATCAATCACATTACTGAGGCTCTCAGCCGTATCCAACGTTTCTTAAAGGAACGCGGCAGCAATTAGCCTTGCCAGCTTCACCGCAAGGTGAAGCTTTTTTATTTATCTTACTGACAGGAGCGTATACCATGGAACAAGTATATTTAGCCCCATGCACGGAATATGAATATGAAATGCTAAAGCAAGCCGTAGATGATATATTTGACCATCTGCAGCTGAACCGTTTTCTGTTTCAAGGCGCAAACATTGTCATAAAACCGAATCTATTGATGAAATGCAAACCTGATTCTGCTATTATAACCCATCCGTTATTGGTAGCAGCGGTGGGTACAAAAGTAAAAGAACTAGGCGGAACCGTTACGATTGCCGAAAGTTCGGGAGGCAGATACACCTCTTCTACGGTAAAAAATATTTATCAGGCTTGCGGATATACAAACATGGCTGAAAAATACGGTTTTCTGCTTAACACAGATTGTTCCTATCGTTCCTTAAAAGCACCAAATGCAATTCGCTGCAAAGAATTTCAGGTCATCTCTCCTATTTTAGATGCAGACGTAATCATAGATATCGGAAAATTAAAAACTCACTGCATGACGGGAATGTCAGGTGCCGTGAAAAACATGTTTGGCGTTGTTCCCGGACTGATGAAACCGGAACTTCACTGCCGCTTCCCCGACAAAAAAGAATTCAGCGAAATGTTGGTGGATTTATGTGAGGCAGTACAGCCGCACATTGCGATTATGGATGCTGTTATGGGTATGGAAGGCAACGGACCTTCCGGCGGAAAACCAAGATTTGTCGGTACATTAATTGGAGGAACCAATCCTTATGCGGTAGATATGGT
>CALWUU010000003.1 GCA_944384835.1 uncultured Clostridia bacterium | reverse complement strand
TTATTTTTACGGAAATCAGAACCCAAAGAATCTCTACGTATCTCACGCACTGCGTTAAGAGAGGAGGTTTGAGAATAAGACTTTGAAATATATTTAGCTATGCTAACACCATGCAAAGCCATCACTTTTTCAATTATGTCTTTTGTCAAACCCAAATTTGCCAAAGCTTTTCTTGTTAATGCCATCATCTACATCCTTTCTTTTACGCCTAAGAATATCAGGCGAAGTGCGACATAGTTTAACGCCATATCACAGGGGCGAAATAAAAAAACCAATAACCTGAATTTTAACAAGTTACTGGCTCACGGCTCTCTGATCCATATTTACATTTAGTTCTTTTTTGCACCCTCTGCAATAAATCGCAATATCTGCTACATAAGAGGTGCTGCGTACTTTAAATAATTTTTTCCCACAATATGGACAAGTAAACCAACAATCTTTTATCGTTGTACAGTTCTCCATTTTTGACCAACACTTATATTTCGTCTCTTTGTCAAAGAATATTTTAGGAGACACAGAAGGCAAAAGTTCTATCCTCACACCACAAATACCAATAGGAATCTTTTCTCCATTGATTTCAAGGTCTGTATCATAACTGCTGGACGAAGTATCTATCTTGACAATATTCTTGCTCATATTTATGATTACACCTCTTTACTACACATATAAAAATACAGCACCATAACTGAAAATAAAAACTTTGAATACCTTCTCTAAAACGTTTATTGATTTTGCCTCTTTAATACCATGAATAATTTATGTTCATTGAACAAACGCTTTATCCTAGTTCAATATTTTGAACAATTATAGTATAACACCAATAAAAAGAGATGTCAAGATTAAATTCAATATTTTTAACTTTTTTGTTTGTAATATTGAACTATCATTATATATGTGTTATGATGAAATAAAAGGGGTCGATATTTATGAAAAAAGAAAATACCTCAATACGATTAAAAAAATTGATGCAAGACAAAAACTTAAAACAAATCGATATATTAAAAGCCTGTGAACCATTTTGTAATGAATACAGTGTGAAAATGAACAAGTCTGATATCAGCCAATATGTATCCGGAAAAGTAGTGCCTAATCAAGATAAACTGTTTGTTCTGGGATGTGCACTCCAAGTAAATGAAGCTTGGCTGATGGGATATGATGTTCCAATGAATAGAATTGATAAAAATCCAGCTGAAATGGGATATGGCTATATGCAGCAAATAAATGAAGCAAACAAAAAAGCCTTAGCCGATTCAAGTCATGTCCCATCTGAATATACAACATCTTCAGAAATGGCGTTAAAACCTTTAGTTGGCACAATAGCATGTGGTACTCCTATTTTAGCGGAACAAAATATTGAAGATATGATTCAAGTACCCAAAGATATCAAGTGTGATTTTCTATTAATATGTAATGGAGACAGCATGATAGATGCAGGAATCCGTTCCGGCGATATGGTTTATCTCGTAAAACAAAATGATATTGATTATAACGGTCAAATAGCAGCTGTTCGTATAGATGATGAAGCAACATTAAAAAAGGTATTCAAATATCATAATAAAGTAGTGCTCCAACCTGCCAACGTGAATTATGAGCCGCTTGTTTATATAAACGAAGAAATAAACAATTTAGCTATTGAGGGTGTAGCCACTGGTTTTACCCATATATTTTAAACTTTTATAAAAGATTTGGATATTCCCTGATAAAGCAATAAAAAGTATGAATTCAGAATAAATTTGATCTTCTTATTTTGTAATGTTTTTCCAATTTTACTTTTAATAACCTTCCCGCAAAATTTTCAAAAGAGACTTAAATGGCGGACGTGCAGCAAAAAAACAGAAATTTTAAGGCTCTTTTGTAAGTTCCAAATTTTAATCTCTATCCACAGGGCTTGAATGACAGAACCGATTCCTTGCATATCTTAAAACGGTATAATATATGTTTTTTGATACATTATATTACACATTTCATATCGCATAATATAAAAACGTTCATTTACCCAATTAGGGATAATTTCGAGATTCTTAATATTTCTTTTCTCTGATTTCAGTTTTACGATTATTTCTGTTGTTGCCATACTGAAACCAATATCACCTAAACTAAAATCAATATTTTTATATTTCAGCATTTAAATTTTCGCTTCTTACTTCCGAGAACAGATAAATATTTTTATCTGCTTCATTCTTTAAAATAATTTTGTTTTTTAACTTTTTATCCCTGATTTTTGTTATATCTACCTGCATACTTTTCATCATTTGTAACAACTTTTGTGATAATTTTTTTTCTCATTTATTTAAAATATCTCTTTTAATATGCATTGATAGTACTATACGCTTTATATGTTCAATCACTATTATTCTTCTTTTTGTATGTAGGAAATACGCTTACTATCCCTTTATTGTATATGCTATTTTCTTATTGATTAAGCGCTTTTATCAGAAACCTAGAAAAATCACATATTTGGTTTTTATAAAATACAAGAGACTACCTTGTATCATGAAATGAGAGCTGCAAAGTATCACCATTCATAACAATGACAGAAGATTGTAAGAGTCTTGTACTAGGAAAACGATAAAGTGAAATATCATGTTCAATATTAAATTTAGAACAATATTTTACAAAAGTAAAATATACATTAAAAAGCTAAGAACATACGGATTGAAGATTGAAAACAAAGATACTCTCCTAACGAAAAAACTCCTATTCAGCAAATATCTGATACATAAAAATAACCGCCCACTACTGCCATAGTGAACGGTTTTGAATAGAGTGCATATCATTAATTCAATAATATTATACTAAATTGACGAAAAATGTCAACTATGGAGGAAAAAATGAAAAAGAAAGCTTTAGTTTTACTCATTGGTCTACTTGCAACCGCGGCAGTATTTGCTGGATGTGGCTCAAGTGAAACAGCGCAAACAGAATCCGCAGTAAGCTCTAGTGCAGAAACCACTCAAACCGCAGGCAGCGGAACGCTTGACGGAAAATATGATGTATCGATTGGTGATGGAATGTTTGTAACTGATTCTCTCGGAAACGAGTTATACGCTATCTCATACACTTTTACAAACAATTCCGATGAAGCTACTCAACCTTTTTTAGCTGTACAAGGAAAAGCTTTTCAAGATGGCGTACAAATTCAGGATACAATGTATCTTGCAGGAGACCATCAAGAGGTTGCTAACAACAGGTATTTAGAAGTTAAACCAGGAGCGTCTATTGAGGTTATGCAATTTTTTGAGGTGTCAGACAAAACGGCACCTATCAGCTTTGAAATGACCCCTGTGTTATCTCTTTCAAATGACAAATTAGAAAAAGAATTTACAATCGCATAAAAATATAAACACTCCTGACCCGCATTAACAGGATAAGAACATTGACTGTATAACTCCAGAGGTCTGCTCCCCACTGTCAATCACTGACAAGTTCAGAACCCGCAAGATAAGAATTTATCACTATTCTCCAATTGTTCAAATCGTTTCCGGTCAATTGCTGTCAGCCTCTGTAAAACCCAAATAAC
>CALWUU010000002.1 GCA_944384835.1 uncultured Clostridia bacterium | reverse complement strand
TCATACACTTTTACAAACAATTCCGATGAAGCTACTCAGCCTTTTTTAGCTGTACAAGGAAAAGCTTTTCAAGATGGCGTACAAATTCAGGATACAATGTATCTTGCAGGAGACCATCAAGAGGTTGCTAACAACAGGTATTTAGAAGTTAAACCAGGAGCATCTATTGAGGTTATGCAATTTTTTGAGGTGTCAGACAAAACGGCACCTATCAGCTTTGAAATGACCCCTGTGTTATCTCTTTCAAATGACAAATTAGAAAAAGAATTTACAATCGCATAAAAATATTAACACTCCTGACCCGCATTAACAGGATAAGAACATTGACTGTATAACTCCAGAGGTGCATAGTCAGTGGATCCAACGATATTATAAAAATGCAGCCCATAAAATTAAGGGCTGCATTTTTACGCCATTTTTTAGAAAATACAGACATATCAAAAATAAAGCAGTTGCCGTCCTGTCAATGGTGTGCTGCGGCATAGAGTACAGACAGTAACGGAATATATCTGTCGTTTACAGGCAGATACTAAAAGAAAGCCCACTCCAAATACTATCACAAAAGCTTTTACTTCCCTAAAAAATAAGTTCACAAAAACTAAATTTGAAATTCACAAACTGCGCCATTATGCAAACGCTATCATGCACGCTTTCGACCTTTCAAATATATACATCATAAAGCGCAGCGTATGAAAGTATTGAGAAATACTGCAAAAATTTGTATCCATGTACTAAACGGCCAAAAGAGAAAAAAGAATAAAATAACACTGAACTATTTTTTAGAACTATAAAGAATCAAAAAAATTTGTGTTGCATGTATTGCATTTTCATTGTTTTTATGACAATTTTTCACACCCATAGAACCAAATATGATGCAAAAAAACACGTTACTAAGCCATTTCATCTAGTTGCGCAGTTTTCACATGAGCTTTAATTATAAAAAATACCCACAGCACAGGCAGGAAATTAATATAGAAAACCTATACGGGCGCGCAACTTACTCGCCTCAGGTGTGGGTTGACAATACAAAAATATACCTGCCACAGACGCAAGAGCCAAGCCGTAAAAACAAAAACTACGAGCGTAATTTACGTGTCGATGTCCTCAAACTGAGTTTGTATTATAACAAGATGCCCGTTGCAAACGCGAGTGACAGGCAAAATAAAAAACTGAGCCCGGAACTTGAATTGCGTCCATGCTCAGTCTTGTCGTACGGATGTTCATAACGACACTTTGCCAAATAAAAAATCCGAGTGTACATATGACCACTCGGACTGGTCCGAGTGACAGGACTTGAACCTGCGGCCCCTTGACCCCCAGTCAAGTGCGCTACCAACTGCGCTACACCCGGATATCAAACCAACAACCAGAACAGTTATTGGCTATGATTTATTTTACTGTAACTATTAAACCATATAATCGCAATATATGCAATATTATTTTCCAGAAAAGAATTTTTTATGAATTGCTGAAACAGCTTGGTCGGCATCATCACGAGAAATTAAAACAGAAATTTTGATTTCACTGGTAGAAATCATTTGAATATTAATATTTGCATCAAACAGCGCTTCAAACATTTGTGCTGCAACGCCAGGATGTGTTTCCATACCTGCGCCGACTACCGACACTTTAGATACATTGCCATCATATACAGCATCGGCAGCGCCAATGGTTTCAACATAAGTCCTCAAAATTCCCATTGTCTCATCCAACTGAGATTCAGGAATAGTAAAGCTAATATCTTTTGTATTATTACGACCAATGGATTGCAAAATAATATCTACATTAATGTCTTTTGCAGCTAGTTTTGTGAATATTTTAAATGCCAGTCCCGGTCTGTCAGGAACACCAATAATTGATACTCGAGCTACTTCATTGTCCTTTGCAATACCGCTGATTAACATTTCTTCCATTTTGTTTGCCTCCCTTACAATTGTGCCCGGTTTTCTTGTCAAGCTGGAAAGCACCTCCAGCTCTACTCCATATTTTTTCGCCATCTCAACGGAACGGTTATTTAATACTTGCGCACCCAATGTTGCAAGTTCCAGCATTTCATCGTAAGATATCACGTCTAATTTATGTGCATCCTTTACTTTTCTTGGATCAGCTGTAAACACCCCTTCTACATCGGTGTAAATTTGACACAAATCCGCATGCATGGTCGCGGCAATTGCAACTGCACTGGTATCAGATCCCCCGCGACCTAATGTAGTCATATCCTCATAACGGTTTATTCCCTGAAAACCTGTTACAATGACAATACGTTTTTGATCCAGCTCACGCTTGATACGTTCCGGATCTACACGTTCAATTCTGGCAGATCCATTGTTGGTGCTTGTAAAAAAACCTGCCTGCCAGCCTAATAAAGAAATGACCGGGTATCCTAGATTTTCGATGGTCATTGCTAAAAGAGAAGCAGATATTTGCTCTCCTGCGGTTAACAACATATCCATCTCACGTTTAGAAGGATTTGGGTTCACTTGACGCGCCTTATCAATAAATTCATCTGTTGTATCCCCTTGTGCGGATACAACCACGACAACATCATTGCCCTTTTCATATGTTTTTGTTATGATATCGGCAACATTTTTCAAACGCTCCGTATTTGCAACAGAAGTACCACCAAACTTCTGGACAATTAAGCTCATAAATCATGTCTCCTTTATATTGTGTTTATACGGTTGGGAGAATTTTGGTACCTTCCCTGTCAGTCTCCAGTACTTCTAATTTCCAGCCGATTATGCCGTGTTCTTCCAATTGTTTTATCATACGCTTATAATATGCTGTATTTTCACTTTCGATAATGGACATAATGCATGGTCCTGCTCCGCTGATATAAGTACCCAGTGAGCCATTTTGATAAGTAAGCTCAAAAATTTCAGAACAATTTTCAATCAAGTCCACTCTAAAAGGCTGATGCAGTTTATCTTGCACTGCAATACGTAAATTTTCTGCTTTTCCACAAGAAAGAGAGGCTACCATAAGTGCACTGCGAGACAGATTATAAACTGCGTCTTGCTTACTGTATTGCATTGGCAGCGTAGCACGGGATTGTTCTGTTTTCAGTTGAAAATCAGGAATCAGCAAAGCAAAGCGAAATTTGTCTGAAACTTGCGTCCCAACACTGTAAACTTTGCCAGCATCCATAGCCGAAACCGTTAATCCTCCTAAAATAGCGGGTGTTGTATTATCCGGATGTCCTTCAATTTTACAAGCAAAATTGATTAACGTATCTTGGTCGAAAGGTCTGCCTAATAATTCATTTGCACCTGTAATGCCGGCAACAATGCAAGCTGAACTGCTTCCCATTCCTCTTGCCATAGGAATGTTGTTTTCTTGTATTATTTTCAAACCCGGCATTTTCTTACCACAGGCGTTATATACAAACTCCGCCGCCTGATAAACTAAATTATCTGTTCCTTGCGGAATTTCCACATTGTCCTTTGATGAAATTTCAATTTGGTTAGATTCCTCCATCCAGACATAATTATACCAATTGAGAGCTACTCCCAAGGAATCAAAACCAGAACCTAAGTTAGCACTGGTTGCTGGAACTTTAATACTTATCATTCTGTTCTTCCTATCTGCTTGAATTACAAATCACCAACGCGGATTGTAGATGCAATTGTTACACCTTTGTTCTCCAAGGCACCAAGTTTTTCTTGAATCTCACGTTCTCTCATCGGCTGTGTTACAAATGCCAATTCGTTTTTAGGAGCATTTTTTTGTACCAACAATTCTACCGCTCCAAATAAAGCTTCCGCATCTGTTTTTGCAGCCGAAACATCATCAGAAGCTACACGTATATACATGGAAGTGATATCATCCAAATAATCTTGAACATAATTATCTACGCTGTCACTCCAAAACAGATTCTTTCTTGCATGCATATGCTTTGCACAGTCAATGACATCTGCTACTACTGCGCTTGCTGTTGGCAGCTTACCCGCGCCTTTTCCGTAAAATACCACATCACCAGTCGCGTCTCCGCGCACCAAAATGCCGTTAAAAACATCGTCAACATTTGCTAACTGGCTTTCTCTTGGAATCAGCATTGGACAAACAATAATTTGAATTCTGCCATCATCCATCATTTTTACTCTGCCAATCAGTTTAATCACGCCGCCCCAAGCTTCTGCATATTCTACATCACCTAGTGTAACCTTTGTAATCCCCTCTGTATGTACCTGATCCGGGTAAACATGTTTACCAAAAGCAAGCGAAGCCAAAATACAAATTTTACGGCAAGCATCATCACCTTCAATATCAGCAGCAGGATTTCGTTCTGCATATCCTAATTTCTGTGCAAGTGCCAGCGCATCTTCAAAAGACATTTGATCACGAATCATTTTGGTCAAAATAAAGTTGGTGGTACCATTTAAAATACCGGCAATTTCAATCACGTCATTTGCAGCAAGACATTGATGGAGAGGGCGGATAATTGGAATACCTCCCCCAACACTTGCTTCAAATAAAAAATTCACATTCTTGTCTTTTGCTATTTTTAATAACTCTGCACCTTTGGAAGCAACTAATTCTTTATTGGAGGTAACAACACTTTTTCCTTTTTCCAAACATTGCTTTACAAATTCAAATGCAGGGTGCAATCCTCCCATTACCTCAACCACAATTTTTACATCATCATCTTGGATAATATCATCAAAATTCTTTGTAAAACGGTCTGCAAATGGACTGTCAGGAAATTCTTTTAAATCTAAAATATATTTAATATTAATTTCATTTTGTGCTCGTTTTAAAATGCTGTCTTTATGGGAAGCCAACACTTCCACTACACCCGAACCAACCACGCCATGACCCAAAATTGCAATCTCAATCATTATTTACACCTCTTTATTTATTCGCCTGTAATATGCTCAATACGCTGCACACCGTTTACTCGTTTTAAATGCAGCAGTAAATCATCCATAGAACCTTTTAAATAATCTACTTGGCATGAAATAGAAACCAAGGCTGTTCCGTTTACAGGAATATTTTGATTAATGGTCAAAATATTGGCACCTTCATTATAAAAAGCAGAAATAACCGCCATTAATACTCCCGGTCTATCATATAACACTACTTGGATGGTAACAATTTGTTTTTCTGTTTTTCCATGGTATGGATACACAGCATCTTTATACTTATAAAATACACTGCGGGAAATACCTGCCATTTTTGCCGCTTCTGTAGTGCTGGAAGCTTGTGCAGTTCTCAAATATTCTTTTGCTTGAATTACTTTTGTAAACACTTGAGGCAGTACCTCTTGATTTACTAAAAGAAAAGCAGAATGTTTCATTGTCCACCACCTGTATACGATTGTTTGCTCACAATGAACAGTTTATCATATTTAAACGAATCTTGCAATGAAAATTTATAAAAATTTTTATTTTCAACATGATTAATGAAGCATCTGTGTATACGGATAAAAAACAACTAAAAAAGTGTCTGCAAATATGCAGACACTTTTTTATCCTCCGATTAAGCAGCTGGTGAAGAGGATGAAGATGATGCCCCGCCGGAGCTTGAGCTAGATGATGAACTGGATGAACCGGAAGACGAGCCGCTTTCAGAACTGCTCGTACTACCGGAAGAATTCTCTGCATTTTCCTCTTCCGAAACGGAAGATGTTGTATCTGCAGCATGTTGTGTACATGTAGATGGCATATTATTTCTTTCATACCAACCAGTTGCCGTACTCGTACAGCCTGCACCAGCTAAATTACCGCTTTGCGTACAGTAAACAGCAGATACAACGTTAGAATCTGTTGTAAATTGCTTTAATTCTTTTGTATTCAAATAGCTTGCCATCAAAGTTCTGAATACACTTTTAGAAGCGTTTGTATTTCTCAAACGGCTTGGATTCTGGTAACCAGTCCAAACGCCAATTACAGCGTACGGTGATCCGCCAACAAAATAGCTGTTGTCGTCAATATCAGTAGTACCTGTTTTACCAAAAATTTGCCAGCCTGTCACACCTGCACCGGTACCGGTACCTTGTGTTACAACGGTTGTCAGTAATTTTTGCATAATGGTTGCAGTGGAAGATTTAATCGCTTGGGTTGAAGTATTATTACGGTTGTCCAAAATCACATTACCGTCATGATCTTCTACATAATAGTAAGTATAAGGTTCATTATATTGACCGCCGTTACCAAAAATTTGGAATGCAGCTGTCATCTCTTTTACTGTTGTACCATAGTGCAAACCACCAATCGCAACACTCAAGTTGCTGTCGTCAATGCCGCCGCCAATCAAGGTTGTAAAGCCTAGTTTTTGTGTTAAGAAATTATAAGCATTTTGCGGACCAAGATCCCGATAAACCCGAACAGCAGGAGGGTTATACGATAGCTGTATTGCCTGCTGCACTGTTACAGGACCTCTGAATTGATGATCATAGTTATTAGGTCCTGCAGTACCGTCATCAAAATAATTCGGAATCGGTTCGTCCTGAAGAATACTGGAATAATGAATCAATCCTTCATCAATGGCAGGCGCATAGGCAGCAATTGGTTTAAAAGCAGAACCCGGCTGACGTTGTGCGTCCGTTGCATAATTAAACCACATATTACCTTCTTTTTCATCACTGCTGCCCACAATGGCAAGTACACGACCGGTATAGTCCATCATATAAACACCGCACTGCATATCCGGGTCACTGTTTAAGTTACGGTCGTTTTCTACTGCACTTTCAGCCAAATCCTGAGCATTTGAATCCATAGCTGAATAGATTTTTAAACCGCCATAATAAATCATATTTTGGGCATCTTCAGCTGTATAGCCCAATTCTGACTGCAAGTCAGCAACCACATCTTGAATCATCGTATCAATATACCAATTGTTGATAGTATCGTCTGCACCTGTTTCAGTTGCTTCTTGAAATACAAAATTCATATTTTCAGATTCGGCCATTGCCTGATCGTATTCTTCTTTTGTAATTTTCTCCTGATCGTACATTTCAGACAGAACGGTTTGCTGACGCTCCTTATTTTGTTCCGGGAAATTCATAGGAGAATACGCATACGGATTCTGTGTGATACCAGCAATAGCTGCACATTCTGCCAAACTGCAATCCTTGATATCCTTTCCGAAATAAAGATTTGCTGCAGCTTGTACACCTTTACAGCCGCTGCCAAAGTTAACAACATTTAAATAACATTCCAAAATTTCTTCTTTGGTATACTTTTTTTCCAAATTTTCCGCTCTGAAAATCTCTTTTAATTTACGGGAAATACTTACATCATTTTCACCTGTAAGATTTTTTATTAACTGCTGGGTAATGGTAGAACCACCGTAACTGCCTCCGGAAAACAGCAAATTTCCTGCAGCGCTCAGTGTTCTCCACCAGTCAACACCGTTGTGTTCCCAAAAACGTTTATCCTCAATAGCGACCATTGCATCTTTCATATATTGGGGAATATCCTGATAATCTACCCAAATACGGTTGCTTTCTCCACCATATAAGCTTTTATACTCTACAGGATTACCGGATTCATCATTTACGTAAATAAAACTTGTATAGTCTAAATTCAAAGAATGCAAATCAATGTCTATTTCTTCTCCTCTTAGACTCATTACATAAGAGAACAAAAAAATGCCTATGATAAGCAGCGTACCAAAAAATAAACTTGCAATGGTAATTACCACACGGGAAGCCGCTTTTCCTACTGCTTTGCCGGCGTTGTTACCTTTCGGGTTCGGTACAGGCTTTAACCCATACTGATTCATATCAGATTTTTTCAATCAATTCACCTCAATAATGCAGCAATTATCTGAAACAATCAAATAATTGAAATAAAACAAATCTCTCATTTTTCCTATGCATATATTTCCAATTTTGAGCCATACTAGCACCAAAGATATAAAATTGTCCTAATTAGCAAAGAAAGGCAGGTATGGTCAAATTGAAGAAATCCTATTCTATTACATTAAGTATCGCTGTGGTTTTATTGATAGGAATTGTTATTCTGGTAGTATTCCTTACCATTCCTCAAAATGCACCTGAAAATGTTACTAGTGAACAAACCCATTTTACCTCAAATCAGAATTCAAGTCAAGAAAGTGCAGCTTCGCATACCGATAACAGCAATATTACGACTATGACAAGTCAATCAAATATTTACACCATTAAAGAATATAATGGACATATCGGCGTGTTTTTAAATGATGAAACACACCCTTATAAAGAAGTTAACGTTTCTTTGAGCACATTGCCAGAAGAGGATCAAGAGTTACTGAAAAAAGGTATTACAGCAAATTCTCAAGGTGAAGTTCAAATTATTCTGGAAGACTATATTAGTTAATTTTTTTGCAATACAAAGACAAGCTATCATTTGATCATAGCTTGTCCTTTATTTTATCCTGAAAATATGTATATTATATGTTTTGAATATGAATCGTATTAAAAAACTTTGTTAACATAGCATCTGTTACATGATAGTTTCTATAGAAAAATAACCGAAGACTGAATATCTGTTAGGTATTCAGTCTTCTTTATGGAAGAATAAAAAATAAGGACTTTCTGTTTTTTCATCGAAACGAAGCAGCTATTGCTGGTATGAAAATATCTACTGCACCAATTCAAACCATGTTTTCCGAAAGATTTCGGCTGGACAACTTACGATATTAAAAGGGGGCACCGCATTACCGTTCTAACTATGAACCATGCTGTCCATTATCTCCTGTTTCATTTCCATGGTAATATTGATGACTATCGCCGTTGGGAGTTGAACTTTGGTTTGTTTGATAAACTCCCAGCACAAATATAGAAAATTGGTTGGTTTCCAAAAGGAAATATGATGTTCAACATTGAAATCTAAAATTTCTCCAATATCATTTCCAAAACAAATACATCACAAGAAATATCTTTCATTGCCATAGTACACCGCTATGAAACATTTCATGAAACAAATACAGCGATAAATAAATATTAGACTTAAAATATTTTAATTCTTCCTGGATACGTTGAAAATACTGAAAATACATCTGTAAATCATCTAGAAATTGCTATATGCACCATATAAAAAAGAAGCAATGATTCCATTTTAAGGCAATCATTTGATTGATTCGTTTTTTTACTATTCCTTTGACAATATTAAAAGGCGATATCCTATCGGATACCGCCTTTTTTATGATAACAAAACTTATTTTGCGCTTTGTTCGTATTGCTCGATCATTTTTTTAACCATTTGACCGCCAACAGAACCAGCTTGTTTGGAAGTCAAGTCACCGTTGTAACCTTGTTTTAGGTTAACGCCAACTTCAGCAGCAGCCTCCATTTTGAAACGATCCATAGCTTCTCTTGCTTCTGGAACAACAATTTTATTCTTAGACATAGTATAAGCACTCCTTTTTTTCTTTTGTTTTCAAACTTTTGTATTTGCGTTTGCCTTACTATTATGAGCGCATTCATTGATATTATACGAAAAAATTTTTCCAATTTTATACATAAAATGGTGAATCCCATGGGATACCGGCTAATAGTAAAACAGCCGCAGCAGCCAAAACTTTATTTGGATGGTACGGCTTGGTAATATGCATGGTGATTTCACAAGGCTCTATTACTTTACCGTTTATTGCTTTTAAAGTTCGCTGTAAGCTTACAGATGCTTGATTTTCATCCAAACTGGATATACTAAAGGTATCGGTTACCTTGGTACCACAAGTTACAACAATTTGACCTGTTTTACAAAATTGCTCTTTTAATTTATCATGATTAGAATCTATCACAGAAATGCAGTGATTCGGTAATGTCACAGGCTCTTTTGGTACAAAACTTTTTTTAAAAACAGCAATTCCCAATGTATCATTTAAGCTCTTACAGTCCTCCAGTTCAGTGATACAAAAATCACAATTTTGATCCGGAACCGATGCGTTTTTATTTGTCGTATAAATTGTTGTACCAAATGATGATAATACAGCTTCTAATATCCTTCCCAAAGTTTCATCTTCATCGTTTCCAAAAATATAAATTGGAACCATACACGTATTCTCCCCTCTCAATCTAAACTTTATTATTTGTAAAATTCAGGAAAATATGTGTAAAACTTTTATCCTAAATAAAAACAGCACCGTCAATCAGTGCGGTTTTTAAATGATTCATTTTACAATTGAGATGCATTTCTCATAAGCTGAGAAACTGAAACAATTTCATAGCCTTCACTTTGCAAAGCCTGTATTATATATGGCAATGACTCTAAAGTTAAATTAGAACGATTATGCAAAAGAATGATAGAACCGCTTTTTACTTCTTTTATCACTTTGTCAGCAACATCTTGCGCTGTTGTATTATGCTGGTCAAAACTGTCAATATCCCATTGTATTGTTTGCATTTCTAATGTATTTGCAGTCTCCAGTAACAGAGCATTATAATCTCCGTAGGGCGGCCGAAATAAAGCAGGGGCTTTTCCTGTGACTTTTTTTAATGTTTCGTTACACTGCATTAAATTTGTCATCATATCAGCCTGAGACAGCTGCGGTATTCTTTCATAGGTATTTCCTAAATTCCCAATTTCATAACCGGACTGTGAAATTTGTTTTACTGCATTTGTATATGTTTCTGCCCATGCTCCTGTGATAAAAAAGGTGGCTTCAATTTGATACTTCTGCAATATTTCAATATATTCCTCCGTATGGTCAATATCCCAAGCACAGTCAAATGTCAGAGCTACTTGTTTATCAGGAGTTGGAACAGAATAAATTGGTACTTTTTGTGAATAAGCCGTTTGTACCGATTGAATTCCTTTCACAGAAAATACAACTGCTAAACAGCAAACCACAAAGCAAGCGCATATGGTAAGCATCTTCCGTCGCGTTAATACCAAACATTTCATATATCTTCCCTCCATCACAAACCATACACATCATCCAAGTATTTTATACTTATTTCAAAAAATAAGTTTTATGCCTATAAAATCTACTTCTTAAAAGAAAATATCCATGATATTCGAAACATGGATATGCTGCGTTCTCATCGCTTATTTTTATCTTTTGGTATTACAAAATAAAACGAATCAAATAACGCGAATCATTATCTCAATATGATATAAACCATATACCCGATATATAGCGCAATTAAAATACTGCCTTCTATGCGATTGATTCCTTTTTTGGCAATTGCAAATATATAAGTAAGCAAAGAAACCGCAATTAAAATTCCCAAATCAATCAATGCGTTTAGGTCAAATGAGATTGGATGAATAGCGGCAGACATGGCTAATACAAATAAAATATTGAAAATATTAGAACCTACTACATTGCCAATCGCCATATCACTTTCCCCTTTTATGGCAGCAACAATACTGGTGACCAATTCAGGCAGAGAAGTTCCAATTGCAACAATCGTCAACCCAATCAAACTTTCACTGATACCAAAAGAAAGTGCAATTTCTCTTGCAGAATTTACAACCAGCTGTCCTCCTCCAATAATCCCTGCCAAACCGACTGCTGCAAGTAAAATGCTTTTCCAAAGGGGCTGCTTTTTCCGGAGCTGTTCTTCAGACTGCGCTTCATCCGAAAAATCTGTAATTTCTCCTGATTTTCTAGCGGATAACGCAGAAGTAACCAGCATAAATACAAAAATGCAGAAAAATAAAATTAAAACCCAAGCTTCATTTCGAGACAGGATATTAAAATTCTCTCCGCCAAAAAACACATCCAATCCCATTAACAGCAGTGCAACCGCAGCTAAAATGGAAAAAGGAAATTCTTTTGCTAAAATAGATGTTTTCACGCCTATTGGTTTGATGAAAGCACAAATACCAATCACTGCAAGCAAATTAAACAAATTTGAGCCGACAACATTGCCCAAGGCGATATCATTTTGACCTTTAAATGCCGCTGTGATGCTGACTGCTGCTTCAGGAGCACTTGTTCCGAAGGCAACAATCGTCAGTCCAATAATAAAACTGGGAATTTTAAAAAAACGAGCTATGGAAGAACTTCCGCTTACAAAGAAATCTGCTCCTTTTACCAAAAATACAAAGCCAATGATTAACAGAATATATGCCAACTGCATACCTCCTTTGCAAAAGAAAAAACTCTTAGTAAAATAATACTTTACTAAGAGTTTTGGCTAAATCATTGAAAATATACCGATGCTGATATTTAGAAAAAAGCAAAATCAAATGGAAATTGTCATTGCAATCCGATACAATTCGTCGTCAAACGGACGTTTCATTTCCAGTGCCTGCACCATATCTAAGTCAATTATTTTTTCATCTTTCATTGCAACCACTCTGCCCGACATCCCTGCTTTGAGCAATGTTACAGCATGATAACCCATCTGACTTGCCACCACACGATCCCGCACAGAAGGTGAGCCGCCTCTCTGCACATGTCCCAATACGGTAGGACGTGTTTCAATTCCTGTACGCGCTTCTATTTGTTTTGCAATGTCAGACACATGACCTACACCTTCTGCAACTACCACAATAAAGTGATGTTTTCCTGTTTTACTGGTAAATTCCATTCTATTCAGAATATCACGTTCAAAATTGTAAGCAATCTCGGGAACTAAAATGCAGGTTGCGCCAACCGCAATACCTGTTTCTAAGGCAATATCACCGCATCTTCTTCCCATGACTTCGACAACACTGCAGCGATTGTGTGACTCCGTTGTATCACGTAACCGATCCACCATTTCAACAGCTGTATTCATAGCTGTGTCAAATCCAATGGTATAATCTGTACAAGCAATATCATTGTCTATGGTTCCGGGAACCGCCACACAAGGTATACCTTTTTCGCATAAAGCTTTTGCGCCGCGGAAAGAACCGTCTCCGCCAATGACAACCACTCCGTTAATATGAAACTTCTTGCAAGTATTCACTGCTTGTTTTTGTCCTTCTTCCGTCATAAAAGCAGGGCTTCTTGCAGTGAACAAAACAGTTCCTCCATTTTGAATAATATCCGAAACACTTCTCAAATTCATGGGAATCATGTCGCCATGAATCAGCCCATCATACCCACGGCGCACTCCCAGCACACGCATATCATTTGCAATGGCAGTACGCACAACAGCACGTACTGCTGCATTCATACCCGGTGCATCTCCCCCGCTGGTCAGCACTGCAATGGTTTTTTGTTCCATAATCATTCACCCTTTACTGTCTGCTGTCTGATATATATCGTATGAACTGAACGATTACTTTACCACAGCAATGTTTTCTTCGCCCAGAACATCTTCCAGCGCATTGACCAAAGGCTGGTTCACATCTACGCGCTGGGATACAGGAGCATGAAATAACTTTTTCTCATCTTTAAAATAAATATGCAAAGGCATAGTACCATCAAATATTGCAATATATTGCATCGCTTTTTTATATGCTGCATCCTCTTTGCTGTTTACCTTCAAATATAAACCTGGAGGATTCTTTCTCTCCTTTGATGTCTGTGCAATTTCGCCGTTTTTATCAGGAGCTTCAAACACAGCCTCACAAATTAATTTGGTATCCTGTTCTTCTGAAGTGCTTAATCTTCCAACCACACGAACGATCGTTCCTTCTGTAATCAGATGAGCATATTGCGTCAGGACTTTTGGGAATATTAACAATTCCATAGAACCATAAATATCTTCCAGCATAACGAATGCCATGGTACTGTTGTTTTTGGTGATTTTTGTTTTGACCGAAGTTAATACACCAAGTAAGGTAACGGTATCTCCGTCATGGTACATACCTGTTTGCTCCCGTATATCTTCCAAAATGTCGCCTATTTTACAAGCCCCTATTTTATCGTAAACCGGTAAATATTCTGACATTGGATGCCCTGACAAATACATACCTGTTACTTCTTTTTCCATAATCAGCTTTTCGTTTTGACTGATGTCAGGCATTGGTTCCGGCACAAACGCTTCTACGGAAGGCCCCTCTGTTTGCATTACATCGAAAAAGCCAATTTGTCCCTCTACATTTTTCCTTTTATCCGCTTCCAGCATATCCAAGACAATTGCAACGGAAGCCAGCATTTGTCTGCGATTACATCCTAAATCATCCAAAGCACCACACTTAATTAAGCTTTCCAATGCACGTCGGTTTAAATCTTGTCCGTACATCCGTTTGCAGAAGGAGTAAAAGCTGGTAAACTTACCTTCTCTTGCGCGTTCTTGTATCATACGGTCAATAAATCCACGGCCTAAATTTTTTACTGCCAGCAAACCAAAACGAATGTCGTTTCCCACAGCTGTAAATCTGGTTTCACTGGCGTTTACATGGGGCGGCAATACGCGAATGCCTAAGCGGTTACATTCCGCATTATAAATAGCAACTTTATTGGCATTATCCAGTACGCTGGTAAGCAAAGCCGCCATATATTCTTTTGGATAATGACATTTCAGCCAAGCAGTCTGATAGGACAGCACCGCATAAGCAGCGGCATGAGATTTATTAAAAGCATACGAAGCAAAGCTCTCCATCTCATGAAAAATAGAGACAGCAGTTTGCTCATCTACACCACGATTGATACAGCCTTCTACTTCCCAGGTACCGTCTTCCTTTTGCAAACCATAGATAAAGATTTTACGTTCTTTCTCCATGACATCTGCTTTTTTCTTTGACATAGCGCGGCGTACAATGTCTGCTCTGCCAAGAGAATAGCCTGCCAAGGTACGGAAAATCTGCATTACCTGCTCTTGATATACAATACACCCATACGTAACATCTAAAATATCTTTCAAAAGCGGATGCTTATATCTTATTTTAGATGGATTGTGCCTGTTTTCTATATATTTGGGAATAGAATCCATCGGTCCCGGACGATAAAGAGAGATGACTGCAATTAAATCTTCAATGCTGGAAGGCTTTAATTGGACAATCATACTTTTCATACCTGCCGATTCAAATTGAAACACGCCTTCTGTTGCGCCGGAAGCAATCATTGCAAATGTTTTTTTATCGTCCATTGGAATCTCTTGGATAGAAAAATCAGGTTTCTGTTTTCTGATTTGCAGTTCCGCATTTTGAATAATAGATAAATTGCGCAATCCCAAAAAATCCATTTTAAGGAGTCCCAGTTCTTCCAGAGTAGTCATGGTAAACTGGGTTACAACCGCATCGTTATTTTTGGCAAGGGGTACATATTGATAAACCGGCTGATCAGTAATCACAACGCCTGCCGCATGAGTGGAAGCATTCCTGGGCATACCCTCCAATTTTTTTGCCATGTCAATCAATTCTTTTACCTGCGGATCCGAATCATATAAACTTTTTAAATCGTGAGAAACAGATAAAGCGCGATCTAACGTAATGTTCAATTCCATGGGAACCAATTTGGCAACGGAATCCACTTTTGCATAAGGAATTGCCATAGCCCTGCCAACATCTCGAATAGAGCCGCGGGCGGCCATTGTGCCAAACGTAATAATTTGAGCCACATGATCCTCACCGTAGCGGCGTACAACATAATCTATCATTTCTTGTCTGCGTTCGTCGCTGAAATCAATATCAAAGTCCGGCATACTGATACGTTCCGGATTTAAAAAACGCTCAAACAGCAAATTGTAACGAATAGGGTCAATGCCCGTAATGCCCAGACAATAAGCAGCCAGACTTCCCGCGCCGGAACCTCGGCCCGGCCCTACAGGAATATTGACGGATTTTGCATACTCAATAAAGTCAAATACAATCAAATAGTAATTGACATAACCCATTTTAATAATGGTATTCAATTCAAATTCCAAACGCTCTACCAACGAAGGATCCGGTTGTTCCCCATAATGGCGGTACAGTCCTTCATAACATTTGGTGCGGAAGTATTCCACATTGTCCTGACCGTTTGGCGTATCATAATTCGGCAGCTTTGTTTTGCCGAATTCAAACTCCACATTGCATTGTTCCGCAATTTTTACTGTATTGTCAAATGCTTCAGGATGTTCCGGAAATAATGCCCGCATTTCTTCTTCCGTTTTTACATAAAACTCGTCGGAAGCAAATTCCATACGGTCGTCATCTTCTACCGTATGGTTTGTTTGAATGCACATTAAAATATGATGCATTTGACTGTCTTCTTTTTTGATATAATGGCTGTCATTGGTGACTATCAACGGAATGCCTGTCTCTTCTGAAATACGGATTAACATAGGATTGATTTCTCTCTGGGCTTCAATTCCATGATCTTGCAGTTCAATATAAAAATTGCCTTGTCCAAAAATATCATTGTACAGTAACGCAATTCGTTTTGCTTCTTCATAATCGCCGCGTCGGCAAGCTCTCGGGATAGCGCCTGCCAGACACGCTGAGGAAGCAATCAAACCTTCACTGTGTTTGTCCAGTAAATCCAAATCAACACGAGGTTTGCCATAAAATCCTTCTGTCCATGCCTGAGACACCAGTGCAGTTAAGTTTTCATAACCTTTGTTATTTTTACACAGCAGTATCAAATGATGCTGTTCACTATCCAATTCATGCACTTTATCAAAACGTGTCCGAGGAGCAACATACACTTCACAGCCAATAATAGGTTTAATTCCATGTTTTTTTGCAGCACGGTAAAAATCAATCACGCCATACATAACGCCATGGTCAGTAATGGCAACTGCTGTTTGTCCAATTTCTTTTAAATGTTCCATTAAAGCATTGATACGGCATGCTCCGTCCAGCAAACTATATTCCGTATGTAAATGCAAATGTACAAAACCTGACATTGCCTCCTCCTTTTCAACACCTGCAAAATGTGATAAATAGGTATGAGCCTAATCCTTTTTTCCAATTGATTCAGCAAATGCCATAATCCGTTTTAAACGATGATTAATACCGGAGCGGCTGATTGGCTCCGAAAGATATTCGCCCAATTCCCTCAGCGACATTTCCGGATTTTCGTAACGCAGGGAAGCAAGCTCTTGTAAATCCGCAGGCAGTTGCTGTAAACCCACAGAGTGTATAATTGTTTCGATGGCCGCAATTTGTTTTGCGGAAGCGGAAACAGTTTTCCCAATATTAGCTGTTTCAAAATTGGTTTTTCTATTTACTTGATTACGGACTTCTTTGAACATTTTCACCTGCATGAAATTCATGGAAGCATTGGTGGCACCCATAAAAGTAAGTAAATTTTCAATTCCTTCACTTCCTTTGATATATACCACAAAACTGCCTTTTCGATTGGTAACAGCCGGCTGTAATGCCAGCTCCTGAATATCGGAAAGTAAAGCCTGTAAATCTTTTGCTAAATTCATGTAGGGGACTACGAATTCCAAATGATATTCTTTCTCAGGATTGGTTATAGTGCCGCAGGATAGAAAAACTCCTCGTAAAAATGCAGCCGTACAGCATTCCCGGTTTATGATATCATGATTGATTCTCAGCGTGACCTCTTTTCCAGTATGTCCAAAATACTGCAGTATCCGCAGTCTTTGAGCTTCATCAGGAACGGTTACAACACTGGTAACGGGGTGTCCGTTTCGCCTTGTCATTTTTGCAGAGATATCTACCACCGCCTGTGTCTGTTCGGCAATCAAATCTGCCAAACGCAAAGCAGTTTCTCTGTGTTCTGTGCTGAAAGCAATATTTCTGAGTGAAAACTGCTTGGCAAATAACAGAATACCGTAACATTCTGCCTTGGCGCAGCAGTTATACAGACAAACTTGTTTACAAAGCTCACATTTTGTATCTGCTGCAAATGACATAACTTCTGTTCCCCTTATCGTTTAATATCTCTGTGATTCACGCTTGCTCGTTTGTTCTGCGCAATTAAATGCTTATATAACAATTCTACAATGGTAACGGAACGATGCTGTCCTCCTGTACATCCAATTGCAATTACCAACTGACTTTTTCCTTCATTGCAAAACAGAGGAATCATATAATCAATGAGATCCAAAAATCGTGTAATAAATCCTTGGGTCTCGTCCCACTTCATCACATATTCTTTTACAGGCTCATCCAATCCCGTTAATTTTTTCAGTTCAGGTACGTAAAACGGATTAGGAAGACAGCGTACATCAAACATCATGTCCGCCTCTGTGGGAATTCCGTTTTTAAAGCCAAACGACATAATCTGAATGGTAAGCGCATCCGAAACATTACCCAGAAATAAATTGGACAAACGCTGTTTTAACTGTGAAGGCGCTAAATAGGAAGTATCTATAATATAGTCCGCAGCTTCACGCATTGGCCTTAACATTTCCCGTTCCATTTTCACTGCTTGCTCCAAAGAACCGGACGCCGCTTCAGACAGCGGATGTCTGCGCCTTGTTTCTTTATACCGATGAACCAGCACAATATCGCCTGCATCTAAAAATAAAATTTTATATGGTACTTTTCTTTCTTTAAATATATCTAAAAATTCGAAGAATTTGTCAGAACGCGCTCCGCCTCGAATATCTGTCACAACCGCAACACGTGAGAAATCTTCTTTGGCGCGTTCACACAAATCATAAAAGGTAACCACAAGCTTTGACGGAATATTATCCACACAGTAAAAACCGATGTCTTCCAAAGCGTTAATGGTAACTGATTTTCCGGCTCCGGATAATCCCGTTACAATTAAAAATTCCATTTTCCCATCCTTTCCGTTAAAATTTCCATTCTCAATCTTTTTATGCTAATCTGCATTATCCGCCTATGGCACGGATTTCACATTCCAACATAACACCTGTTTTTTCTTTTACGGTATCCTGAATCAATGAAATCAAATCCAAAACATCTTGGCAGGTTGCATCGCCCGTATTGACTATAAAACCTGCATGTTTGGGGCTGACCATTGCTCCTCCAATTGTTTTGCCTTTTAAACCGCATTGCTCAATCATGGTACCCGCAAAATATCCTACCGGACGTTTAAACACACTTCCCGCACTGGGGAATTCCAAAGGCTGCTTATCTTTTCGTCTTCCCATTAAATCATCCATCTTGGCTTTGATTTCCTGTTTATCTCCTTTTTTCAATTGAAAAGCAACAGATAATACAATTGCATGGGACTTTTGATAAACACTGTGCCTATAACCGAAATCCAATTGATCTGCAGTATAGGTTTCAATTGTGCCGTCAGGATTCATATGCGTACAGCGCAGTACTACATCCTTCATTTCTTCACCGTATGCTCCGGCATTCATAAATGCTGCACCGCCAATGGAGCCGGGAATTCCCCATGCAAATTCCAGACCTGTCAAGGATTGCTGCAATGCATATCCGCAAACCGTTGCCAAAGAGGCGCCGGCGCCTGCCTTCAGGACATTGTTTTCTGTTAACGCAATATCAAAAAATGTGCCTCCCAGCTGAATCACTGCACCCCTGATACCACTGTCTTTTACAAGCAGATTGGAACCTTTTCCTATTACCATACAAGGAACGCTCAATTCTTTAGCAGCTGTATATACAGATTGCAGCGCCTGCACATCATTTACCACAATAAATAAATCGGCCGGTCCGCCTATTTTAAACGTAGTATGCTTACGCATGGATTCTTGATTGCGTACATCGCAGTGTAATGAAATTGCAAGTTGTTCCAGTTTTTCCAGTTGACTCATAGGCGCCTCCATTGTACCAAAAATTAAATTTCTAAATCTATCTTCTTTTCTTGCGGCTGCATAATATCAGGATCCATTCCCATATGTTCCATAAGGTCTTTTGCCGCGTTATATCCCATTGTTTTTTCGCGGTTGTTCATAGCAGCTACTTCTATAATAACAGCAAGATTTCGTCCTTGACGAACAGGAATGGTCATAACAGGTACTTTGATATCCAAAATTTCAGTATACTCTTTGTCAATACCCATACGGTCATATTCGCTTTTATCATCCCATACTTCCAAATTGATGATAAAGTCAATCTTTTCTGTTGTTTTAATTGCTCCCATACCAAACAGGCGCCGTGCATTGACAATTCCAATGCCGCGCAGTTCAATAAAGTGGCGAATATTTTTGGGAGAAGAACCAACCAATGTTTTTGCGGAAACACGGCGAATCTCAACTGCGTCATCTGCAATTAAACGATGTCCGCGCTTGATTAACTCAATTGCCGTTTCACTTTTTCCTACGCCGCTGTCTCCTACAATTAAAATTCCCTCACCATATACTTCAACCAATACGCCGTGTCTGGTTACACGAGGAGCCAGTTGTACATTTAAAAAGGAAATAAGAGCCGCCAGCAATACGCATGTCATTTCATCGGAACTCAATAACGGTACTTTATATTTTTTTGCAATGGTGATAAATTCTTTCACAGGCTGTAAGCTGCGGCAGAATATCACTGCAGGCGGCTGCTTCGACAGCAAGGACTCCAATACTTCAATGCGTTTTTCATGGTCGCATTCTTCTTCCAAATAAGCGGATTCCGCATTGCCTATGATAAGAATACGGTCTTTCTCAAAATGAGTAAAAAAACCGTGCAATTCTAATCCGGGACGATTTACATCCGGAGAACATACCAATAATTCGTCCGGATCGGAAGGCATATAAATGGTTTCCAAAGAAAGCTCTTTCATGATTTTAGATAATGAAATTGTAAACTGAGACAATGCAATACACCTGCTTTCCTTACTATTGAAAAGTCTTTTTTATTTATTATACCGTAACTGTAAACAAGTTTAAAGGGGTTCATCCAAAAAGATTTCCCAGTTTTTTCGCGTAAAACCGCCTTTATTCGTACATTTTGAATGATTTATTTACAAAAAGTAATTCTAGAAATGAAAATAAAACATTTATATTGGATTGTGATAGGTATCTGTTTGTCAAAATCAACTGATGCTTTTCGGTACAAAATATGGATTATAAATTGCAGTAAAAGTGATCAGTCTCGCAACAGCAGAAAAGTAATATTTTGGCTGTTATTAAGAATGCCTTCACAAATCTTCGTTAAAAATTGCAACACAATTTTTTCTGTGCTATAATAAGAATTCAATATTAAAAATGGTGAGCATATGAGAATTGCAATTTTTACAGAGACTTTTATTAATAAAAATACAGCAGCAGCCAATCAGGCTGCAGTTTTACAAAAAGGCTTGCAGCAGCTTGGTCATAAGGTTTTAATTGTAACAGGTTATACAAAAGCAACGGAAATTACATTGGCCAGAGGCATGCTATGTTGTCCTGCAAGTAAATCCAAAAATTTTTATCGGCAAAACGCCAATAAAATATATGCGCATATGCTGGACTATTACATAGGTGCATTTAAACCGGATGTGCTTCACATATTGACCATGTCTGAAATTGGAATGGCCGGACTGCGCTTTGGACAGAAGAACCAAGTTCCCATTATTTCTACTGTGCATGAATTTCATAATGCGCAGCAGTTGGAAAATGAACAGTCTTTACAACAAATATTCAGCTTGATTATGCAGCCGTTGGCTGAACGCCATGCCCAGAAAATATTATCACATTCTCAAATTGTAACCTATTCCTCAAGGCAATTGGTCTCCCAAATTAAGAAATACGCTCCAAAAGCGAAAATTATCCGCATTCCGTATTGTGTAAATGACGTTAAATTTCGTATGTATGGCGTCAGTGAACAAGCATGCTGGGAAATGAGAGAACGCCTACGCTTAAACCCCGAGGATACCGGCGTTATTTTTGCAGGTCAGCTTTACAAAAATAATAATGTAGATCAGCTGCTTTATTACTGGAAAAAATGTGTAAAGCCTGCGGATCCATTAAGACTGATCATTGCAGGAGACGGACCTCAAATGCGTTATCTGAAAAACTTAGCTTTGGAATACGAAATTATGTCTAAAGTAACATTTACCGGGGAACTTTCCCAAGAAGAATTAAATATCTGTTTTGCTGTTTGTGATGTTTTTGTCAGCGCAACAGGTTCCATGACCATGAAAGCTTCTCCTTTGGAAGCGATTGCGTGCGGCGTGCCTGTAATCATTCCAAAGAAAAGCGCAAACGCGGATATTGTAATAGAAGGACAAAATGGATTTACCTATGAAAATCCAAAAGACATGTATCGTTTGATGCGTAATTTTACAAATATGAACAGCAGGCAACGAGCTCATCTGCGAACACTGGTAAGCAAAACTGCCGAGCGTTTAACACCTGTCAGCCAAGCAGAAACCATGCTGAAATTATATATGTCTTTAAAAAAGAAACCTAACACTACAAAAATCAAATGACTGCATATTACAATAAAAAAGTAAAATGAAACAATAAAAAATCAGCCCCCGAAATTGGGGGCTGATTTTTTATCGTCAATTATTCAGCTTTTTTCTTTCTTGCGAAAAGAACAGTACCTGCCATAGCACCTGCTGCAGCTGCTGCAACAACAATCCACATTACGGTATTGCTGCTGTCCCCTGTTTGCGGAGATGCTGTTGCATTGGTGTTTTCAATTACACCTGCTGTTTGTGGACCAACAGTAAATTGTGTTGATACTTCACCGTCTGTATAAACCAATGTTAAGGTGTGTGTTCCCTCTGCAAGTGTTTCCAAATAGGATGCGTTTAGTGTGACAATTGTGCTTCCGCTTACTGCCGTATAGTTTTCTGCTGCAATTTCCGCACCATCCACTTTTACTGCCGTAAATTTAGCAAAATCCCCGTTTGATGTTACTGTCAAACCGTTTGTATTGCCTTTGTTCCATGTGCTGTTTGCACCTTCAATAATTTGATAACTCGTTCCTGCTGTTGTTTCTTTTAACTGCAAACCTGCGATTGCATCTTCAATTGCCTGTGCCATTGCATCTACTTCCGCTTGTTGGGTAATATCCTTATCTCTGTTAACAGCATTTATTGCCGCGTCTACACCTGAGAAATCTTTGTATTCATCTCTATTAAGTGCATTTGCCCTTTCAATGGCTTGGTCTACTTTGGTATAATCCGCATCTTTATATGTTAATCCTGAAATTGCATTCAAAATAGACTGCGCCATCGCATCTACTTCTGCCTGTCTGGTGGAATCTAACGTATATGAAACAGACTGTAAAGCTTGATCTACTATCTCAAAATTTTGATACAAATCTTTGTTTAAAGCATTTGCTTGTGCAACAGCTTCATTTACTGCTGTGTAATCTGCTAAAATATGACGTTCATCCCAAACAAATGTAGGACCATTAATACCTGCTATCCATGTAACACCCCCGGCAGCATTTTGCTGCAAAGAAGCAAGTATTTCTTCCGAAGTAAACGTTTCCACCGCTTCTCCGCAAACAGATTCATCAAAATTCGGATCTGCTGATGCGGTAGTGCCACTGTCATCCAAAACTAATTTTACAACTGCCGCATACGGATTCTCTGTATCTGGTGAAACAGGCCAGAAACAATTGGTGATTTCACTATCTACAACCGCAGCAATCCAGGTGATATTGCCGGGCTCCGCACAGGTAATATCTGTTGTAGATACAAAACAGTTGCGAATGGTAACACCGGGCATTCCTCCAAAATCAAAATTCGCTCCCAAAATTCCACCAACACCTGAATCTGTATATTCGCAAAGAATGCTTCCATCAAAATAACAATCTGTGATTATAGCATCTTCCGTAGCATTTTCCCATTGACCAATAAGACCGCCAACCGTATCGGAAACGGAATCGCCTATATTAAGACTTTTTACATCAGCAGAGGAATAACATCCAATCACTTGTGTTCCTGCCGTACATTGACCGATTAGCCCTCCTATAAGCTGAAAACCCCCGCTTTGATGAGCACTGACAATGGTTCCCGTAGTATAGCAATTAATAACGGTACCACTATTTACCCAATCGGCAAGGATACCCATCTCAAGAGAATTTGCATCATTCGGCGTTTGAATATTAGCATCAACTATACCTAAATTTTTAACGCTGCCGTTTTGTGATATCACACCAAAAAAGCCATATGATCCGTTACCAGAGTTGGTAGAAGTTAAATTCTTAATAACATGTCCCTGTCCATCGAATGTACCGCCAAAATAATTTGCTATATTATTTCCTGTGCCAATGGAAACCCATTCATATCCGCTTAAATCTACATCTGTATCCAGATAAATGGTTACACCTTGAAATACATCTCCAGTTTCATTTACTATTTGGGCTAGACCAGCCAGCTGTTCCGCAGTTGTTAGATGAAATTCTGTGACACCGCCTTGATACCATGATGTGTCTGCAGTACCATCCCAACTATCGGTTGATGTCTCTTCTGCAAATACAGCCATTGGAAGGATACTGAAAACCATCAGTACTGTGACAAGTATTGCAATTACTTTTTTCTTATACATGTTTTTGGCCTCCTTTTATTGTTTTGAATACAAAATAATTGACATTATGTTTTGCAAAAGCGTACTTTCTAAGACAAATAGAATATCGATAAATCCATATGTTAATATATTATATTTTACTATATTTTTATGTATTTTTCAATAAAATTTATTTTGAATTTACAAATTCTACAAATGCAATAACGCAAATTTTTAACTTATCACTTTATAAAAACAGTTTAGATATCAGGCAGACACATTCTGGGACAAATATATATTTATGAAAAGCAAAAAGAGAACTATCTAATGTTAAGGTAGTTCTCTTTCTAAATCATAAAATGTTATAATCGTTATTTTTTCTTAAAACTGTCTTTTAGTGATACTGTTCTGTTAAATACCAAATGTTCAGTCTTGCTGTCTTTGGAATCAAAACAGAAATAACCTTGACGCATAAATTGAAACGATGCATGCGGGTCAAGCTCTTTGACAGAAGCTTCTACTTTACAATGTTCCAACACGTTTAAAGAATCGGGATTGACACATTCCAACAATTCGCCTGCTTCAGGGTCTGCCTCAGTAAACAAATTATCATATAAGCGGATTTCTGCATCCAGCGCATTTTTTGCATCAACCCAGTGAATGGTACCACGCACTTTTCTCCCGTCCGGAGTAGTGCCGCCCCGTGTTTGAGGGTCGTATTCTCCATACACTTCAATCACATTACCATTCTCGTCTTTTTTGCAGCCGGTACATTTTACAATATAGGTTGTTTTCATACGAACCTCGTTGCCAGGATAAAAACGGAAGTATCCTTTTACGGGCTCTTCGGTGAAATCGCTTCTTTCAATCCATGACTCTCTGGAAAAAGTAATGGTTCTGGTACCGTCTTCAGGACGGTTTGGATTGTTTTCTATCTCAAATTCTTCTGTCAAATCTTCCGGATAATTGGTGATAATCAGTTTTACCGGGTCTAGCACAGCCATAACACGCTGGGCTGTCATATTTAAATCTTCACGCAAACAATGCTCTAAGAAGCTGTATTCTACAACACTGTTTACCTTGGAAACGCCGATTCTCTCACAAAAGTTGCGAATGGAAAGAGGTGTATAACCTCTTCTGCGCAAACCACTCAATGTAGGCATTCTGGGGTCATCCCATCCATCCACCACACCGTTTTCTACCAACAAGCGCAGTTTTCTTTTACTCATAACCGTGTGGTTTATATTTAATCGTGCAAACTCAATTTGACGAGGTTTGCAAGGTAGTTCAGAATGTTCAATTACCCAGTCATATAGGGGTCTGTGCGCTTCAAATTCCAAAGAGCACAGTGAGTGTGTAATACCCTCCAACGCATCTTCAATAGGATGGGCATAATCATACATAGGGTAAATGCACCACTCATTTCCGGTACGATGATGATGCATATGGCTGATACGGTACAATACAGGATCACGCATATTAAAGTTGCCGGAGGCCAAATCAATTTTTGCACGCAGTGTCATAGAGCCGTCTTCAAACTCTCCTGCTTTCATACGTGCAAATAAGTCCAAACTTTCCTCAATCGGTCTGTCACGGTATGGACTTACAGCCGGAGTCGTCAAATCTCCTCTATTCTCACGTACTTGTTCCGGAGTACATTGACACACATACGCCAAACCTTTTTTAATGAGATTCACTGCAATCTCATACATTTTAGGAAAATAGTCAGATGCATAATAAAAACGGTCGCCCCAAGAAAATCCAAGCCATGCAATATCTTCTTTGATTGCATCTACATACTCAACATCTTCCTTTGTGGGATTGGTATCGTCCATACGCAAGTTGCATAAGCCGTTGTACTTTTCAGCTGTTGCAAAATCAATATACAGCGCTTTTGCATGTCCAATATGCAAATATCCGTTAGGCTCCGGAGGAAAACGAGTGTGCACCTTTTTTCCTTCGAATCTTCCCCCCGGAGCAATATCTTCTTCTATAAAATCATGAATAAAGTTGCTCCAAACTTCTTGTGTGTCTTCTACGTTTTTTAGTTCTTCACTCATTCTGCTTCCCCACTTATTCTTTATTTGCTTCTTTTAATTTTTCCAAACCGATATTCAATCTTCTTAATGTTTCATCTTTACCTAAAATAGCTAAAATTTCAATGGCTCCGCCGGGCGTCACCGTCATGCCGGCCGCCGCAATTCTCACAGGCCACAGTAAAGTACCATTTTTCACTTCCAATTGTTCCGGAAGTGCCAAAAGCGTGTCATGAATTGCCTCTGCCGTCCATGTATCTAAACGTTCCAATACAGGAATTGCCGCCTCAAGCATAGTCACAGAGTTTTCTAAATTGGTTTTGCTTTTTTTATTGACAAACAATTCAGCAGAATATTCCGGCAACTCTTTAAAAAAGCCAATCATATCTGCTATTTGATTTAACTGAGTGACGCGAGGCTGTAAAATAGAAGACATAAGGTCCCAATTTAAATCTGTTTGCGGAAATACTTGTTTATAACTTGGCATAGCTAGCTGAGTAAATTGTTCTAAGGTCATAGCGCGCAAATATTCTCCGTTGAGCCATGTCAGCTTATCATAATCAAAAATAGATTGTGATTTGCTGATTCCATCAATGGAAAAATGCTCCACTAAACCTTGAAGTGTAAAAACTTCCTGATTATCTTTCGGACACCAGCCAAGCAGCGCGATATAATTGATAATTGCTTCCGGTAAATAACCGTCATTTACCAAGTCAGAAAAACCTGTAGAGCCATGACGTTTGGATAATTTCGAAACGCTTCCGTCCTCATTTTTACCCATAATCATTGGTAAATGCACATAAGTTGGCAATTCCCAGCCAAACGCTTCATACAGTAAATTATATTTTGGGGTAGAAGTCAAATACTCACATCCGCGTACTACATGGGTAATATTCATTAAGTGGTCATCAATGACATTAGCAAAATTATACGTTGGATACCCGTCGGACTTAATTAAAATTTGATCTTCCAATTCAGAATTTTCAATGGTAATTTCACCGTAAACAGCATCTACAAATGTAGTAGAACCTGTGATAGGCATTTTTTGGCGAATAACATACGGTACCCCTTCCTTCAGAAGCTTGTCCGCTTCTTCCTGTGATAAGTCACGGCAATGACGGTCATATCCGCCAAATGCATTTTCACCTTCATTGAGACTGTCTAAACGCTCTTTGGTACAAAAACAGTAATACGCCTTTCCGTTTTTCACAAGCTCCTGGGCATACGGCAGATACATGTCTTTTCTTTGGCTTTGTACGTAAGGACCGTATGGTCCTCCCACATCGGGACCTTCATCATGGACAATGCCAACTTGTTTTAATGTGTCATATATAACGTCTACAGCACCTTCTACCAAACGTTCTTGATCGGTATCTTCAATACGCAGTACAAATTTTCCGTTGGAAGATTTGGCAATTAAATATTCATACAAAGCTGTTCGCAAATTTCCCACATGCATAAAACCGGTAGGACTTGGTGCAAATCTTGTTCTTACTTCTTTCATTTCTATTATGAAACCCCTCTCGCCTCTAGGTATTAATACATATTAAAATACATTTAACTATTCTTTTTATTATACCAAAAAATACAACTTTATCAACCATATGGAACCATAAAATAGCCGTATATCAAAAAAATCCTGCCAAATTATTCGGCAGGATTTTTTATTATGATTGCTGTGAGCGAACATACTCTACATACTCTTCCAAACACATATTCAATTCATTCATTTTTTTCGCATGTTCTACTCCCACATAACGGAAATGCCACGGCTCATACATAATACCTGTAATATCTTCCTTATCCTCAGGATAACGCAAAATAAAACCATACTCCTGGGCATGTTCCATAAGCCAAGCATACGTATCTGTATCTTTAAAAGAATCCGTTACCGTATTGAAATCCATTGCCAAGCCGGTGTTATGCTCGCTGTATCCCGGCTTCTGTACCGCTCTGTCGGCAGCTTCTACCGCTTCGTTTTCTGTCATGCCATTTTCCATATTCATATCAATCTCTTGTTGGTACAACTGTGCCTGTAATTCCGGAGAACGATATCCTGATGCAATCCATAAAGTAATACCCTCTTGAGCCGCAGCCTGATACATTTGACCATAAGCCTCTAACGCACGGCTGTCCAATGTGATTCCGTACTGTTCCACTACACCATCATCAGTGCTGTCCGGCATTTTATGCTCTTCATTTACCAATACAAGCAACGGATCATCCAATTGAGTAAATTCAGTTACAGCAGATGATGTATGTTCCTCTGCGGAATCAGATGAATACTGAGACGAAACATCTGTTGTCAATGTTTGATCCGAGCCTGAACCATAGTCATGATTAAAATCATATAATGAAAAAAATAAAAGCAAACCTGCTGCGACTGCAGCAGTGAGAACGACAATAACAATTGTAAAAATAATATTTTTCTTTGACCTTATATTGTTTCTACTCATGAGAAACCTCCCTAAAATAAACAGAGTATTATATACTTAAATAAAAACACTCTGAATTCACAAAAAAGTAACATCATCTGTTTTTAATCAAAATGGATTGTGAATATAATATAAAATTTCTTTGAACTTTTACTTCTAACCTTGCTCTTAACGCATACAAATAAAAGTACAGAGTATTTCCGTCTGCACAAAAACAAGCAAAGGAGGATGCAAATGTTTGTCATAAAATGTAAACCCTTTTTACTAAGCATCTTAATCCCTGTCGTAATTGGGTTTATCTCAGGAATGATAATATTGCCGGATGTTGGAATCTACTCTATACTGAAATTGCCTCCAGAGTCTCCTCCCGCATTTGTGTTTCCTATTGCTTGGACAATATTATATGTGCTGATGGGCATTGCATCATATGGTATTTTCTCCTCTAAATCAGACTATATCAGCGTATCTTTTTGGGTGTATGCCCTGCAATTGGCATTGAATTTCTTTTGGCCTATTATCTTTTTTAAGTCTCAGCTATATACATTCGCCTTTGTCTGGTTACTTTTATTAATTTGTGCAGTTGCACTGATGATAAAAATGTTTTCTAAAGTAACCAAAATAAGCGCTTATCTTATGATACCGTATTTGTTATGGTGCATCTATGCAGCATACATAAACTTAGGTGTAGTGATACTCAATTAACATTTAGAAGTTTGGCTTATACTACATAGTATAAGCCTTTTCTATTTCGTTAACCAATATTACATTAAATTTAAAAATCTTGCCGTACTTGTCTGTTTTTATTCCTCATACGTTTAGCGCAATTGGAAAGACCGGCAGACGGTAAACAAATGTATCATTTGCAAAACACAATACTTTTGATGCCATACAGCCGCTTTATTTCATGCAGTAAATATTACCCTGCTGTAAAATAAAAGCAAAGGAATATGCAGCCCACTTCTAAAAACGCTTATTATCCGCCACCTGAATAGAACAAAAATGCAAAACAGCCCAAAGAACCGTACTATGTCTCTGCAATAATTTCATTTTTCATCTTTTCGGCTGGAACATTGCAGAAACATAAATCTGCAATCATTGGCAACAATCGATTTCTAGTACAGCTGAAATAAAAGCCGGCTTTCCACGATTCAGGAGAAAGAAACATTCCTAACAACCCTTTGAAATCTTGATGAAAAAAACGGCTTTCTGACATATACCAAATATTTTTGTTCCATTATTAACTTACCTTTATTATCATATCAAATAAACTACAGAATACCTAGTAATATGACAAAATCGTTACAACAATTTTACGATTTTCATTTTCTTAAGAAAAAAATAACAAAAAAGAAGGATTTGTAGTAAAATAAAACCATGCTTGAACAAGTTTTGGAGGTATATAAGATGAGACGAAAAGACCGAGAGGTTACGGATGACTGTGAGATAGATGCAATCATCGCTTCTTGCAACTGCTGCCGTTTGGGATTTTACGACCAAGGCAGCGTATATATTGTTCCCTTAAATTTTGGATACGAAAAAAAATCAGGTAAACGTATTTTTTATTTTCACAGCGCAAAACAAGGTAAAAAAATTCAACTGATTGAAACTTGTCCGCAAGTTGGATTTGAGCTGGATACCGGCTATCAGTTGCAGAAAGGTGCTGACGCATGTCAATACTCAGCGCGATTCCAAAGTGTGATTGGAAACGGTACTGCCTCTATCATACATAATCACGCAGAGAAACATCACGCTCTGCAAAGCATTATGTACCAAAATACACATAAAAATAACTGGGAATTTCATGATGAAATGATAGACACCGTATGTGTATTCAAGATAGAGGTAACTGCACTTTCATGTAAAGAACATAAATAAAAAACAATCGTCAGGCTGCTATTCTATTATTTGTGCAGCTTTTATGCCGAAAGAAGGCATAGTGAGAAAAATTTATCAAAAAGAGAAAAAGAAAGAATTGCAACACATTTCAAAATGTGATACATTGTAAATAAAGCATATTGCACAATGAAACTGTGAAAAGGAAAGTGAACAATTATGGCACAAAACAACATAAAAGATACAACTCATCTATTGGTATACGGTCATGAAGGCTGGCTGGAAGAGTATCCGTCTCATTATCATTTGGGAGATCCTGTTATGGTAAAAATGCAGTGGGGTCACAATCTTGCAGTAGATGGTCTGCCAAATAAAGATTATTTAAAACATCACATTTATGCTCCGGACGGCACATGCTCTGAGGCTTCCGCCGAACCAAGCGGAGACTTATGGTATGATATTACCGCTGATACCAATCAGGAAGGATTCCACATGCTGGTAACCAGCTATGACGAATGCTGGGCACAATATCCCAATGAAGATTATAAATTGGGCACACGCGAGCAATATCCTGATGCTATTGAAGTACGCGACTATTGCCAGTATGCAACCACCTGCGTTTCTGTCGGTCATCATCATGATACCGAAGTAACCCCTATCACAGGTTTGGAAATGTATCTGCTTCCTGTTTCCAACCCAAACTACGTAGTAGGCCACGAATTAAAATTACAATTAATGCTTGGGGACAAACCTGCCGATGCACACAAAGGTACTTTGATTTATCAATCTGAAAACGGACTGGTAGAAACAGAAATCACTTCTGATGCAAACGGTATCTTTACCATTAAACCCGACAAAGTAGGAACCTATTGTCTCATTGTACGTCATGTAACAGATGATAAAAAAGACGGTGTTTACGAAGGCAGAAACTTTACAATCACCCACTGCTTTAAAGTAGGCGAACACGGACACCATCACCACCACTAAAAATAAACCCGACAGAAGAACTCTGCCGGGTTTATTTTTTCCCTGAAAGCCTATATTTCTCTTTCCATTCATGAAAATCCCAGCGCTGTAAAAATTCTGTTGCCGCATTTACTCCATTTTGAAAAAGCACTTGACTTTCTTCTGAGGTAATCGCAAAGTCCGTTGCCCGTATTTTTTGGTACGTACCGTTGATTGTAATATGCACCGGAATCTGAATGGAGCGTTGTAAATCTCCTTGTGAATGCGCAATATAGCCTTTATCGTAAACATCCATCATAGTCGAAACAAGCTGCCCCATATATTCTACAATATTCATCCGGCTGCATTTACAAAGTGTTGTACATTCTTTTGGTTCCCAAAATTTAAATCCAATAATCGGATACTGTGGTTCTGTCGTTCCTTCATCCAATATCCACATTGGATAATTGCTTAACATACCGCCATCCACAATATAATGTTTTTTTCCGCTTTGATCCCTTAATATAAAAGGCTCATAAAAAACAGGAATACTCATGCTCATACGCACCGCTTTTGCAATGGGATACATATCCGCCATAATTCCAAATTTGTGTAAATCTCTTGGAAACACAAGCAACTCTTCATCCGTAATATCTGACGCCGTTACTTGCAGTTTGTATTTGCAATGTCCGGTATGTGAACCGCATTTTAAGTCTCCAAACGTGTATACACCTTTTTGAGATAATAATTCCGTAAGCCACTGTTCAAAATAATCCGCGCTGTATATGCCAAAGTGAAATAAAATACTGAATAATTTTCCTATAATACCGAAATAATCTATAAAATGTTTTTCTTTAAATTTAAAGTAATTAACACGCTTCATTTCCTCGTATATTTCTTCACCTGTATACCCTGCCGCTAAAAGAGCAGCTATAATTGCCCCGGCAGACGATCCGGCTACATTGCCGAATGTGTAGCCGTTTCTTTCCATTTGGTATACCGCTCCTGCCAAGCCAATACCGCGCACTCCTCCGCCTTCAAAAACCGCATCACACCTTTTCTTCAAAACCACTCACCTCATGCATATCATATGAGTGGACAACACAAGATGCTCCCTTTATTTATGCACAAAGGGGGCATCTTGTGTTATAAAATATTTAAAATGAAATAGTCTTTCCGTTATCCGATCTAAACTTCAGGCGTTATCGTAAAACTCATAGATTCTGCATTTACATAAGCAAAATAATTAATTCCATTATGGGTGGAAATAGCTGTACGCCTACCTCTTGAAGTACCTTCTATCAATTCCGTCATGATTACATTATATAAATCTTTACTCATTTGAGGGTCAACAGCAAAGAAAATAGCTACTAAATATGCTTTTATGATTTCAGAATTATCTCCATCACTCGTACCTATTTCCAACAAAATGCTTTTGGTATGATTTCTGGAAGCGTCAGTAGTAAACATAAAGTAACTAGACGTCATAATAGGCACACCAGCAGTATCAAAGGATTCTCCTTCGTACTTGATTAAGCTATCTAATGGAATCATGTTTGTAAGATATTGATTTATAATTCTAAGACATTCTTCGGGAGATTCGTTAAACAAATTATTTTCAATGGAAACTGTTTCAGGCGTTTTGTGGTATATATTTGGTTCACTGTATATTTCTGCGCCTAATGCATTTGCATACTTTTCAACAATTTCTGCTGGTGCAAACGTATTGATACTTAGTAAAATATTATCTTTCAAAATTAGATAACCAAAATCATAAGGTCTTTGATATGTCTTAATAAAATCTGCTCTCTTTACAGCTGCATCTGCATCTTTAAATAATTCCACAGTTCCGCTAAGCGGCTCATTTTTGTCGTAAGTTTCTTCAATGGCTGAGTCTGAAAAGTCTGTTCTGGAAGTGCAATCGTATTGATTCAAATTGTTCATTTGGTCTTCATCTGAATACGGCAGTTCATATACAATAGACATACCTTGTTTTTTCAAATAATCCACAACATCTTGTGAAGTTTCTGCTTGAGCCGGTGAATCACTGTTGCATCCCACCAAAAAACTCATACACAATAATGCAGTCAATACGAAACTAATTACTCTTTTCATATGATTTTTCTCCTTAATACTCCCTATGCTATCAATGTAACATATTAAGTTATGAAAGAAAAAATAATGTGAAAAAGATAAACTATCTAGCAAGCAGATACTACATAACTCTTTTCAAAAAATATCTGCACAAAAAAATCACCGAGACACTATAAAACACAGTGCCTCGGTGATTCAAATATAAACTGGAGGTGCCACCCAGATTTGAACTGGGGAATAAAGGTTTTGCAGACCTTGGCCTTACCGCTTGGCTATGGCACCATCTCTAAGTTCAGTATATGCTGAACCTATTGATAAAATGACGCTTTATTTAAAAAATTTAAATAAGCGTCATTCAGAGTCATATGGAGCGGATGACGAGGCTCGAACTCGCTACCTCCACCTTGGCAAGGTGGCGCTCTACCAGATGAGCTACATCCGCACGCATGGTGCCCCCGGGCGGAATCGAACCACCGACACGAGGATTTTCAGTCCTCTGCTCTACCAACTGAGCTACAGGGGCATATGGCGACCTAGAACGGGCTCGAACCGTCGACCTCCAGCGTGACAGGCTGGCGTTCTAACCAACTGAACTACTAGGCCATATGGTGGGAACAACAGGGCTCGAACCTGTGACCCTCTGCTTGTAAGGCAGATGCTCTCCCAGCTGAGCTATGCTCCCATTTCGTCAACCGGTTTGCCCGGCGACGTGTTATATAATATCATTTATTAGAAAATATGTCAACACTTTTTCCAAAACTTTTTATTTATTTTTCTGCAAAGAATTACGTTTCTTCGTTCTTCTCTTTTTGGACAGAAGCTGCCAGTTCCTCTAATTCAGATTTTCCGATTTCATACATGCGTCCACAATATTGACACTTTGCTTCCATTTTGCCTTCTTCATTTGCAATCTGCAAAATTTCATCAACAGGAAGGCTGGTCAATGCACGTTTTACACGTTCTTTGCTGCATGGGCAGGCATAGTTTACTTCATACTCATCCAATATTTCAACATCAAATCCTGCCAAAGCTTTGCGGCAAATATCTTCAATGGACAGTCCTTGTGCAAGCATAGTAGTTACAGAAGGCAGCTCCATGACATTTTTCTCCAGCTTTTCTAAGGCAGCGTCATCTGCCCCAGGAAGCGCTTGGATCAGCAATCCGCCGGCCAACAGAACTTTATGGTCGTCTTTGTCTAACAATACTCCCAAAGCGCATACCGTTGGAATTTGTTCACTGGCTGCAAAGTAATTTGTAATATCTTCTGCAATTTCTCCCGATACCAGTTCAATTTGTCCCATATAAGGCTCGCCTTCGCCATAGTCTCGAATCACGAGCAATAAACCGTCCTTACCTACTGCTCCTCCAACATCAAGCTTCCCATTGTCCTTCAAAGGCACATTTGCGTCGGGGTTTGTAATATTTCCGCGGCAATTTCCTTTGCTGTCGGCAATTGCCACCAATGTTCCCAAAGGACCTCCGCCATTGACTTTCAATGTAACAGTTGCGTTTTTTTGTTTCAGCATAGTACCCATAATTGAAGACGCTGTCAACAAACGCCCTAATGCCGCTGTGGCAACAGGACTGGTTTTATGGATACTTTGTGCAATGTGAACGATGTCGCTGGAATCAATTGCAGCTGCCATAATACTTCCGTCAGATGTGATACATCTCATAATTTTATTCATATCAAGCACCTCTCCTGTCAGTGATCTTCTCTCATCTTTTTGGCCACTACCACCCAGCGCTCATTTTCAGGAGAAGCCGGTGAAAAGGTCATATCATCGTAAATGGTTACCAATTCCATACCTGCTCTTTCAAGCAAAATCTTAATTTCAGCAGAGTCGTAAGGACGTTCACAAAAGCATTCGTTGGAACGTCTATATAAATCTCCTTCCTGACGTGCGAAAAAATCCAGATTAATTTCTACAATTCCGGTTTCAGCATCTAATGCGTTCTGCCATACACAGTATACATTTTCAGTATCATAAAGAAACGTATTATTTTCTAATACATGCCTATGTTTGTATGGCGTATTTACATCAAATACAAAATAACCATTTGGATCTAAAAAGAGCGCTACACGCTGAAATGCTTGCAGCACGTCTTTTTCCTCTGTTAAATGGTTTACACTGTCCAGCGTACATACTACCGTATCAATGGTTCCAAACAGATCCAGTTCTTCCATGCGCTGACACAAAAATAATATCGGCGTATTTTCCTGTGCTGCTTTTTCCTGTGCAACTGTCAGCATAGACGGAGAGGCATCAATGCCATACACATCGACGCCTCGTTTTGCCAGTTCTATTGTCAGACTGCCTGTTCCGCAAGCCAAATCTAAGGTTAGCCCCATAGCATGACCATGTCGTGCCAAGAGCTTACAAAAATATTCTGCGCGTTTTTTATAATCTACATCGTTAGTCAATTGGTCATAAAATTCTGCAAAAGCTGTATAACTACTCATGATGTCGCCTCATCTTCCTCTTGCAATCTTCCAAATACCAATTCATATCCGTCACAGCCATAGTTAAGCGAGCGGTTCACTCTGCTTATGGTTGCGGTGGAAGCACCTGTTTTTGCTACTATATCGCTGTAAACGCAATTATTACTTAACATATGCGCCACTTCCAAACGCTGAGACATGGCCTTTATTTCGGGCACTGTGCATAGATCTTCAAAAAAATCGTAGCATTCCTCTACTGTTTTCAGTTTGAGGATGGAATGGAATAAAAAATCGACACTATCGCTTTTTACTTTTGAATTCATGGCAATCCGTCCTTTCACTTTCATTAATTACAATTTTAGCACATAAAAGTGAAAAAGTAAATATACAAGCAATTGGTTATATATCATTGCGTACCAAATCGGCGTATGTTTCGCGTTTTATAATAACTCTCGGTTCGCCGTTTCGAACCATCACAACAGCAGGCTTGCAAACACGGTTATAATTAGATGCCATAGAATAATTGTAGGCGCCCGTAGATAATACCGCCAAAGTATCTCCTACTTCCACGTCTTGTATCATGGTATGCTCCTGGATTAAATCTCCGCTTTCACAGCACCTACCTGCAATGGTTACTTTCTTTACAGCCGGCTCATTTGCTTTATTTGCCACAACAACGCTGTATTCCGATTGATACAAGGCATATCGGGGATTGTCCGTCATACCGCCGTCTACTGATACATAGGTGCGTATATTGGGAATTTCTTTGATCCCTCCTACACGATACAATGTAATGCCTGCTTCACCTACGATGGAACGTCCCGGTTCCATAAAAATATACGGAACAGGAAAATCGAGTTCTTCACATGTTTGATACACCACGTGTGAAATCTCTTTCATATAATCACCGTACGGCACAGGATGATCACTGTTTACATACTTGATACCAAATCCGCCGCCAAGATTCAATTCTTCTATGATAATCCCGGTTTCTGTACGGATTTGATTCATAAATTCCAGCATAACCTTTGCTGCGCTTTTAAACGGCTCAATGTCAAATATTTGAGAACCAATATGGTTATGCATTCCCTTTAATCTAACATGACGAAATTTTGCCGCAAATTTTACAGCTTCCATTGCTTCACCTGTTTCCAGCGCAAAACCAAATTTAGAATCAATTTGTCCTGTCATAACCGCTTCATGGGTATGCGCTTCAATCCCAGGTTTGATACGCAATGAAATATCTGCAGTTTTATTTTGCTGGGCCGCCAGTCTATCAAGAGTTTCTAACTCAAAAAAATTATCTACCACAAAATGTCCCACATTGTTCTGTAAAGCAAAACGAATTTCATCTTCCGTTTTATTGTTCCCGTGAAAATGGATACGCTGGGCGGGAAATCCCGCTTCAAGCGCTGTATACAGCTCTCCTCCGGAAACTACATCCAATCCAATGCCTTCATCCTTAACGATACGGCACATTTCTTTACAGCTGAATGCTTTGCTGGCATATAACACCATGCCTCTGCCCTGATAATACTCATTCAACGAATTTTGATACATACGGCATGTTTTGCGTATATAATCTTCATCCATTACAAACAGTGGTGTTGAAAATTCCTGCGCCAGTGATACTGTATCGCATCCGCCAATGGTTAAATGTCCTTTATCATTGACATTCAAACAATCCGAAACAAACATCGGCTTTTCCCCTCTCATTCCTTACTCTTGCTGTGCCTGAAGCTGCGCTGTGTGTGCTTGTGCAATTGACTGAATGATTTGTTTCATAACATCAACGCCTTCCCCATTAACGGATGAAAACGGAATATAGTGCACCAGGCTTTCACCGTTTTCATCACAGAACAGCTCATCAAAATACGCCAATTGTTTTGCACGCTGCGTTTTGTTCAGTTTATCACTTTTCGTCACGACTACCGCAAACGGAAAACGGGATTCCATAAGATACTCGATCATATGCAAGTCATTTTCCGTTGGTTTATGGCGAATATCAATAATTTGTACTACAAATTGAATATTTCGGTCAGATGCCAAATATCCTTCCACCAATTCAGCCCAGCGCAATTTTTCCGCATGGGATACTTTCGCATAACCATAACCGGGCAAGTCTACCAAACGGCACTCTTTTAAGCTATAAAAGTTAATGGTTCCTGTCTTTCCGGGCGTTGCACTGACGCGTGCCAATGATTTACGATTTAAAATTTTATTGATCAAAGAAGATTTACCTACGTTCGATTTCCCCGAAAATACAATTTCGGGTACATCCGATGGAGGCAATTGATTTAATCTGCCTGCGGCAAATTCAAAAAAAGCATCTTCAAATTTCATGCATAACCTCCTGCTGGCAATTAAATGCTGGGCAGCATCAATTGATTGACATCATGCTCCAAATATTGGCAGTCCGCATCGTCAAACAAACTCTCCCTTGGCGTTGGCTTACGTGTAAGCGCAAGTTCTAATACCTCATCAATCTTTCTGACAGGGAAAAATTCTATGGAATCTTTGACTACCTGGTCTACATCTGCCAAATCAGCCACATTATCGGCAGGAATAATCACACGCTTCATGCCTGCGCGGTACGCTGCCATTGTTTTTTCTTTTAATCCTCCGATTGGAAGCACTCTGCCCTGTAATGTAATTTCACCTGTCATAGCAACATCATGACAAACAGGAATGCTGGTCAAAGCAGAAGTGATAACCGTAGCCATCGCAATGCCTGCGGAAGGACCGTCTTTTGGAATCGCCCCTTCCGGCGCATGAATATGGATATCTTTGCGTTTGTAAAATTCACGTATAATTCCTAATTTATCTGCACGGCTGCGCACACAGCTGACTGCTGTTTTGGCGGATTCTTTCATCACATCTCCCAAGTTACCTGTCAGCTCTATTTTGCCTGTTCCGTCAAGAGCAACTGCTTCAATCGGAAGTATCTCGCCGCCGACGCTTGTCCAAGCAAGACCGTTTACCAAACCGATTTCATCTGTCTTTGCAACATCATCTTTTTTATATTTCTTAGGACCGAGGTATTCTTCCAGTTGTTTGTCATTGACTGTGATTTTTTTCTCAGGATTCGCTACAACACTTTTGGCACATTTTCTGCAAATATCTGCAATTCTTCGTTCCAGACCACGCACACCGGCTTCTTTTGTATAATTTTCGATGATAGCATGAACTGCTGCCGGAGTGATTTTCAACTGCTTCGTCCCAATTCCGTGTTTTTCCAGCTGTTTTGGAATCAAATGCTTTGTTGCAATCTGGAATTTTTCCTCATGGGTATAGCTGGATAGTGAAATCACATCCATACGGTCAAATAAAGGAGCCGGAATTGTGCTGGCATCGTTTGCTGTTGTAATAAAAATAACGTTGCTCAAGTCAAAGGGCATATCTATGTAATGGTCTGTAAACGTACTGTTTTGTTCCGTATCCAAAACTTCCAGCAAAGCGGAAGCCGGGTCACCTCTGAAATCTTTGCAAAGCTTATCAATTTCATCCAACAAAATGACCGGATTATTGATTCCTGCTTGTTTTACCGCAGAAATAATACGTCCGGGCATAGAGCCTACATATGTTTTGCGGTGTCCGACAATCTCAGATTCATCACGTACGCCGCCCAAAGAGATACGCTCGAATTCCAAACCGATTGCATGTGCAATAGATTTGGCAATAGAACTTTTACCTACGCCGGGAGGACCTACTAGGCAAATCACTTGTCCATTTGTATGAGGATTTAACTTTCGCACAGCCAAAGATTCCAAAATCCGTTCTTTTACTTTGGTTAAGCCGTAGTGTTCTTTATTCAACACTTTTTCTACTTTATTAAGATTAATGACAGCTTTTCCTGATTTATTCCAAGGCAATTCCAAGCAGGTTTCCAAATAATTACGAACGACGCTTCCCTCATGGGAGCCGGACGGCATTTTTGCCAAACGGTCGCATTCTTTCAATAATTTTTCTTCCTGTTTTTCGGGAAGCTGTAATGCTAAAATGCGTTGTTTAAACGCTTCATGTTCTTCTTCAGGAGACTCATCTTCTCCCAATTCATTATAAATAGCACGTATCTGCTCCCGCAGATAATATTCTCTCTGGTTTTGATCCATTTGCTCTTTCGCTTTGGAGCTAATCACATTTTCTATTTCAAGAATTTTAATTTCATCTTGCAGTATATCAATCAGAAATTCCAAACGCTGATCAGCATCTATGGTCTCCAATACTCCCTGCTTTAAGTCAGGATCCAACGCAGTATTGCCGGCAATATAGTCTGCCAGTTCTCCGCTGTCTTTCAGTTTAATCACACCCATAATAATGTCGGGCGGTACGTTTTTATAATTTTGAATATATTGTTCAAATACAGTTTTCATACGCCGAACCAACGCTTGAGAGCGGTGTGTCTTGGCTGATGGTATTTCATCAATCAAAGCCAAATCACCTAATAAAAAAGGAGTATCCTGCATAATTTCCAATAATTCTGCGCGACGTATGCCTTCTACAAATAAGCGAAGACCATCTTCTGTATTGCGAAACACTTGTTTGATTTTTGCAATTACACCTACTTTATGCAAATGCTCCTGCTTTGGATCAATGGTTTCTAAATCTTTTTGAGAAACCAGAAAAACTGTTTGATTGATATCCATTGCCTGGTTTACCGCCAGAATAGACTTATTTCTTCCCACGTCAAACTGAATGGACATACCGGGAAATACTACAAGACCACGCAATGCAATCACGGGCATCACAAGCTGTTCCATATATTCTCTTTGTGGTTGATCTATTGTTAAAGTTTCATCTAATTTATCTGTCATATCTATCTCTCCTCCTGCACCTGTGTGCATAATATAGGGAATTCATAGAAATTTATAAAGGAATTTTAACACAGATGCGTTCATTTTGAAAGAGAAAAGGCTGTTGCAAAGCAGAGAGTGTTCCTACTCTCAGCGCAACAGCCAAATGTTGTTGATTAAGATGCTGTATTTTTATGACCGCCTTTTTTAGGCTGCGGCAATTTAATCTGCACAGGTTTTCGGTCCTTATTATACACAATCTCCGGTGGTTCACCTTTATTAATCACATCCGGCGTAATGAGCACTTTCTCTACCGTATAATCTGAAGGTATTTCATACATCAGGTTATTGAGATGTTCTTCCATAATGGAACGCAGTCCTCTTGCGCCAATTTTTCTCTCAATTGTCTTTTTCGCAATTGCGGTCAAAGCCTCCGGCTGGAATTCAAGCTCCACTTTATCCAGCGCAAACAACTTTTTATATTGGTTCACTAAGCAATTTTTAGGCTCGGATAAAATACGAACCAATGCCTTTTCATCCAATCCGTCTAAAGAAGTAATCACAGGCAGACGACCAACCAATTCCGGTATAATTCCATACACAACAAGGTCATGAGGAATTACATTTTTATACCATTCATTTTCATTGATTTGCTTCTTTTCAGCCGTCTCATCAGTCTGAAAGCCTAAAGTAGAATTTGAGGTTCTTTTCTCAATAATTTTTTCAAGACCGTCAAAAGCACCGCCGCAAATAAACAAAATATTTTTGGTATCTATCTGCAAAAATTCTTGTTGAGGGTGTTTTCTGCCGCCTTGAGGCGGAACATTGGAAACCGTTCCCTCTAAAATTTTTAATAAAGCCTGCTGAACACCCTCTCCGCTTACATCACGTGTAATGGAAGGGTTTTCAGATTTACGGGCAATTTTATCAATTTCATCAATATAAATAATGCCGCGTTCTGCTTTTTCAATATCAAAATCTGCCGCCTGAATTAAACGCAGCAAAATATTTTCTACGTCTTCTCCAACATAACCGGCTTCTGTCAAGGTAGTCGCGTCTGCAATGGCAAATGGAACATCCAGCAGCTTTGCAAGTGTTTGGGCAAGCAAAGTTTTGCCAACGCCTGTGGGTCCCAGCAGCAGCACGTTGCTCTTTGTAATTTCTCCATCTTCTACACCGTAATAAATACGTTTGTAATGGTTGTAAACTGCAACAGACAGCGCTACTTTAGCTTCATCTTGACCGATGACATACTCATCGAGCAGCGCCTTGATTTCCTTTGGCTTAAGCAATGTTGCTGCAGGTTCATTGTAATGATTTGATTTGCGCTGAGACAGGTTTGCTTCGTCTTCTAAAATAGACATACACAGCTCAATACACTCGTCGCAAATATATACACCCGGACCCGCAATTAATCTGCGCGCCTCATCTTGTGCTTTGCCGCAAAAGGAGCAGCAAATTTCGCGATTGAGCTCTTCATTGTTTGCCATATGTTTTCTCCCACCTAGCTATTATTTAGAAATAATTTTGTCAACTAAGCCGTATGCAAGTGCAGCTTCTGAATCCATAAAATTGTCACGCTCAGTATCTCTGGCAATTACCTCAATCGGCTGACCTGTTTTTTCAGCCAAAATTTGATTTAGTCTTTGTTTTGTTTTCACAATATAGTCAGCATGAATCATAATATCCGTGGCCTGACCCTGCGCACCGCCGCTTGGCTGATGAATCATAATGGTACTGTTTGGCAAAGTATACCGTTTGCCTTTTGCACCTGCTGCCAACAGGAATGCGCCCATACTTGCAGCCATACCCATGCAAATAGTAGAAACATCACATTTAATGTATTGCATGGTATCAAAAATAGACATGCCTGCAGTTACAGAGCCTCCCGGGCTGTTGATATATAAATGAATGTCCTTTGTAGGATCCTGACCTTCCAAATATAGCAGCTGGGCAACCACTAAACTGGCTGTAGTGTTGTTCACTTCATCAGTCAGCATAACAATTCTATCATTCAGCAAACGGGAAAAAATATCGTAAGAACGCTCTCCGCGATTTGTTTGTTCAATAACGTAAGGTACTAAACTCATATGTTACCACCATTTCTCCACGCATATTGTCGAATATTTTTGATATGAAGAACCCACCTGCCTCCTTGCATGGTAGGAAACAGATGGATATGTTCGTTCTATTTGTTCAGCATTGGCTGAAAACGCAACACTTATTCAGCGTCTTTTGTTTCAGTCTTTTTTGCTCTTGTTGTTTTTTTCGCAGCAGGTTTTTCTTCACCTTCTGCTGCTTTTTTCGCAGTTGTCTTTTTCGCTGCAGGTTTTTTCTTTGGTGCAGCTTCTTTCTCTGCGTCTGCCTCTTTTGCAGCAGTTTTTGCTTTTGTAGACTTTGTTGTTTTCGCAGGTTTCTCTGCTTTTTCATCTTTGTTTACTTCTACAACAGCTTCGTCACGAACCAGATTCATTGCTTTTCTTGCAATAATATCTTTTGTTTGACCTTCTCTGGAAATAACTGTCTTTACTTTATCAATGTCTGTTTTGTAAATTTCAGAAAGATTTTTATACTCTTCTTCAATTTCTTCATCAGAAGCAGTGATATTTTCTAACTGACCGATTTTTTCAAGAGCCAAACGAATTTTCACTTGACGTTCTGCTTGTTCTCTGAACTGCTCACGCAAAGATTTTGGATTTGCGCCGGTCAATTGCATGTATGTTTCCAATTTTAGGCCTTGAGACTGTAAACGGAAGTTAAATGCACGAAGCTCTTCATCAATTTGAAGCTCAATCATAGCGTTAGGAATTTCAGCTTCCAGCAAATCGTTCAATTGCTCCATCAATTGGTTGTCAATATCTGCAGCAACGTCTGCATGAGCTTTTGCATCTAATTTCTTTCTTACATCTTCTCTATACTCAGCAACCGTATCAAACTCGCTGATGTCTTTTACAAACTCATCGTCAAACGCAGGTGTTTCTTTACCTTTGATCTCATGAATTTTTACTTTAAACAGAGCAGGTTTGCCTGCCAATTCTGTTGCATGGTAATCTTCCGGAAAAGAAACGTTTACATCCACTTCGTCGCCTGCTTTGTGACCCAACAATTGGTCTTCAAAGCCAGGGATAAACATTTTTGTTCCAAGTGTCAGACTATAGTTTTCAGCAGCGCCGCCCTCAAAAGGAACGCCGTCAATGGAACCTTCAAAGTCCATAACAACAATGTCATCATTTTCAGCTGCTTTATCCATAGTTACCATACGGGAATAACGATCTAAAGTCTTATTGATTTCAGCATCAATATCCTCTTCTTTTACTTCCGGATTTTTAGGCTCAATTTTCAGACCTTTGTAGTTTGCAATGTTGACTTCCGGTTTTGTAATAACGGAAATTTTAAAAGTGAAACCTTGTTTGCCGATTTCAACAATTTCAAAATCGTTGTTGTCTGTAATCACATCTAATTTAGATTCTTTTACAGCTTCTTCAAAAGCAACCGGGAAAATATCATTCACAGCGCCTTCATAGAACACTTGCTCTCCGTAATATTTTTCAACGAAGGATCTTGGAGCTTTGCCTTTACGGAAGCCCGGCAAAGAGATTTTTTTAATTTCTTTGTGGTATGTTCTATTCAACGCGTCGTTAAATGATTTTTCATCTACTTCGACTTCTAATTGATAACGGTTTGTCTCTACTTTATTACAAGACTTTAGGTTCATAATTTATACTTCCTCCTGCTAAATCGCAAATATCTTATTGATTATAACATAAAAATATTTTCATTGCAATTTATAACATAAAATAAATATAGTTCTATTTACAATTTATTTGACCAAAATCGGCATAAAATTAACATAGTCACAAGAAATCAAATGCATTTTAATTCCATGATAATCGCCTCTTACCGCCTTTTTCGATGCCTGATTGCCATGAATATGCCCAAAATAGCATTGTTCAATATCACGTGATTCCAGTACATCCAAAATTCCCGCACAGGCCATATTCCCGTATACAGGCGGATAGTGCAAAAACACAATCGGCCGGGCATTGGCGTCTTGCCTTGCAGCGTCATCCAAAGACGCAACCAAACGCCCTACTTCCCTGTTTACAATCTTTACGTCCTCTTCTGTTTCAGAGTTATAAAGCCAGCCACGTGTTCCGCAAATAGCAATATCCTCTACAATATAAGCGTTGTTATGTAATACTTTCATAGAAGTAAAGCCTTTTTCCTGCAAAAAGCGGTCTATTTTGCTTTTGGTGGACCACCAATAGTCATGGTTGCCCTTCATTAAAATTTTTTCTCCGGGCAGATGATGAATAAACGCAAAATCCTGTTCCGTTTCCTCCAGTTTCATTGCCCAAGAGATATCTCCCGCAATGACAACCGTATCCGATTCTTTGACCAGCTGCCGCCAATTTTGCTCCAACCGCTGCGTATAGTCTTTCCAGCCCGGAAAAACGTCCATAGGTTTGTTGCATCCAAACGAAAGATGTAAATCAGCAATAACAAACAGTGACATGAAAGCCTCTTTTCCATCCGTCTGTCTTATTGTAAATTCAATAATTTCAGCAATTCGTCGCTCATAGTTTGCGGTGTGCAACTGTTTTGAAAACGAACCGGTTTGCTTTCCAAAGCTGCAATCGGATCCGGAATTTCCGTACCGGTTTCTTTTGATAACTGCTGAACTTTTGCAAACTCATCCATATCCGCGTCATAATTTGGAGAAACGGCTTTTAATACAGAATCTGCAAATTTATATGGGCTGGCTGTAGATACTACAACAGTAGGGGTATTGTCTTTGGTTTCTTGTAAATATTGTTCGTAAGCGTTTACAGCAACTGCAGTATGTGTATCACACAAATAATGGGTAGATGCATAAACCTCTGCAATGGTTTCTTCCGTTGTCTTATCATCACAGTAATCGGCAGCAAATACTTCCTGAATTGCAGCTAATGTCTCAGCATCCACTTGGTAGCGGCCTGTTTCGGATAATTCTTTCATCCATCCCGCTACTTTTTCTGTGTTGTGACCGGTTACGTCAAACAGCAAACGTTCCAAGTTGCTGGAAATCAAAATATCCATAGACGGAGAAATGGTTGCATGGAACTCACGGTTGCGATTATATACGCCTGTTTTTAAAAACTCGGTTAATACATTGTTAGAATTGGAAGCACAAATCAATTTATGAATTGGAAGGCCCATTTTTTTCGCATAATATGCTGCCAAAATATTTCCAAAATTGCCAGTGGGAACTACCACATTGATTTTATCACCTTCCTCTTTTACAGTACCTGCTTTCAGAAGGTCGCAATAAGCAGAGAAATAATACACGATTTGAGGTAACAATCTGCCCCAGTTAATGGAGTTTGCACTGGAGAAGGTCATACCGTTTTCTTCTAATTTTTTGCAGATTTCTTCATTGACAAAAATCTTTTTCACGCCTGTTTGTGCATCGTCAAAATTACCTTCAATGGCGCATACGCTGACGTTGTTGCCTTCCTGTGTGTTCATTTGACGTTTTTGCATTGGACTTACACCGTTTTCAGGATAGAACACAAGCATTTTGGTACGGTCTACATCTTTGAAGCCTTCCAAAGCTGCTTTTCCCGTGTCACCTGATGTTGCTACTAAAATCACGGCTGTTTTATCACACTTTGTAATTTTCAAAGAGTGAGTCAATAAATGAGGCAGCAGCTGTAACGCCATATCTTTAAACGCACAGGTAGGACCATGCCATAGTTCCAAAATATTCATATCCGCTTTATCCGAATGCACCACAGAAATAGGAGCAGGATTTCCGCCGGAGAATTTTTCCGGTGCATATGCGGCAGAAACACACTCTTTGATTTCCTCTTTTGTGAATTCAGGCAAAAAATCAGATAATACTTTTACTGCTCTGTCGATATAAGAGCCGTTTTGCATCTCCACAAAATCTTTGTGGGTATATTGCGGCAATGTTTCCGGAACAAATAAACCGCCGTCTTTTGCAATTCCCTGTACAATTGCCTGCGCGGCAGTTACTTGACTGTTTTGATTCCTTGTGCATTTATAATTCAAGGTAATTCCCTCCGTAATTTGAATTTTTTAATTCTGTTCAATCTCTTTTATTTTATAATAGAACGACTGTAATGTCAAAGAGAAACGAAGAATTTCTGTGCATTTGTGTAAAAAATCTTGTTTATAAGGGTTTGACTGTATCCCAATTGCAAAAAACGCTCATAAATCGAGTGAATTCCTTCTATTCCACCAATCCCCTGCGGTAAATCCGCTCCGTCAAAATCACTGCCGATTGCCAAAATATCCTGAGTACCCATAGACAGAAAATATTCTGCATGAGCAATCAAATCCTCTACCGTTGCAATGCCGTCTTCTTTTAAAAACGGCGGATGAAAATTCAGCCCGATTAATCCGCCGCTTTCCTTGATTACCTGGATTTGTTCATTGGTTAAATTGCGGGGATGGTTACATATCGCTTTGGCATTGGAGTGGCTGGCTGCCAACGGCTTGCTTGCGATTTCAGCCACATCATAAAATAACGGTTCGCTTGCATGAGAAATATCTATCACAATACGATACTGCTCCAGTTTTGGAATTGCCTGTCTGCCAAACTCCGTCAACCCTTTTGGATGCATTACCATGGCGCCGTCTCCAAACTCACAGGTTCCATTCCATGTCAGCGTCAGCATTCGTACTCCACAAGAGGATAAATAAGGAATATTGGCAAGGTTTCCTCCCAATACAGCGCCTCCTTCTACTGTCAAAACTGCCCCGCATGTACCAAGCTGTTCTGCTCTGATAAAATCGCCGTTTTCTATGCAAGGAGTTACCAAAGTTTTATTTTGGGTGCATTCTCTCAAATAGGTCTGATATACTGCGTTAAAATACTCCAGGGCTTGTTGCCCTCGCATTTCGTCCGGAATCCAAATGGCAAAGCATTGGGTCCACGCAGAAAATTCTGCGCCTCGCAATAGGTCCAAATGCAAATGATTGCGATACAACGGCTGCTTTTGCAAATAGCATTCACCGATGGTATCGCAATGTAAATCAAAATATTTCAAAACAAACCTCCCCCGTCAAAGGCATTGGTAATGTATTGAACTTCTTTTATTTCTTTCTGTTTTCCGTTTGTAATTACACCGGCAACATCAAATCTCGGCTGTAACCCCTGCAATGCTGTGTTCTCCTGTAAATACAGCAAAGATGTTTGTATCAGTTTTTTTCTTTTGGTGGAGGTTACCGCTTCCAATGGCTTAGCAATACTGCCGGCATCTCTTGTTTTTACTTCAACAAAAACAATATACTTATCATCTTTAACAATTATGTCAATTTCTCCAAAACGGCTATGATAGTTGGCAGCTACAAACGTATAGCCCTGTTCTAACAACAGTTGCAGAACATAACGTTCTCCTATTTTCCCGGAACTGTTATTCATGAGTTTCTCCCAATATTTTTTTCATAAAACTTCTTCTATGTACAGGACACATACCATATTCCAGCAGCAGTTCTCTATGTAATTTGGTACCATATCCTTTATGTTTTGCAAATTGATATTCCGGATACAGCTTATCAATTTCCAACATTACCCTGTCTCTGCTTACTTTGGCTAAAATGGAAGCCGCGGCAATATTCGCACTCTTTGCGTCGCCTTTCACAACCGTCTCACCGGCCACTCCTCCCAGCTCAGGCATACGATTGCCGTCAACCAAAACATAATCCACCGGTACGTTTAAACCTTCATATGCACGGCGCATTGCCAAAAAAGTGGCCTGCAAAATATTGATTTTATCTATTTCCTGTTCTGTGGCAAATGCAATGGAATATCCCATTGCTTCTTTTTGAATGACTTCAAATAACTCCTCCCGCTTTTTTTCACTCATTTTTTTGGAATCATTCAATCCGTCAATGAGTAAACCCTGAGGTAAAATGACCGCTGCAGCAAAAACAGGACCGGCCAAAGGGCCGCGTCCTGCTTCGTCGATTCCACATATATGCTGATAACCTTTTTCATTTGCCGCAGCTTCATAAGCGTACCAATTCATACCGATTCCCTCACTTGTTCCAAAGTTATCTTTCCAAGTTTGGCGCTTCGAAACTCATCCACAACAGCAATGGCTGCACGTTCTGTATTCACTACGCCGCCTGACATTAACATGCCTCTCTTTTTACCGATAGCCTCTAAAATTTCATAAGACTCCATCTGCGATAAATCCATATCTTCCAGTTGATATCGCTGGAGAACCGCCTTTGGATAAATCTCTTGCAGCATTTCAATTAATCTGCATGCCAAATGCTCTATATCCACAACTTCATCTTTCACCGCACCTGTAAATGCTAAGTGTTCTCCTACCTGTTTATCTTCAAACTTAGGCCACAAGACCCCCGGAGTATCCAGCAATTCAAAACCTTTGCCAATGGTAAACCAACGGTTTTCTCTGGTAACACCTGGACGGTCTTCCACATTGGCTTTGCTTTGTTTGCTCATACGGTTAATTAAGGATGATTTTCCCACATTAGGGACACCGACTACCATAACGCGAATGGTTCTGCATACCATGCCTTTCGATTCCCAAGAAGCAATTCTATCTTTTAACAGCTCTTTTACCAGCGGAATAAAATTTTGAATCCCTTTTCCGCTTTTACAGTCAATCGGCATTGCCAGAATGCCTTTTGAACGATAATAAGCAACCCAGCGTTTTGTTTGTACAGGGTCAGCCATATCTGCCTTGTTTAATAAAATGACCCGTGGTTTCTGTTGTATGATTTGGTCAATTACAGGATTGCGGCTGCTAATTGGAATACGCGCATCTACAATTTCAGCAACAGCATCTACAAGCTTCAGGGTTTTCTCCATTTGACGTTTTGTTTTTGTCATATGGCCGGGAAACCATTGTATGGATTGTGCTTCTCCCATCGCCGTCACATCCTTTCTTAATGTAAATCAGCTTTTGATTGTCCCCATACGGTTAAACGGAAAAATCGTAAATAAAGCTTTTCCTAATACATACCGTTCATCCACCATTCCTACTGCTTCAAAGCGGCTGTCAAGGGAAACGCTTCGGTTATCTCCCAAAACGAAAATATGTCCCTCCGGTACTACTAACCCTTCTTCCGGAAATTCTATCAATTGTCCACCGGACACCGGTTTTGTTGTTTTCACGCCTGCCGGCAGATAAGCGCTTTCATCCAGCTTTTCGCCATCTACATATACTACACCTTCATCATAGTCAATATATACACGCTGGCCTTCGGTGGCAATCACTCTTTTTACAATTGGTTCGTCTAAACCAACTGTACGTTTTAATACTACTACATCAAACTGCTGAGGCTCATAACTCCAGCTGGAAATCACCACTCTGTCCCCGTTATGTAAATTGGGCTCCATAGAGGTTCCGCTTACCGTTACAATGCGGAATATAAATGTAAAAATTAAGCCAACCACAACCACAGCGATGACCAAAGATTCTGTCCAGTCAAAACAAGCTACGGTTCCACTGCTTTTGATACTACCGTTTTTTTGGGGGTCCATATTATTTTGTTCAGAATTTTGCAAGTATTTTTTATTTTTTGCAGCATATTTACCGCCTTTATATGGATTGCTCAATGTTCTGCTCCTTACTCTAATTTAAAAAAATTTCATATGATGAAGCGGATAAATCACCATTGTTACTTTTCCTAAAATAAAATGCTGATTAACCATACCAACCTTAGGATTTCTACTGTCTTCTGAAACATCACGGTTATCGCCTAAAACAAATACGCAATTTTCCGGAACTGTCTGTGGAAACTGCATTCCTTCGTTCTTTGTAGTGCTTCCATTTTCGGTATATGCGGACTCGTCCAAGGCTATTCCGTCTACATATACAGTTCCTGTATCAAAATCTATGTCAACAGTTTGTCCGGCAACAGCTATTACTCTTTTAATAATTGCAGTATCTAACTGTGTGCCATTTTCCGCTATCACTACAATATCCCCTTGCCGGGGCTGATAATTTTGATTGCTGAGAACTACCCTGTCACCATGAAAAATAGTTTGCTGCATAGAATTCCCTGTAATCTCTACTGTTGAAATAAAAAATTTACAGGATATAAAATAAACAGCATAGCATACTGTCAAAATGATACATACCCATATAACAATACGCTTAATTCGTCTTGATTTTTTTTTGAAATCTTTTTGATTTTTGTCTGTTTCCCATTCGTTTGTTTGATGATGATTCTTGCTGATTTGTTGCAATATCAAACACTCCAGCCGTTTATTGTACGATTATTTTTTATCGTTATCCTCTGTCTTATTTTGTTCAACTTCTTCTACAATCTCATCTACAATCTGCTCAATTTGTTTCTCTTCATTTTCTTTTTCCAATGCTTCATCCGTAAAAATTTTTTCTGGAGGTTCTTGCTCGTCTATCGCTGTCGGAGATTTTCTTTTTAAAACTTTATTCTTAACAGAAGTTAGTATTCCTATTAAAAACGGCTCTTTTTGAACCAGTAAAGCAAGAAAATATAAGCCAAAAAATGCACAGGCAGAAATAATCAAACGGAATATCGCCTGTAAATCAACCAAATAGAAAATTGCAAATCCTGCACCCAATGCAGGTATAAGACTTACAAGCAAATGACGAAAGCTTACTTTTTTCCAGATAGGCTTTAAACGTTTTCTTAAAAACCAAATTTGCATCACTAACACCAGTGCTTCAGCAATTGTAGTAGAAGTGGCAGCTCCTGCTGCTCCCCAATAAGGAATCCATAAAGCGTTTAAAATAAAATTAAGTAACGCACCGATTGTAATCGAAATTAATAAAAATTTCTCTTTCCCTTCAGGAACCAAAATTTGCATTCCTGTTATATTAGAAAGACCAATAAACACTAAAGTAGGCATTAAAATTTGCATGGGTATTACTGCACCCAAAAACGCTTCCCCTGACAGCAATAAAATACTATCTTTTGCAAATAGAATAAAATACGCACATAAAGGTACTGCAAAAATGAGAACAAAATTAAAAGATTTTACAATCATATCCTTAAATTCATGTTCCATTTTATTAACAATATAATAAGATAATCGTGGAAGCAATACAGTACCCAAAGAGGTAACAGCCGTCACCAATACTGTCTTTAATTTCACAGCAGCTGTATATAAACCAACTTCTGTTTGTGTATTCATAAAGCCCAACATAACGGTATCTAAATTTGTATAAACGCTGGTTGCTGCTGAAGCCGCAAAAAAGTAAAGAATTGGTTTTAAATGTCTTTTAAAATGATAGTTCCCTACCGGTTTTAAATCTATAAACTTTCGTAAATGGATAAAATTTAAAATGTTCGAACCACTGGTAGCAAATACTGTAATGGCTCCGTAAATGATATAATCTTCCTGTTGCCGAACAAAAATAAACATTAAAATAATAGATAATATTTTAAAGATAATAGAACGTATTGTAATATAAGAATATTGTTCCATTGCTGAATAAAACCAGTTTACACCAATTGCATTTAGAACAAGACTAGCGCCATTGATCCACAGCAACGTTTGCTGCTCTTTAAATTGGGGCACTGTAAATAGAGTAATTACAAATACAATAGATACTACTATTGTAGTAATAACATTAATAATAAATAACTCTTGTGTAACCCGTGACAGCTCTTTTCTGTCATCTCTCACCTGAGCGCATGCCCTGATACCATAAGACGGAATACCTAAAGAGGCAAACATAGTAAAATAAGTTAAAACAGATGTGGCAAATGAAACATACCCATTACCTTCTACCAACAGTACCCTTGATACATATGGAAATGTAATGAGCGGAAAAACAAACGAAGAAACTGTCAAAATCATATTCATGATAAAATTAAATTTAACAGATTTCGTTTTCAGTGTCGGAGCACCACTCATATAAACACCTAGTTTCTAAATTTATATTATGACTCTTTTAAACGGGAATGAAAGTTGAAAGGTCCAAACAACTTGAATTTTGTTTTTCTAAGTATACTAATTTTTTTCCCTCCTGAGGATTCATACAGCATACGATTTTTTTCTTTTATTTCGTTATCAAAATCAATCAATTCTTGTTTTGTTTGTTTTGTGTTCTCCATGAACAAAAAGATGCGGTACTGCGTACTGATTAACCCTTGTATTATACGAAACAAAAATGTATCTTTTTCTTTAGAAAGACCTTTATTTTTTTGTTCCGTATAAAATTCTAATATGCGCTCAATTACTTTTAAATGGTCTTTATAATGCTTTCTAAAGCCTTCAATGCTTACGCTTTGTCCCTCTAAACCAATTCTATATTGATAAACACTAAAATTCAGAAAATTGACATCGTTTACATGTACGATAGGAAAGACAATATATTCGATGTCTGTATAAAAGCAATTCTCCCCAATTCTAATTTGATTTTTCTTAAGCAAATCCGTTTTATAAGTGACTGAATGCATTTTAATTTTGGGATATAAATCTAACGGTAGCTGTTCAAACGTAATATTTTTTTCTTGAAACGTTTGGTTGCAGCTTACAAGTTCTTCTTCACCGGTTACCTCGTTAACGAAGGTAAACGGAGTAATAATAAGGTCTGCGTCTGCCTCTTTTAAATTTTGTACAAAATTTTTAAAATTTTCTGTGTGATACCAATCGTCACCATCTAAAGTTTTAAAATACTTTCCGGTTGCAACACCTATTGCTGTATTAATAGTAGAACCGTAACCGCCGTTTGGCTTGGAAATGACCTTAAAAGAATTTGGATATTGATCCTGAAATTCTTTACCAATTGCAGCAGTGTTATCTTTGGATCCATCATCTACAATCAACACTTCAATATCATCCATAATTTCAGGAGCTACCAAAGAGTTCAACGTATTTTTTAAAAACTTTTCTACGTTATATGCAGCAATCGATATGCTCAATATTTTTTCCACTATATGATCCACCTTTTTATTCGAAATCTTTATTTCAATGTAATGCCGTTAAATATAAATTATTACGCCCATAAAAACTCAATAAAACAAAATCGCTTTTCTCACAAATTCTGTAAGAAAAGTTTCATTACACTTTAACACATTCTTGTAAAAAAGTATTGCAATATTAGTACAATTCTAGCACATTGTGCTATTGTTTGCAACTAAAAGAACGGTTTCTGCAGCTCGTACAAAAAACGAAATAAACCTGCAAATATTTTTTCATACACACACAATAAAATAATAAAAATTTATGAACGTAAACAAAAAAAGGAGACATCTGTTATGTCTCCTTTCAAATTATTTAATCTTTTCTCTAAGCTTAGCTGCTTTACCAACTCTGTCACGCAAATAGTACAATTTCGCTCTGCGAACATGACCTTTACGTACCAGTTTAATGCCCTTTACATTTGGGCTGTGAATTGGGAAAACTCTTTCAACACCAACACCGTAAGAAACGCGTCTTACTGTGAAAGTTTCAGAAATACCGCTGCCTTTACGAGCGATTACAGTACCTTCAAATACCTGAATTCTTTCTCTTTCGCCTTCGCGGATGTTAACGTCAATTTTAATTGTGTCACCAATTTCAATGTTTGGCACTTCAGTTTTCATAGAATCTTGTGCAATTAATTTTAGTGCATCCATGAATAAATCCTCCTAAATTTTTCAGACATTCATATCACCCAGGATAGAGGACTGTCAGCTTTAATGTCTCGGTCTAAACCGGGCATCAACTCCCGTCAGGGGTCTGACGGCATAAAGATGCCTGTATATAATACCACATTCACAAAAAAGATGCAATCATTTTTTACAAAAAATCATAATTTAAGCAAAGATATGAAATTCTGCATCATATAAATACGAACGTATGATAACAGCAAATAAAGAATATCCCAAATAGGTTTTAATGGCTTCTCCTATTAATGAAGGATTCACATTCTCTGTGCTGCCGGCAGGCAATACAATATTTAATACCACTTCATTGTCTGCTACAGTCATTTTATATTTATCCAAGTAGTCGTTCAAGTTGAGCGTTTTTATCCCTGATTTTGTTTTCTTTTCTACCAAGATTTCATCTTTTGCAAACAATTTCTCTAAGGCTTTTTTCAACTCCTGCGGATCTCTGTCATCTGCCGCATAACGGATTTCATAATCCGCATAAGCAATTTTTCCAGGCTTCATTTTCGGTTCTGTCACATCATAAACACGAATATCTTTTGGCAAAGCGTCATTTAAACGGCGGATAATTTCTTCTTTGGGCATCTCTTCCAACAAGCGAATATCCATAGATTCATGTTTTCCTTCCACCCCTAGGGAAAGAGGCAATGCAAAAGTAACAAACGCATGGGGATTAAACCCTTCTGTATACCACATAGGAAGTTTGGCTTTATGAAACGCACGCGCTACGCATCGATTTAAATCTAAATGAGAGATATATTTTGCCGTACCAAATTTATGAAACCAAATTCTAACGCTTTTCAACGCAAATCCCCCCTTGAAAGCAAGTTGCGCCGCAAGCCGAACAAGCTTCCTGACAGTTTGGCGTGGTAACATTTTGATAGGCTTTTTCACACTCTCTTTTTAAAAACGATTTTTTAATGCCATAATCAATGTGATCCCACGGTAATACTTCATCAAAGCTTCTGCGTCTTTGATTATAGAAGGTAGGATCAATTCCGCATTTCTCAAATACTTCCAGCCATTTCGGCAACGAAAAAAAGTCAGACCACCCGTCAAATTTACATCCATGTTCAAATGCTTGTTCTAATACTTTACCCAAACGTCTATCACCCCGTGCAAACACGCCTTCCAAAAAACTGGTATCCGCGTCATGCCAGTTACACGTTAATTTTTTGCTGTGTACGGAACCAATTAAATGCTGCTGCTTTTTATGCAGCGTTTCAATCGAATCCTGGGGTTCCCATTGGAAGGGAGTAAACGGTTTTGGTACAAAAGAAGAAGCGCTGCATGTTACCTTTACACTTCTTCCTTTTGCTCGCTTCGGATTGCTGTAATATGCTTCCACAACTTGCTGTCCTAAATGAGCAATTCCTGCCACATCCTCCATTGTTTCTGTGGGAAGACCAATCATAAAATATAGTTTAATGGTAGTCCAGCCGCCTTCAAATGCAGTCTGTACCGTTTTCATCAATTCTTCATCTGTGACATTTTTATTAATCACATCACGCAATCTTTGGGTTCCCGCTTCCGGAGCAAATGTCAAACCACTGCGGCGCACTGTTTTCAGCTTGTCCATCAACTCATTAGAAAAACCATCTACGCGCAAGGATGGAAGCGACACACTGATTTTCTCGTTGTCTGTCCAACTGAGCAAAGTTTCTAATAGCTCTTCAATTTGACTGTAATCGCTGGTACTTAACGAAGAAAGAGAAATTTCGTCATAACCGGTATGTTCACAAATAGAACGGCACTGACGATTAATCATATCAATGGATTTCTCTCTTACAGGGCGATAAATGAATCCCGCCTGACAAAACCTGCATCCGCGGATACAGCCTCGCTGTACTTCCGCAACAGCCCTATCATGAACAATTTCAATACTAGGCACTACGAATTTATCGGGGAAGTATGCTTGATCCATATCCAGTTCCAAACGTTTACGAATGGTTTTCGGCGCCGCTGCATGGGGAATCATTTCTTTTATCGTACCGTCGTCATGATAGGAAACCGTATAAAGAGACGGCACATAAACACCTTCAATTTGTGCGGCTTCTTGCAGAAATTCACGCTTGCTTTTTCCTGCTTTTTTACAAGCTTGATATAGACGGATAACTTCTAAATCCACTTGCTCGCCTTCTCCAATAAAGAACAAGTCGACAAAATCTGCAAGGGGCTCAGGGTTACAGGCGCAAGGCCCTCCTGCAGCTACAATATGAAACAAATCCGTTCTATCCTGTGCCTTTATTGGAATACCTGCCAAATTCAACATATTTAAAATATTGGTATAACTTAATTCATACTGTAATGTAAACCCAATAAAATCAAATTCGGCAACACTATCGCCGCTCTCTAGGGCAAACAGCGGAATATCATGTTTACGCATTTCTTCTTCCATATCCACCCATGGGGCAAATACTCGCTCGCACCAAATATCAGGCTGCTCATTTAATACACTGTATAATATTTTCATACCCAGATGAGACATTCCTACTTCATAAACATCCGGAAAACAAAATGCAAACCGTACATCTATATCTGCCTTGTCTTTTATAACTGCATTGAGTTCACCGCCTACATATCTGCCCGGTTTTTGTACGTTTGCCAATATACGCTCAATTTTCTGATTCATAGTTTTTCTTAATTCAGTTGCAAATATTGCAGCTAAATCCAATCCTTTCATCCGATCTTACGGAAAATAGATATATCATATACTGTTGTATTATAACATAAGAAAAATTGCTTCGCAATTTTTAACTTATAATTGTTACAACGTTCTAGTTAATAGCCAAAATTTTAATTTTGCTGTTATTACCAAGTGTTATTGCGTAAACAATCGCTTAGCAGTTTCTAACTGCTAAGGAATAAAACACTCTGACAATCACCAGCGTATTGAGCATAGCTAAGGCTGGAACCACATGATTTTTACCAAGAGCACAATATAAAATCTAAAAAAAACGTCCGCGTTTTAAAACCAACAAAACCATAAGATAAATACTGATAAAAAACAAAGTAAAATTGTGTTTTGACTGCAAAAGCATAAAAAATCCAATCATTGCCACAGGGAGCAATGCAAAAAAAGATACAACAGCAACAATGGTTTCGGATGTTTTCTGAGAAAATTTATTGCACAGCAGTGCATAAAGCGCCTGTCCTCCGTCCAAAGCTTCCACAGGCAGTATATTAAACCAAGCAATTGTGCTGTTAACAAAAATAAATTCCCAAACCAAATAGTTGGGCCAAAAATAATATAACACTGCCGATGCCACACAAAAAATCATATTTGCAAAAGGACCCGACAAAGCAACCAATGCATCTGACCAATAACTTCGGCTTTCTCTTCCTGTTTCTTCAATATCCACACCAAACGCGTGAAAACGAACAGCTTTAACAGAACCGTCCAGCAGAAGCATCATTACCAGATGTCCTCCTTCATGGAGCACGGTTGCAGCAATGCCAAGCAAAGCTGCGCCGGTTGTATCTGTAAATAATAAAAATACAATAACAGCAAAAAATAAATATTCAATTTTAATTTCACATTGTTTGATTTGAAAATTCATGATTTCTGCAACACCGTCTGGGGATTATATGGAGTGCCGTCAATCAACAATTCCAAATGAACATGAGGACCGGAAGAATCCCCTGTGCTTCCGACTTTCGCAATTTCATCTCCCATATTTACATGGTCTCCTTGCTGGACAGAAACGGAATTACAATGTGCATAAAGTGTTTCAATACCGCTTCCATGGTCAAGCAAAACATATTTTCCATAGGAATCATTTTCTCCGGCTTCTTTTACAGTCCCTGTTAAAGAAGCCGTAATCGGCGCATCTATATCAGAAGCAATGTCCAATCCTTGATGAAATTTACCGTCTCTTTCTCCAAAAGCAGATGAAATCGTTCCATTGGCAACAGGAGACTTTAACAACACAGACAGTGTCACAGGTCCTTCTTGATTTTTGCCGTATGTAACCGCCAATGTATTCGTCTGAGGCTTCGCTCCTGTCTGCGCTATTTCCGTATCAGAAACCGAAGAAGTATTCCGGAACATCTCCAGCAAATCATCTTTCGTGACATTTACCATAATAGATTCATTAATAGAACCTACATACCATCTTTTTACTGTTTCATAAACTGATCCTCCAAACAAACGTATTCCCAAAGCAGCAACCAAAATCATCAGACATGCTCCCACCTGAATGGAGATCAGAAACCGACTCCGCAGTAAATTTCCTGTTTTACGGTCTTTTTTCTTCTCTTCCTGCTCTTCATTTTCTGTTTCCTCTTCTTCTATAATTGGAGACGCTTGCGTCTCAGATTCATCAATCAATTCATTTCTTCTGGCAGGTTTGGATTTTTGATCCAATTCTTCCAGCGCGCGCAATTCTTCCATACTTGGTGCTCTTCTCTTCCTGAACATGAACAATCCCTCCTTGTCTATCATATGACAGTAAGTACCATTTCATACCGCATTCTTTAGACAAGGCATAAGTCCAAAAGAAAAAGGACGCAGGATATGCGTCCTTTTTCTTATTTTGAATTAATATATTCATCAATAGCCGCAGCGGCATCTTTGCCTGCTCCCATTGCTAAAATTACAGTGGCAGCGCCTGTTACTGTATCTCCTCCTGCATATACGCCCTCTCTTGAAGTTTTCATGTGATCATCCACCACAATACAACCCCGACGGTCTTCTAATCCATCTGTTGTTTGACAAATCAAAGGATTTGGTGAATTTCCAATTGCCATAATGACGGTATCCACTTCCAAATTGAAGTTGGAGCCTTCCACTGCAATTGGGGAACGCCGTCCTGATTCATCCGGTTCTCCCAGCTCCATTTTTACACATTCAATTGCAGTGACATGACCTTCTTCATCACCATGAATCGCAACCGGGTTATGTAACAACTGAAAGATAATCCCTTCTTCTTTCGCATGATGGATTTCTTCCAAACGAGCCGGCATTTCCGCTTCGCTGCGCCGATAAACGATATATACCTTTTCAGCCCCCAAACGCTTTGCACTGCGGGCAGCATCCATCGCAACATTGCCGCCGCCGATAACCGCTACACACTTTGGACGGTTAATTGGCGTATCGTAATCATGTAAATATGCTTTCATCAAATTAATACGCGTTAAAAACTCATTTGCAGAATAAACGCCGCTTAATCCCTCTCCGGGTATATTCATAAAACGCGGCAATCCCGCACCTGTGCCGATAAACACAGCTTCAAAGCCCATTTCAAATAGCTCATCTATGGATAAAACACGGCCTATTACCATATTGGTTTCTATTTTTACACCGCTTTCTCGTAAGCCGTCAATCTCTTTTTGTACAATTTCTTTGGGCAAACGGAATTCCGGAATACCGTACATTAAAACGCCTCCGGCAGTATGTAAGGCTTCGTAAATAGTGACATCATATCCTTTGGCGCATAAATCGCCTGCACAGGTTAAACCGGCAGGACCTGCACCTAAAATTGCAACTTTATGACCGTTTGGCTCTGCTTTTTTGATTTCAAGCGAACCATTTTTCATTTTCCAGTCGGCTACATATCGTTCAAGACGTCCGATGCCTACCGCTTCATGCTTGATGCCTCGTACGCATATTTTTTCACACTGACGTTCCTGAGGACATACTCGACCGCATACAGCCGGCAGGGAACTGGTTTGGCGAATGGTATCATAAGCCAAATCCATATCGCCGTCTATAATACATTTAATAAAATTCGGTATTTGTACGTGCACGGGACATCCTGTCATACATGGCGCATGTTTACACTGCAAGCATCTTTGCGCTTCTTCCAGTGCCATTTCGTGAGTATATCCGTACTCCACTTCTTCAAAATTTCCGCTGCGAACAATAGGATCTTGCGCAGGCATTGGTGTTTTATCAGGTTTCATATTAGGCATTGTCAACACCCTCAAATAAGCGGCATTTATATTCTTCTGCCGCTTCTCTTTCTTGTTTTCTGTAAGTAGCATTTCTCTTGATAGCTTCGTCAAAATCTACCAAATGACCGTCAAAATCCGGACCGTCAACACAAGCAAATTTTGTTTTTCCGTCAACAGTCAAACGGCAGCAGCCGCACATACCTGTTCCGTCTATCATAATGGAATTCATACTGATAATTGTCTTGATACCCGCTTTTTTCGTCAAATCACATACTGCGCGCATCATTGGCAAAGGACCAATTGCAACTACCAAATCATAGGAAACACCATTATCAATATTCGCTTGCAGTGCATTGGTTACAAAGCCTTTATGTCCGTTAGAGCCGTCATCCGTCATTAAATATAAATGTTCAGATGCCGCTTTCATTTCTTCTTCTAAAATAATTAAGTCCGTATTGCGAAAGCCTGCAATCATATCTACAGTTGTTCCCATAGCATGCAGCGCCTTGGCTTGGGGATATGCAATTGCACAACCTGCGCCGCCGCCAACAACCGCTGCATGTTTATGACCTTCCAACTCAGAAGCCTTCCCCAGCGGACCGATAAAATCTAAAATAGCGTCGCCTTTGTTTAATTGATTCAACATCATAGTAGTTTTGCCTACAATTTGAAAAATAATAGTAACCGTTCCGGCTTCACGGTCATAATCGGCAATGGTCAGAGGAATGCGTTCACCTTTTTCATTAACACGCAAAATGATAAACTGACCGGCCTTTGCTTTTTTTGCAATATACGGAGCCTTAACAACCATCAAGGTCATTGAAGGATTTAAACTACGTTTTTCAACGATTTGAAACATGTTGATTTCCCCTTCATTCTCATATGCCAAAATAGGCATTATTTTTATTGTAAAGGAAATTACTTAAAATAGCAAGGAAAACAATTGGAAATATATACTTATCCTTTGGATACTGTAATGTTGAACAGGAAATATACTAAAAATCTCCACGATTTCTGATAAATTGACTTGAATGCTGCTTTTCAGAACAAAATACTTGAAATATTCGGAGAATGTGTTTGTTTTTCTTCCAACATGACAGCTAAAATAAAAAAGTGATGAGCGAATGGCTCACCACTTTTTGATACATTATTTGTCTTTTTCCACAACGGTTATTTCACCAAATACGTAATTAGGATCACTGCTTAAATTTGCAGGAATTACACTCATATCCACATCAGACTTATCAGCATTTATCAACTGGCCGTTATTCAGTTGTAAATTAATAAAGTCAAGTACACGTGTGGATAAGCTAATGCTGTTTAAGATGCCGTTGCTTCCTCTTCCTACTGTAATAGACATTTGGTCTGAGAAGTCAGAGTTGTTGATCAAATGCGCCGCATCAAGATTTACCGTCCATTGATTGGAGCCGTTATAGTTAAATCCTGTTAAAGCCTCTTCAAACATAATGTTTCCTGTACGTACCGCTTTTTGATCACTCTTTGCAATGGCGTCATTAATTGCATTTTCTACCATGCTGGTAAAGTTGGTACAGAAGTAAACATATTTCATTGGATCTGCCATAAATTCATCCAAAGTGCATTTTATGTATTCATGGTGATCTTTCTTCCAGAACAACACGCCTGTCTCCCAGTATCTATGGAAATATAAAACACCGTCTTGATAATACACATTAGCAGTCATATCTTCCTGAAGCACGCCGATAAAGTAAGGTACATCCAAATTGATATAAGCTGACTGAACAGTGTTATCCTCATTTAGTTTTAAACGGAAATCCATTGGAATATCCGCATTAATCGGAATTCCAATAATGCTCATATTCGCATTAATAGTCCCTGAAATTCGATATTGTTTTAGATCCGCTGTTTTCATCAAACTATCAGCAAATGTAGTCAGCGAAGATATATCCATGTAACTGCTTGCATCTGAAGGAGTTGAAATCGAAGTATCCGTATTGCCTGTATTTTCGATTGTAACGGCAGAAATGATATTTTGAGTTCCGTCATTTGCTTTTGTTACTGTAATTACTGTATCAGGCATAGAAGCATCGCCAAAGAGTTCTTCGCTATTCAGAGTGATTGTAAGAGTATCTCCCTGCTCTTGAATATTCTTTATCAAGGCAAGAATATTCACATTTGCATTTACATTGTTGGAAGCCAGAAGCTCTTCCAAAGTAGGAATCGGCAAAGCATCCAGCACACTGGTATCCAAAGGTACCCTATCGCCAAAGATATGCTTCCTTACATCTTCCGGCAAATCAATTTCCAATAAGTCCACACCGGTAACTGTAAGATCTAAAAGCGCATTGTAGTCCATCTGCATTTTAATACCTGTATATGGAGCGCCGCCTACTTTAAATTGGGTCGTATCATGATAATACAAATAAATTTGATTATTTACAATCGTTGATTTTATTTCATGACCGTTGATATTCAAATCTGCTTTTACATTGAAGATTTGGTTGTTGAGCTGCTGGTAAGAATTCATACCTGCTTCCACATAATCAACCAACTCCGCAACATTTAAATAGGTGTCCGGATCCGTTACCGGATCAATCACCACAGGATCTGTGGATAAGTTACTGATAACTGCGCTTAACTTATTGTCACCAACGGTAACACCTCGCACACTGCCTCCTGCCAAAGTCTCTCCGTTTCTGGTTAATTGTACAGAAACAATATCATCGCCAATTTGGATATCAGCGCCTGCTGTGGTATCTGTTGCAGAAATATTTGAAATACTTCCAATGAATTCTTCTGCATTTACAGTTCCATTTGTGAAGCTGTCAATCAATTTCCAATATGCTTCAGGCAGCATTGCGGATAAATCCGCATTGTCGCCTAAGGTACCCTCCGGCAGAATGTCACGCAGTCTTGCCATAATAGTATCAATATCGTTGGAATCCAATTTCAGCTTCACATCTCCATACTGGATATAAGTCATATTACCCAATACTTTGATGCTCAAAGTGCGGCCCTCGATTTCCGCGGTTGCATGAACATCTGCATTTTGTACTGCACCGTTTTCATCTTTGTTCAAAACAAGCTGCACATGTGCCGTCTGATTGATATTCATAGTACCATCCAGCACAATATTAGCATCAAAGCTAAAGCTGTTGGCGTTGACCGCATTCATAACCGGGCGGGCAAAATACGCAAGCTGTTTTACATCCGCATAAGTACCTTGCGCTTCTATTGTAAATACCTCATTGATATTGGCAACTGCAATATCTGCGGTGACATCGCTGTCATAAATGCGCAAGCCGCTTACATTGGCACTAAGCATCTGATTTTCATCTTTATTGACTGTGAAATGAACCACATCATTATCATTTAATTTTAAATCTAGACCAATTTGGTTCTCAGACACTGTAATATTGTCAAGCTTTTGTATAAATGTAAATATCTCAAAATTTTCAAACAAATCAATGTATGACTGCGGTATGAACTGAGACAAGTCAAAATTACTGTCTGGCGGCAACACCCCACGAATTTCATCTGCAATCTCATTGATATCCGCTGTATTCAATTGTAGTTTTATATTTGCGTAATCTACATACGTGATATTATCAATGAGTTTTACAGATAAGTTATGTCCGTAAAGCGTTGTAGTTACTTCCGCATTGGCACCAGTTTCTGTACGCTGTATCCGTACATTAGCGGAAAGAGTTTCATTTAATTTTCCGCTTGCAATACCATTTACCGTAAATTCCATGGTATCGGCAGTTGCCAGCTGCGCAATTGGTTTTACAAAGCCAATGCCTTCTGCTATATTCACATAACCGATTCCGTCATTTTTAATATCCGGAACACCACTATTGACTCGATTCATTTGAGCAGAAATCACCGCAGGCTGATCCATTATTGTCAAGCCGCTTAGTTCCGCTGTATGCAGCAAGCCGTTCTGACTTGTTACACTCAGCTGTATTCTGTCTCCGCCCAATTCAGCAGATACAGACATTTGATTTTCCTGTGCCTGGATTTGCAGTTTCTGGGCAAGCTTCAGAATTGGAGCAATGGATTCCCGAGTGATATTGCCTGCCTTCATATCTGCAATAAACTGTTCCAGACCCAGTGCTTCGATTTCATCCAAATATGCCTGAGGCAGTATTGATGATAAATCAAATGCTGGTGTATCTGCCGGAAGCACTGCTTTAATCTCATCTATCACTGTTTGCAAATCTGCATCGTGCAGCATCAATTTGATGTTGCCGTACTGCACATAAGTTGTGTGATCGATGTATTGTACTGTCAGCTCAGCTCCGCCAATTTCTGTGGTAACCTGTGCGTCTGCACCAGTTCCGTTTTTAACCACTATGACATCGGCATCTACTGTGTCAGTACCAATTTGTACTTTTCCTGTAAATTCGTAACGGTTTGCTTCTACCGTATCCATAATTGCCGGCATGAAGTCAGCAATTTGTTTTGCGTCTGCAAATTCTGCATCATTCAGTTGTGTCAGCGGCAATGTTTCTGTGGTAATGTTGACTCCCGATACCTCTATATTCAGTTTGCTGTTGAGAAGAGAAATATTTTGTACAGAGGCATTTGTAAAGCTCGTTCCGTCATGAGTCACACGGATTGGAATCAAATCCTCTCCAACCTGTACCGTAACGGCAGCGGAAGTGTCGTCTGCTGTCACTGAATCAATGGATTGCAGCATTTTAAAGACTGTCTCTATCGTTGTTTCATCCACATTGCCTTGCTGGATATCTTGGATAAACTGATCCAGTTGTAAGCTATCATACCAATCGATATAGGATTGCGGTATCAACTTAGACAAGTCTATATCCAATGAGCCTTCCGGCAAAATCTCTTTTAATGTGTCCATGACGCTTTGCGCGTCTGCATTGTTTAGTTTTACCTTCAGTTCTCCGTATTGGATATACGTAGTACCGTCTTTTTGCTGTACCAATAAGGTTGCGCCTTCCAGTTCAGCAGAAATTTCTGCTTGAACACCTTGTTCTGTCCGTACCAAACGAACAT
>CALWUU010000001.1 GCA_944384835.1 uncultured Clostridia bacterium | reverse complement strand
AACCGTGGGAAAGAAGCGAAACATCACAGACATGGGAATGGTGATCTGCTGCGGCAGGTGGAGCCGTTCCATCGCCGCAACAAATTCACTGACCGTAGTTGTCGTTACCACAAAATATCCCATGACCACGCTGGGGGTGAACCGCAGCGGCTCCTTTAGGTGCCGTTGCTTTCTCCTGCTTGTTTTTCGACCCATTGAAAAGTCTCCAATTTACCTTGAAATCTTCTTTCAAATCTTTCCCTCAAATCGCCTCAAACAGGCGTTTTTCTTTTTCATCGGGTGGTTTCCCCGTTTCTTTGTGTTCTTCGGCACACAGGCGATTTGTGGGCGGAACATGAGGCTGTCTGTGTTGGTGCTATTCTTTCTTTTCTGTTGTAATAATATTGTTCTATGGGTATGGTTACTGATAGGAATTTCTGAAGCTGCCTAAGGTGAAATTTTACCCTGTATCAAACAGGTCGGTTAGGTAATATAAATTGCTTGTCATGGTACCGTCAGTGCGATGGCGGTATACTTTTTTCACCAGTCCTTTGCTCTCTAAAGCCTTGATGGCGCTGTCGACTGTTTTCCGATCCATGCAGCATTCTTTCGCGATCGTTTTGCGTGATGGAAAACAGCATTTCTCTTTTCTGTCACTGTGTTTTAAAAGACAGCAGTAAACCACAAAGTCACGTGGCTTTAATCCGAGCGAAAAAATACGGTCTGACACCATAAAGAAATTTTTTGCTTTCACCGTTTTCACCTCCCTTGTTTTTTATTTATTCGGCTCTTTTCAAGTTTTCTTATTAAAGCAGACAAAACAAAAAAGCCGTTACATACGCAAACGAATACAGCGGAAGGGGTTCCTCTCGCTTGGCATTCGCCTATGTATGTAACGGCTTCAGCAAAACTGAATCGTGGATGCAGACCGGAAACCGGCTGCGAAAAAGCAATAAAAATAAGTATGTGCTTTGGCGATTATTCAATTGTGCGGATTCAGACAAGATCTAAATCTAAATGGAGTATACCATAAAGAACAAATGTTTGTCAAGATCTATGGATAGTTTATCCTTGTTTCGGGCATACTATTTTGTTTAGCAAGTCGTGATTTCCTGCTTTGTATAGTTATTATTTCTTTTTAAACTGACCCAGCATCTTGTTGGTATTATGCCGCTGAACTGTGCCTACCACCGAAGCAATATTGGCGTCTCTTCTTGCTTTTTGAGGTGTTGTATGTTAAAATAAAATTAGTATTATTATATCCATTTATAAATATTTCAACATAGCCGTATTATGTTGTTTGATAAATTTGAGGCGTAATACATAGAGTTTACATATAAATCTTCATTGTTATCGGTGCGTCAGGCGAAATGACTCTCGAAAACTGCTTATGGGGCTCGTAGGTACTGAACGGATACTGGAAAGAAACCAACTTATAACATTCTTTTGATCTTTCCTGATGACAAAGGTCAAAAGAATTAGAGATAAAACAGTAGATACACGACATGAAAGCAAAAGAGTTTTATCAAAGATTAACTACGCAAATATACAGCAACAGTGGTGATAGAGGAAAATTTTACGCAGAAAAAATTTATAGAGATTGAACCCGCTATACGCAGTACATAAAAGAAATCATTGGCGAAATATTATCAAATGCTAAAGCCCCGAATAAAGTTGAAATAAATTTTGAATATTATCGCGTTGATGTTTTTGCATGGGAAAAAGCCGATAATACCTTTCTTCCTAAAAAACCGTCAGAACACTTTAAAGAACAACTTTGGAAACCCGTAGTTGCTGTTGAACATGAAAATGATTATAATTCTTGGATGGACGAAGTGGTAAAACTCTCTTATTTAAAAGTTCCGTTAAAGGTGGTAATAGGTTATTTGCCGGTAAACGAGCGGTCATCAGATCATGAATATATACACTATGTTTCTGAGGCTTTATCTTTATTAGGGTATGAAGAATCGCCAGAGGAAGAATTTTTGCTTATAATTGGAAATGCTCGAACACAAAACATATCGGAATACTTTGGATACAAACCATATCTTTATAATTCAAAAACGATGAAGTTTGAGTTGCAAACTAATTGGGATTAGAGTAAAAATGCGGTAATGGATTTATAGGAGGAGTAAATGTATGTACTGTGAAAAATGCGGCTCACAAATAGACGATGATTCTGTTTTTTGCCAGAAATGCGGCGAAAAGCAACTTCAAGAGATTGAAACGGCGACTGCACATTCACACCCTAATAAAGATGTTAAAAAAAGTTCTCTGTCTTTCTTCCGAAAGGTTTTCAAAACAACTGCGTCAAAAATCATTGCAGGAGTTTTAGCTGTAGCGATTCTTGCAACAGGAGTAGTGATCGTTGTAAATAATAAAGATGAAAGCACCTTTGTTTCCGATTCCATTTCAGTGTTAGTTGAGCCAACATTTGAATATTACAGTGTGGAACCTTTTAGTGAAGGTTTTGCAATAGTAGAAACGAGTAATCGTAAGGGCAACCTTATTGATGATAAATATGGCGTTGTTGATAAAAGGGGCATAGAGGTTATTCCGCCGCAAGATGATGATATAATATCCTTTAAAGAAGGATTCGCAATAGTAAAAACAAGTACAGGAAACTCACTTGACGATAGATATGGCGTTGTCGGCGAGAACGGTAAAGAAATTATACCGCCTGTGTATAATGACATATCATTTTTTTTAGATGGGTTTGCAGTAAATAAAGATGGCCAATACAGCTATATGGATAAAACCGGTAAAGTTATTATGCCGCTAGATTATTTTCCTTTAGGTTATTTTAACGGGGATCTTAGGTCGGCACGTAAAGACGAAAGAAACAAGGGCTATATTGACGAAGCTGGTAAAGTGGTTGTACCGTTAGAATATAACGATATAGGAGAATTCAACGATGGGCTTGCCTGTGTAGAAAAATATTATGACATTGGCGACGGTTATAGTTATACAAAAAAAGGATACGTTGATATGACCGGTAAGTTAGTCATACCTTTAGACTATGAAACCGCATATGATTTTAGCGACGGACTTGCAACTGTGGGAAAAGGTGCTTATAATTACGCCTTTATTGATACTACCGGTAATGCAGTTACAGTCATTAGTGAATACTGTGCTGTATTTGCTATTAAAGAAGGATTTGCGCGTGTAAGAAAAAACAATAAGATGGATGACAGTTGGGGTATTATTGATAAGAACGGCAGAGAAATCGTACCACCTAAATATGATGGCGTAAGTGATTTTAGTGAAGGACTTGCGGCTGTAAGCCGAAGAGATAAACTAAGCAAACCTGATGAGAATAATTATATGCATATAGAAAGCTATTTGAACGGCTTTGTTGATACAACCGGCAAAGTGGTTGTCCCGTTAAAGTATAATTATGTACGAGATTTTAAGGGAGGATTGGCCAAAGTTGGTAACTATGATGGAGGGAAAAATGAGAATGGTGAAAGAACCGGAAAATTCGGATTTATCGATAAAACCGGTAAAGAAATTGTACCTCTAATCTATGACGAAGTAATGGATTTTGACGACGGACTTGCCCGGGTAAAAAAAGACGGAAAATATGGTTTTGTTGATCAAACCGGTAAGGAAGTTGTGCCGTTGGTGTATGATGAGATAGGAACTTCGATTCCCTTCGACATAGATTACAAAATGTTTAAGGACGGGCTTGCCCGGGTAAAAAAAGGCGAAAAATATGGATTTGTAGATACTACCGGCAAGGAAGTTATACCGCCGGTGTATGACATGGCAGGAGAAATATCTGATGACAGAGATGGGTTTAACGAAGGGTATGTATGTGTAAGAAAAGGTAGAAAGTATGGCTATATTGATAAAACCGGCAAGGAGGTTGTGCCATTTATATACGACGATGCACAAAATTTCAGTGAAGGGCTTGCGTGGGTGAGACAAGGGAAAAAGTGGGGCATTTTAAAAATTAACGAACCCACTTCAAACAATTCTTCAAGCACTGCAACTTCAGATGTTCCCACAACAAGCACTTCAACAGATGCCAGCGCAACTGCAATAAATATAGATGATTACGTTGGCAAGTGGCATATCGCTGGTCAAAATTATGACAATGATTATCATGCATACGAAAGGAACTTATCTGTCTCCAAATTAGGTGAGAATCAATTCTCTTTTGAATTATTCTATTTTCGTATAGGTGCTATAGGTTGCGAGGTAACACTTAACGGAAACGCGGCAGAATTCACATACAATGATGGAGATTTAGAAGTAAAAGGCAATCTGATTTTTAATGAAAACTCAATCATTGTTAATATTACAAGCTCAACTAATCCATATATGCCGGTCGAAACCATGACATTTGACAGCAGGGATGATGAAGGACGTGGTGACAATGTAATAAACGATTCCTCATCTACCTCGACTTGCCCCCGTTGCGGTCGGACATTAACTGACGGGGAAACCAGTTGTGATTGCATTTGGTGTGATATATGCAATGCCTGGATGCTTGGTCACGGGCATGAGGAAGGAGAACCACCTGTGGATTCGAGCACTGCGCAGAGCAGTACCGATTCTACCTTTACACAAAACGGAACTGACTCTGAGGCGAATTTTGTCCCGATTGCGCCGGAAGTATTATCCGTAACACCACATATTAATGCAGATGGCGATGCCTCTATACTTCTTGATGTTGCCATTTCTAATTTATCCCCTGGAGAGCAGAACACTTCACATTATAATGCCGGCGAAAATTTAACAGTCACAGTAAATGGGACAAAGGTTAATCACAAAACAGCTTGGTGGGGTATCGAAAAGTGTCAAATACAAATAGACAATATAAATTTATCCGATACAAAAACATTTACCGTCATTCTCACAAACAAATATGGACTTAGCACTACTCGTACAGTCGAATTTCCATAATTTTTTGCTAAAATGGAGAATTAAAATACTTATTAGCTGAATAAGCCATTGTATCACAAACAGAACATCTTTCATTTGATCATTTCAAATTATTCTGCATATTTTCAGTTTCTGTCGTTTAGCAATACAAATGTATACCACAAAAAATCCGAAGAATCCAGATAAAAATTCGTTAAATAGCAAACCGTCCTCAACCTTTTTGGTTGAGGACGGTTTGTCTGTATCCTATTCAGTTGTCTTGGATTTCTCCGTTAAGGATAGCACGCTTTTCAACGGGGATTTTTTATCTATTAGAAAATAAGCGCAGCGGCCATGGTATCTAATAATGCAGAGGCATGGTCATTCGTTTGTTCGGCAGACACTTGAATGGTAATAGCTTTTTGATTTGTTATTGCC